>CAZYVR010000033.1:0-25606 GCA_964651145.1 uncultured Victivallales bacterium | reverse complement strand
CGCAAGAGGAGCAGCCGAACAGGGCGACCAGGAAATGAAAAACATGGTTGAAGCAATGAACGATATAAATGCATCAAGCCAGCAAATAGCAAAAGTAAACAAAGTAATAGACGACATAGCATTCCAGACAAATCTGCTGGCCCTAAACGCGGCGGTCGAAGCGGCTCGGGCCGGGCGGCACGGCAAGGGCTTTGCCGTTGTGGCGGACGAAGTTCGAAACTTGGCGGGAAGAAGCGCCAAGGCTGCAAAAGAAACGGCGGAAATGATTGAAGCTTCAGGCCAAAAGGTAGAAAAGGGCCTTGTTGTCGCGAAGAAAACTTCTGAGTCGTTTGAAGAAATAGTCAACAATATTGTAAAAGTAACAGATATCTCAGGAGAGATCGCTGCGGCGTCAAGCGAGCAAGCTCAAGGAGTGACGCAAATAGGCCAGGGCTTGGAACAAGTGGATCAGGTGACCCAACAGAATACAGCCAATGCGGAAGAGACGGCTTCGGCGGCGGAAGAATTATCCAGCCAAGCAATCCAACTGCAAGAGCTCGTTGGACAATTTATGCTGACCAAGGGCTCGCGAAAAACAACAGCAATGCCGCCCAATCGCCTGAAAAAACTCTCAAACCCAGAACCTGGCGGATGGGGCGGAGGCTCGGGCAAGAGAGCTGTTTCTCCAGTCAAGATAGAGGAAGAAATCATATCTTTGGATGATGATGAATTTGGGAAATATTGAATTATCAATCCCAAATTGGCAGACAGCCTAAGCGCTGTCTGCCAATCTAAAATTTTCATGCGGGCAAGGAGGACAAGTGAGCGATTATTCTGAAGACATTGAATTAATAGAAGCGTTTGTAACGGAAAGCACTGATCTGCTTGACGATATTGAGCCGCTTTTTATAGACCTAAAAAAAACAAACGGGGCGGAAGCGGCGCACAAGGAGACTGTCAACAGAATTTTCAGGGTATTTCATTCCATCAAAGGCTCAGCGGGGTTTCTTCGACTCGATAATATGTCGGAAGTCACTCATCATGCGGAGACTTTGCTCGACGCTTTCAGATTTAAAAAGTTGTCAATGACCTCTTATTACCTTGACGTTTTGCTTAGAACCGTCGACGTATTGAGGCAAATGCTGGATTCGGTTGCCCACGAATTTCATGACAAAGGATTTGAGGAACTGAAAAAAGAAGCCGGCATATTTCTTTTGGAAGCAATACAGGCAACTGAAAAAAGAGAAGAGCCTCAAATAGAATTGCCAGAGATGGAGACTGGGGCCGAAGGCAACAAT
This sequence comes from uncultured Victivallales bacterium, assembly GCA_964651145.1. Taxonomy (GTDB): domain Bacteria; phylum Verrucomicrobiota; class Lentisphaeria; order Victivallales; family GWF2-45-14; genus CAZYVR01. Next base: position 24,329 of record CAZYVR010000033.1, on the reverse strand, counting down.
GACAGCCTGGAGCTTGACATAACCCCTGAAATGGCCTCAAGGTTTTCTCAGGAATCCATCGAGATCATCGACAGCGCCGAACAGTGCTTGTTGAAAATAGAGAAAGAAGACAAAGGCAATAAAAAAGAATTAATAGAGGAAGCTTTCAGGTGCATACACAGCTTTAAGGGCAATTGCGGCTTCATGCAGCTGGAAGATCTTGAAAGCTTGAGCCACGCATTGGAAAACGTGCTGGACACAATGCGCAATGACCTTGAGGAAGCGACAGACCAAGCCATTGACATTCTCCTTCAAACCATTGATGTTTTGCGCGAAGGATTGAAGCAATTCAACATGGATGGCGAGAAGAAAATAGAGAACTGCGCCTTGATGAAGGAGTTTCTTTATGAATTGATCGACGAGAAAGGCGCAAGCAATGCCAAAGAGGAAAAAAGCGATAGCGCTCCAACTTCAAAAGAACAAACTGAGTTGCCAAAGCAGAAGCCGAATTTGATGAAGAAACAAGAGAATGGCAAAAAGTTTTCAAGACGAGACATAAGAGTGGATGTAAACAAGCTGGACACTCTTATAAATCTGGTGGGGGAGCTTGTTATTGCCGAATCAATGGTTTTGAAAAATCCGCTCATAACCGATCTTGAAGATGAAAACCTTGAACGAAGCATTCACCATCTTCAGAGAGTTTCTTCTGAGCTTCAGGATGTGGCTATGTCTGTAAGAATGGTGCCACTTGCCTCCACGTTCAAAAAGATGATAAGGCTGGTTCATGATCTTGCTAGAAAATCCGAAAAAAAAGCTGAAATTGAAATAATTGGCGAAGAAACTGAAGTGGATAAAAATGTTATAGAGGAAATCGGCGACCCCATAGTCCATATCATAAGAAACTCCGTAGACCATGGCTTGGAGTCGTCCAAAGAGCGGCTGGCGAATGGAAAAGAAGAAAGTGGGGCAATAACTCTTGAAGCCAAGCATGAAGGCGGCGAAGTATGGATAACAATAAAAGATGATGGAAAAGGTTTGGATCGCAATAAAATACTAAAAAAAGCGCAAGAACGCGACTTGATAGAAGGAGATGGCAAAAGCTTGTCGGACGAAGATGCCTTCAAGCTTATATTTGAGCCAGGCTTTTCAACCGCCGCTGAAATTACAGACATTTCCGGGCGCGGCGTCGGGATGGATGTTGTCAAGAAAAATATAGAGAATCTAAACGGAAGAATCAGCTTGAAAAGCGCTCCAGGCGAAGGGACGACAGTAGTGCTGCATATTCCGCTGACATTGGCTATTATTGACGGCATGCTTGTAAGGGTTGGCTCAAGCCAATACACAATTCCGCTTTTGTCCATCCGCGAATCTATTCGCATTGACGCCGACAAGGTAACCAGAACGCCGGATGGCAATGAATGCGTCAGGGTAAGAAATGAAATCATCCCAATTTTAAGGATGCATGAATTGTACACCAGAAACACAGAAGCAACTCAAATAGAAAAAGGAATCCTGGTTATTGTTGAGTCCGACTCAATCCCGGCCGCCCTTTTTGTGGATGAAATAATTGGTCAGCAGGAAGTTGTAATCAAGGGGCTGGATTCATACTTGGGAAATGTCAGGGGTGTCTCCGGATGCACAGTATTAGGCAATGGAGAAGTCAGCTTGATCACTGACGTGGGAGCTCTATTGAAATCGTTAAAAAGATAAGGCGCTGGAACTATGGTCATAAAAATAACAACAGAAGAATTTAAAAAACTAAGAGAGCTTATATATGACAGATTCGGAATAAATTTAAGTGACTCCAAAAAGAATTTGGTCAATGGGCGCCTTCAAAAAGTTTTGCACTCCAGGGGATTTAAAAATTTTAAAGAATACTTGCAATGCCTGCAGGATGACAAAACATCCCAGTCTATTTCTGAGTTGATAAATAAGATATCGACAAATCACACTTATTTTTTCAGGGAAGAAAAACATTTTGACTATTTGACGCAGTCTGTCATGCCGGGCATTGCTCAAGCTTTGGAAAATAACAACTCCAGGGACATAAGAGTATGGTGTGCTGGATGCGCCACGGGTGAAGAAGCATACTCACTGGTTATTTGCATGTTGGAATTTTTTGGAAAAGAATATAAAAGTTGGAGTGGAGGCGTATTGGCTACGGATATCTCAGAAAGAGCTTTGAATTTTGCGCAGCAAGGGGTCTACACTGATGAAAAATTAAAAAAAATGCCCCTGGCGTTGAGAAATAAATATTTCATCAGGCATACTGCAGGCACATGGAAAGTATCGGATGAGTTGAGAAAAGAAGTTACCTTCAGAAGGTTTAATCTGATGAATCCTCAGTTTCCTTTTAAAAAGCCATTTCAGGCAGTCTTTTGCCGAAACGTAATGATATATTTTGACAACAACGTGCGCAAAAAACTTGTGAGCCGCTTCTACCATGCCACTGAGGCTGACGGATATTTGTTTATTGGCCATTCTGAGACTCTGGGCAGAAACGATTGTCTCTATGAATACATAATGCCGGCAGTCTATAAGAAAACAAGATAAGATGGAAAGAGCAAGTGTTATATGCGAAAAAGAATAAAAGTGTTGGTCATTGACGATATGGCCATGGTCAGAGAAATACTCGCCAAAGGGCTTGCCTTGGACCCTGAAATAGAGGTTGTGGGAACAGCCACCGACCCTTATGCGGCAAAGGACCAAATATTGCGGCTCAGGCCAGACGTGCTCACTTTGGATGTGGAAATGCCCAAGATGGACGGAGTTGAATTTTTAAAAAGACTTATGCCGCAATATCCGTTGCCGGTGGTCATGGTTAGCTCTCTTACTGAAAGAGGCAAAAAAATAACCTTTGATGCGCTTCAGGCAGGAGCCGTTGATTTTGTTTCGAAGCCTTCCACTGATATCGCCAGGGGATTAAATGCAATGCTTGCGGAGCTAAGGGAAAAAGTCAAATCGGCGTCAATTGCAAACGTGTCTCATTGGAAAAGAAAAAAAAGCTCACGTTCTCCGGCCAATGTGATTAAATGCAAGGCACTTGCTAAAACAACGGACAAAATTGTGGCAATTGGAGCTTCCACTGGCGGCACTGAGGCGATAAAAGAAGTAGTGACCAGATTTCCGCAAATGATGCCTGGAGTGGTGATAGTCCAACATATGCCCGCCGGTTTTACCAAAATGTTTGCCGACAGACTCAATGACTTGTGCGCAATGAGCGCTAAGGAAGCGGAAAATGGCGACAGGATCATGCCTGGGAAAATACTACTGGCCCCCGGCGGCTATCATATGAAAGTACGCCGGTCAGGCGGCGAATATTACGTGGAAACCAAACGTGGCGAGTTGGTCAATGGGCACTGTCCTTCAGTGGAAGTTTTAATGAATTCGGTCGCCGAGAATGCAGGGGCAAACGCAGTTGGCGTAATATTGACAGGCATGGGGGCCGACGGGGCCGACGCCTTAAAAAACATGCGCGAAGCAGGAGCTAGGACTTTGGCGCAGGATGAAGCAAGCTCTGTTGTTTTCGGGATGCCCAAAGCAGCATGGGAAAGAGGCGGAGCTGAAGAATTGAAGCCATTGGGGAATATCGCAAAAAGAGTAATAGAATTAATAAACAACGCTTAAATATAAAATCTATGAACACTATAATGCTTGGAATTGGAGATTACGGAGCATCGGGAGCTCAAGGCGGCATCATTAAAACGATGGCCCTCGGATCATGCGTTGCCGTTATTATGCTTGATCCAGAGACAAAAACAGTCGGCATGGTTCATATTGCCCTGCCGGATTCCAGCTTGAACAAAGAAAAGCGCGAACAAAGGCCTGGATATTTTGCGGATACTGGAATACCAGCCCTTTTTAAAAACATGAAAGATGTTGGAGCAGGAAAAGACATAAGGAAATATTACGTAAAAATAATCGGCGGAGCAAATGTATTGAAGGCAAGCTCGGTTTCAGTGTTTGAAATAGGGAAGAGAAATATTCTGGCTGTCAAGAAAATACTTTGGAAGAATGGGACCGGAGTGGTGGCAGAAGACACCGGAGGCAATATCAGCAGAACTGTTTCCGTTTATGTTAAAACTGGGGCGGTGGGAATTCATTGCCCTGGAAAAGGGGACTGGAATTTATAAATTTACAAATAGTTTAACAACAGGGGTTCTGATGAAAATTATAATAGCTGATGACGATGAGCTTACCCGAAAGTTTTTAAGCGCAATTATCACAAATGCAGGCCATAAGGCAATAGAGGCGGAAACAGGAAAGGACGTTTTAAAAATACTTGAAAAAGATAAAAACATAAGGCTGCTTGTCACAGATGTAATTATGCCGACAATGACAGGAAAAGAAGTTGTTAAAAAAATTAGAAGAAGCAGAAAATGGAAAGAGTTGCCCATAATAATGATATCAGGCATGGTCAGTTGCCGGGATATATACAATTTACTTGAGCTTGGCGTCACCTGGTTTCTGGCAAAACCTGTAGAGTCTGACTCATTAACGGAGCTGATTGAAAGAATATCTTAACCAAAGCTATATATTATATGGAGAAAAAAGTGAGCTTGTCTAAGGAGATTTTAAAAAAAATAAAAGAGACATCTCCTTTATCTCAATGCGTTTTGCAGATTTTGAGAATAACCTCCAAGGAGGACTATTCTTTGAGCGAAATTGTAAAAATAGTGGAATGCGACTCTGTGTTGACCGCCAACGTGCTGAGAGTGTCCAACTCTGCGGCCATCAGCCCGGCGCGCCCGATAATATCAATTAACATGGCAATATCATATTTGGGCGAAAAAATGATAGTCAACACTGCTCTGTCCACGTGCGCAAATCAATTTTTCAACAAAAAACTAGAAGGCTACGAAAGCCCTAAAGGCGAACTATGGCTGCACTGCCTGATGACGGCCATTGCGGCTAAAATTGTAAGCAAGAACTCAAAAACGCCAATAAATTCAAACATAGTCTATACCGCGGGGATTCTTCATGACATTGGGAAATCCGTGATATCGTCAATGCTTAGCGGAACATCAGAAAAAATAGTGAGCGGAATTTTGGAACATAAATATTCAAACTATTTGGAAGCGGAACGCGACATCCTGGGATTTGACCACTGTGAAGTTGGCGAAGCTTTAGCCATACATTGGAAACTGCCGGATTATTACAGATATGCCATTAAACTTCATCACGCGCCATCTGGAGCGGAGGCAGAATTTGCCCCGTTATGCTTTGCCGTTCATCTTGGCGATATTCTCTCAATGATGAATGGAGCGGGAACGGGGTCGGACTGTCTGCAATATGAAATATGCAAGGAATATGAGAACTATTTTGATATTTCAGGCAATGACATTCCCAATTTTATTATGATTGCTGACAATGAATACAACATAGTCAAAGAAGCTTTAAACTTTTAATCCGAGGATCAAAAATGAAAAGAATACTTATCGTTGACGACTCTTCAACGGCAAGGATGTTTATAAGGCGTTGCATTGAAATATCAGCAAGGCAAGAGACCAAGTTCATTGAGGCCTGTAACGGCCTGGAAGCTCTTGAGGAAATTAAGAGCTTAAACCCGGATGTTGTGTTTTCAGATTATACAATGCCCAAAATGAACGGAATGGAATTGCTTGAAAAAATCAAAGCATCTCAAAAGCATAAAGGTATTTTAGTCTTCATAATAAGCAGCGCCGGAAATCCTGCGTTGGAAAGCAAATTGCTCAAAAATGGCGCGCATGCTGTTCTAAAAAAGCCCATCTCTCCGACAAGCCTTATGCCTTTTGTTGACAATATTTTCGGGGAGAATAAAAATGCAGACTGAAAACAACTGCCATGACATAAGAACATCAATCTTCAACGCGACGTCCCGCACCTTTGAGGATATGACCTTCTCAAAAGTGGAAGGCTTAAAATTTTATTGGGGGTGCGTGACGATCAAATCGCCATGCAATGGAAAACTTTCCATTTCAATGCCGGATCATTTCATCAAAGAGATATCTCAAAATATGTATTCCCTTGAGGACACAAAAGTGAACGAAAAAGTTATGCTTGATGTGATCGCTGAACTAGCAAACACCATTGCAGGACAATTTATGGGACTCCACCTTGGAGAAGGCCAGATATGTGAATTGGGGTTGCCTGAAACTGGAATTTCTGACAGTGTCGTCTATGATGAAGGCATGAAGCTTTATCCTTTTAAAGTCGACAATGGTTTCGTTTTGATTGGCACAATCATAAAATAATCCGCAAGTTTGCAAAAGAGGCCGCCATGAATCTTCGCGCAGATAAAGAAATGCTGAAAAAATCAGCTCTGATAATTGATGACAACATAATTGTTCAAGAAATGGCAAGGCGCACATTGGAAAAGGAAGATTTCAGCATTTGTGTAGCTAATAATGGAAAAGAAGCGTTAGAGATTTTAGAGAACCAGCAGTTTTCTGTTATTTTAACTGACATACAAATGCCTGTCATGGATGGTTTTGCTTTCCTTGAAAAAATAAAGCCCCAATTTAGCGATCCGTATGAAGTTATTGCAGTTACTGCCCACGGCGACAACAACACAATCAAGCGATGCTTTCAGTGCGGCGTAGGCCATTTTCTTAGCAAACCGCTAAATAGCATTCAATTAAAAGAAACTGTAAAACGAGCTCACATGCTAAAGGAGCTCCAGCTAAAATCCAACCAAGCTCAGGAAAGCCTTGAACAGGTAGTGGAAGAAAGAACAAAAAAATTGACTAAATCTCAGAAAGACCTCCAAACAGCCAATAATCTTCTGGAAAACGCTTATGACAGGATAAGCATTATGGCGCAGGAACTGGAAAAGAATAATTTCAATCTCAAGGAAATGGCTAAAAAAGCAAATGCCGCCAACAAAGCTAAAAGCGATTTTTTTGCAAAAATGAACCATGAGATAAGAACGCCTCTCACTGTGATGCTCGGAGAAATTGAAATGCTGAACAGCACCGATTTGGACAGCTCTCAACAAGAGCATGTCGACAGTTTGATTTCTTCGGGAAATATGTTAAAAAAGATGGCAAGCAATGTGTTGGACTTGTCTAAAATAGAATCGGGCAAACTTGAGCTGGAAATAATGCCCGTAGACTTGAAAGCTATGCTTTTGGATATTTCTAACTCTATTAAAAATCAGTGCAAAAAAAGGAATATTGAGTTCCTATGTTATTTCGACAGAGAAATTCCGGAGCTTTTATTGTGCGACCCGCTTCGTGTCAGACAAATAATCTTAAACCTCCTAAGCAACGCCCTGAAATTCACAGATGAAGGGAGCATCACATTAAATGCAATTGTGAATAATAGGCATTCTGAAAGTTTCTCTATAGCATTTGAAATTAAAGATACGGGTTGCGGGATACCCGTGTCCGCAAATGTCAATATTTTTAACGAGTATTCTCAGGCGGAAAATTCAACTGCCAGAAAATTCGGCGGAACAGGTCTGGGGTTGTCAATATGCAGTGAGCTGGCAAAAAAAATGGAAAGCAGAATAATAGTAAAAAGCGAAGAGGGGAAAGGCAGCTCCTTTTCGTTTATATTGGATCTGCCGACCACGACGAAAGGCAAAAAGGAACAAATAAATATTGACCTTATTTTTGATCAGGACAATCCTCCTCGCGCCTTGGTTGTGGAGGACAACCCAATTAATCAGGGAATCCTCCGCTTTTATCTGAATGAAGTCGGTTGCGAAGCCCATTTTGCCATTTCGGGAAAAGAAGCGCTAAAGATGCTAAGCGACAACTTTTTTTGCGATATAATTTTCATGGACAGAGATATGCCAGGCATAAGCGGAACTGAAACAACCAGAATAATAAGAAAAGAATATTCCTCTTCTATCCCAATTATTGCTTTTAGCGCCCTTTCTTTAGAGAGTGAAATGCAAAGTTGCCTGGATGCCGGAATGAATGATTTTTTGCTGAAGCCTATAGAGAAAGACGCATTGCATTCCATACTTGAAAATTATTTGGATAATAATAATTCTCAAAAGGAAAAAAAGAACTGCATTTGCGACATTAGACGCGGGGAAAAAAGAGTGTTCAATGAAAAGAAATTTTTGAAAAACTTAAAAAACAATTATGAGTGCGCAAAAGGCTTGGCTTCTATTTTTATAGACAAAACTCCGCATGAAATGGAAGAATTGAAATTGGCAATAGCATGTGGTGATTTTGGAGCCATATCCCAAAAGGCACATTATTTAAAAGGGATGTCTGCCCATCTCAATGCTGGACAATTTTCAAAAACAGCGGAGAAAATTGAAACAACGTCCCTTACAGAGGAAAATATTCAAGCAATAAATGAATATTTCAACGTCTTGTCTGATGATTGGCAAAAACTCAACAAAAAGTTGACTGAATTCAATGATTTATCGATCAAAGAAGCGAAAGGAAAATGCCGCCTCGAGAAAAATCAAAGCTGACGTCACTCCGGCTGCGCCAGGCTGTCATCTCCATGTTGACATATCCGAAATTGCGCCGCCGCGTATTTTTATGCCTTGCCAACTCTTTGCTCCAAGCAACAGTCATTGCATAAAACGCCAGCTTTTGCCGCCGAAGAATTTGTCTGTCCAAAGTTTCCGCTTCGCGACACTGAAGAAATATTGACAATCACTCAGCCGCCGTTTTTCTTGGTTTTAAAACGTTTGGCGGAGCCGTTGCCTTATTATACCTCGGCATGAAATTGAAAAATGATTGAAAGATCGTATTGTATTCCAACATGAGCAGAGACTCCTTTAATTTTCACCGGATAGCAGTGATGTTTAAATTATTAAATATGGTTTTATTTATTATGACTATTCAAGACGCTTCAGCGCAGGTGTTTGACGTTTATATTGGAACCTATACAAAAAAATCCTCATCAAAGGGGATTTATCACGCGTCTTTTGACTCAGCTTCGGGCGCCCTTTCGGAGCCTGAACTCGCCGCCGAATCCCCTGACCCAAGTTTTCTGGCATTCCGGCCCGACGGCAAATTTCTCTATGCGACAGCAGAAGGCAATCCCGGCAAAATACGCGCCTTTGAAATACAGAAGAACAGCAAAAAACTGCGCCTCATCAGTGAATCGTCTACCAAAGGAAAAGGCCCATGCCATTTAAGCATGGACGCTGCCGGCCGCAATCTGATGGTGGCTAATTACAGCAGTGGCAGTGTGGCAGTAATTCCTGTAAATAATGACGGAGTCACTGCGCAAGAACCATCTTCGGCAATACAGCATGAAGGGCGCGGCGCCGACCAGCGTCGCCAGAAAGGGCCCCACGCCCACAGCATCAACCAGTCGCCAGACGGCAGACATGTATATGCGGCCGATCTCGGACTCGATAAAATATTGATCTACACTTTGGATTCGGCATCCGGCAAATTGACTCCGGCCCCATCCCCGGAAGCCGTCCTTAAAGCAGGGGCCGGGCCCCGACACATGACTTTCAGCGCTGACGGCAGGATTGCGTACGTGATCAATGAACTTGATTCAACACTTACTGTTCTAGCTCGCAATCCAGACACAGGCTCATTGACCATACGGCAGAACATCACGGCCTGCCCGCTTGACTTCAAAGGCACAACATGGTGCGCTGAAGTGCGTCTGCATCCAAACGGCAGATTTCTCTATGCTTCCAACAGGGGGCATGACTCGATTGCTGTTTTCACTGTCAATCCTCAAGACGGCACGCTAAAAATCGCGGGCTTTCAACAGGAACACATTAAAACTCCGCGCCATTTCAATATTGACCCCACAGGCCGCTATTGCATTGTTGCAAATCAGGATGCCGACAATTTGGCATTGTTCAAAATTGATAAGGATTCAGGCCTGCTTGAATTCACGGGCCGCACAATCACAGTAGGCAAACCCGTCTACGTGGGATTTTTATAACACCATCTTTTTTCTTGCTTAAATTTGTTTTTTTTCGCAATGCGTCTACATTAATTTTTTCTTTTTTCCTAAAAAATAAACATAATTGGTGAAAGCGATGCAATATAACGAAGTGTTTGATTCTCAGAAAAAATATGTTATGCCTACTTATCAGCCCAAACTTTTGCTTGTGAAAGGCGAAGGCTCATACGTCTGGGATCAGGCAGGCAAACGTTATCTGGATTTCGGGTCAGGCATAAGCGTTTGCAATCTGGGGCATTGCCATCCGGCTGTGACAAAAGCCATACAGGAACAGTCCGCCAAGCTGATGCACGTGTCCAATCTTTATATGAATGAGAATCAGCCCAGACTGGCGGAAAAGCTCGTCCGGCACGGGTTTGACGGAACAGCCTTTTTTGCAAACAGCGGAGCCGAAGCCAATGAAGGACTGATCAAATTCGCCAGAAAATGGGGTTCAGACAAAGGCAAGTCAGAAATAATAACAATGGAAGATTCCTTCCACGGCAGAACTCTGGCAACACTCGCCGCAACAGGACGCGCAAAGTACCGCAAAGGATTCGCGCCCGACATGCCAGGATTTAAATTTATTCCTTTTAATGATATAGACGCGGCAAAAAACGCCATAAATGAAAAGACAGCCGCCATCCTGCTTGAGCCAGTGCAAGGCGAAGGCGGAATTATTCCGGCAAAGGCCGAATATCTTAAAGAATTGCGCGAGTTATGCAATAAAAAAGAAATATTGCTGATGTTTGACGAAGTCCAATGCGGAATGGGACGCACAGGATATTTTTATGCGTGGCAAGGATACGGAATCGAGCCGGATGCTTTTTCTCTGGCAAAAGCTCTGGGCAACGGCTTTCCGATAGGCGCGTTTATTGTCAAACGCGCTTTATCCGAAACATTGACAGTCGGAACTCATGCCAGCACATTTGGCGGCACCCCTCTGGCATGCGCCGCCTCATGCGCAGTCATTGACGCCATGGATAATGAGAAGATTCTAGAAAACTGCCGGAAGCAAGCTCAATATATAGAAGGAAAATTGCTAAAGCTTAAAGACAAACATGACTTCGTCAAAGATATTCGTTGCCGCGGCCTGATGATTGGAATAGTCCTGGACGGCAACGCCAATGAATTGTTGCCGACGCTTCAGGAGAACGGACTTATAGCCCTTACAGCAGGTGAGAACGTATTGCGGCTGCTGCCTCCTTTGACCATAACAGAACAAGAAACCGACCTTGCGCTTGATATAATAGAGGTTGCGCTGACTAAACTGAAAACCTCAAATGAAACATCAAAATAAAACCAGGGGACACTAATGCATCAAGATTTGTTGACAATTGAAGGAATTACAAGGCATGACCTGGATCTAATGTTCAAGCTTGCCAGCGAATACAAGAAAAACAGACAAAAATGCGAGAACAAGCCACTGGCCGGGAAAAGCATAGGCATGATCTTTTCCAAATCATCAACTCGCACCAGGATTTCTTTTGAAGTTGGAATCAATGAACTGGGCGGCAACGCAATTTATCTGGATCAGGCAAAGATGCAGGTGGGCCGAGGAGAAACTATAGCGGACACCGCTCGCGTATTAAGCCGTTATTTGCACGGCATTGTGATAAGAACCCACAAGCACGCAGATGTTGTGGAGTTTGCAAAGCATTCGCATATTCCGGTGATAAACGCCTTAACTGATGAGTTCCATCCCTGTCAGATTTTGTCAGACCTTTTCACTATTTATGAATTCAGCGAGAAGCTCTCTGGAATAAAGATAGCCTACCTCGGCGACGGCGCCAGCAATATGGCCAATTCATTGATTCTGGCCGCTAAATTTGCGGGCATGCACTTGAAAGTGGCAGCCCCTGAAAAATTCAAGCCAAGTGAAGAGTTAATGGCTCGCAATATTGGCGATGGCTCCGCGGAATGGGAAATCGATCCACTAAAAGCCGTTGAAAATGCGGATTACCTTTACACTGACGTATGGGTCAGCATGGGCTTTGAAGAAGAAGCAAAAGAACGCTTGAAAGAATTTAAGCCATACCAAATGAATGCAGAACTGCTAGAGCGCGCTTCAACTGAAGCCAAAATCCTTCACTGCCTGCCCGCGCACCGCGGAGAGGAAATAACAGAGGAAGTTTTTGAATCGCCGCAATCAGTTGTCTTTGATCAAGCAGAAAATCGCCTTCACGTGCAAAAAGCCATTCTCACAATGATGCTGGGCGGCAAATAAGCCTTGCTCTATTGTTTTTGCCATGTTCTTTTGCGGATATGAAATAAAATAAATCAAGCGAGGTTGCGCGCAATGAATTACGGATATTCTCAACAAGGCAAATATTTTCAATCAAAACACGTTGCTACCCAAAAGCAAATAGCTGACATCAGACGTGTTCTGCTTGACGATGGCCGTGAAAAAGGCTCAAGAGTGGCAATTGTGTCAAACGGAAGCGGCTTGGAATTCGAAGTTCTTCTTGACCGGGCTTTGGATATTGGCCGAGCCAGCTTCAGGGGAGTCCCTCTGGCTTTTCTAACGCCAGTCGGCTTCTCGCACCCGTCATACTATGACCCACAAGGCCTGGGCTGGCTGCGCAACTGGGGCGGCGGCCTGCTTACCGGATGCGGCCTGCGCAACGCAGGCAGTCCATCTTCGGCAGAGGACGAAGAATTCGGTCTGCATGGCAGACTGTCAAACACGCCCGCAGAAAACTGCGCGTCCTCATGCAAATGGATCAACGACGAATATATCCTGTCTATAACAGGCGTGGCGCGTCAATCCAGAATGTTCGGCGAAAATCTGGAATTGACCCGAAAGATAAGCGTTGCAGCTGGCAAAAATGAAATTCTCATAGAAGACTCAATTGAAAATTGCGCCTCCAAGCCCTCGCCGCTGATGTTGCTTTATCACATAAATCTGGGCTATCCACTGCTGTCGGAAAGCTCAATCCTGGAAGCCCCTGAACACAAGGTTGTTCCACGCGATGATATTGCGGAGACCGGAATAAAAGACTGGCACAAATGCCTGCCGCCCACCCATGGATGGGAAGAGCAGTGTTTCTATCATGATTTGCCTGAGGATCAATACGGATTTGCCTCCATATCTATGTCAAATAAAGAACTTGGAATAAAATTGACAGTCTCGCACAGAAAAAATGAATTGCCCAACCTCATTCAATGGAAGCAAATGGGACAGGGCGAATACGTGATGGGCCTAGAGCCGGCAAACTGCCACCCGGAAGGACTGACCAAAGAACGCGAAAAAGGTTCACTAAAAGAAATAGAGCCAGGCGAAACAGTCAACACCTCAGTCAAAATATCTTTAACAGACCTAAGTTAAAAGCCTTATATTCAAAAAAATGGGATTAACCGCCGAAATCTCTGCGTTCTTTCAGAAATGAGATGTAAAACTCTTCGATTTGAGCCGTTGTGCCTTGTATGTCGCAAAGATTTGAAGACGCCATCAAAGGGCGCAGGTTTTTGCGCAGTTGCGACAACATTTCCAGATTTTGTGTTTGAAACACAGCTTTTGCCACATACTCCTTCCTGCTTTGTGCTATGAACGGTTTCATTGACACCGCCGTGAGGATAGAGGCTGCTATTCTTGACGAGTATCGATCGCCCATAAGCGTGATTACGGGAACTCCCATCCAGAGAGATTCACAAGTTGTAGTCACTCCGTTAAAAGGAAATGTGTCCAGAGCCACGTCGATGTAATTATAAATCGACATATGACTCACTGGGGTATGCGCATAGCCGAGAAGTTCAACTCTATCGCTTTCAATGCCTAATTGTTTAAATTGTTCACAGATAGCGATGCGCACGCCATTGTCGTTCATTGATTTATTTTTTATAATCAGTCTCGAATTTGGAGCGGTTTTCAGTATTTCGACCCATGTTTCAATTACTTCGTCATTCATTTTTGCATAGTTGTTGAATGAGCCGAATGTCATGTATCCATTCTTAAGGGCTGGAGGGATGGCTGGTTCTATTGCATCGACTAGCGGAGCATAGCACAGAGAGCATCCCTTGAGTCGCGCTATTTTCTCACTGTGAAAACGCTCTGAGCCAGGCGGATCGGCGATTTCGTCAGAAAATAGGTAGTCCATTGTTTTCAGGCCTGTCGTGTTTACATACCCGAGATAGGTTACTTGAACAGGGGCGGGACGCCGCGCAAAAATCTGAATGCGCGGGCAAGTACAGCCGCCGAGATCCACGAGGATGTCAATCTTGTCTTTGCGTATGCATGCGTCAAGCTCCTCGTCTGTAAAATCAGCAGTATCCCGCCATATTGAGTCAAATCCCTTGAAGCGCATCGTTGTGTCATCACATGTTCTGGAGTTGGAATAGCAGAATATTTCAAAGCGGCTTCTATCATGAGAATACAGGATTCCCTCAAGGAAATAAGCAACTGAATGTGTTCTGAAGTCTTGTGAAAGATATCCTACTCTTATTTTTCTTTTGTCGAAATCAGAATCCAGTCGTATTTTTTCAGCCTCGCCCTGAAACTTGACTGCAAGTTTTTCCCCTAATTTTTTATGCTCCAGAAATATTTCTTCGCTTGTTATGTTAGTGTCGTAGTGCATGCCCAGCAAAATATTGATTAAAATAGTCAAGTTATCCGGCGATTCCTCAAAAGCTTTGCGCCAGTATTTTACAGCGTCTCTGCTTTTGCCTTGATAAAACATATTAAAGCCGAGGTTGATCTTGGTTGTCTCATCGTCGGGATTAACTGTCAGCGCGCGTTTATAAAGTTCAGCCGCCTTGCTCAAACTCCCACGCTTAGTTAGAGCAAGGCCCAAATTGCATAATGAGCGAAAATGATCCGGCTGCAAGGCAATAACTGCTTCGTATTCTTTTATGGAATTGCCGACGTCATCGGATTTAGCGTAAATTATAGCCGCAAGGTAGTGCGCTCCAGAATTGTTTGGAGAAAGAGCCAAAGCTCGCTTTATATAATCTTGCGCTTTGAAATATGATTTCTGACTCTGAGCTACATGAGCGGACAGCATAAGCGCTTGCAAGGCTATATTCTCTTGCTGACAAAGCGGTTCCAGAATCGACGCGGCTTCGTCAAATTCGCCTTTGTTAAAATGCTCTTCAGCTTTTTTAAATAAATCATCCATATTGACGTTTCCCAAATAAGAGTATCTGTTTAAACTTTATCATTCATTGCATTTTATATCAAGAAGTTTATGTTAAGTTGCTAAGCTCTTTGACAATATGGAACGTTAGTCAAGTTATTAAGGAAATGCTATATTGAACATGAAAAATTTGAAGAGAAAGAACGCCGGGCTTGAGAAACGCCTGCATTTTATCGGAATAGGCGGCATAGGCATGAGCGGCCTGGCGCAAATGTTTGCGGCTGAAGGAGCAATAGTTTCAGGCAGCGACCGCGGAATTCATCAGCCGGAGAACAAGCGAATATTTGACTCTCTGAGAAAACAGGGGATAGAACTTTACGAACAAGACGGCTCATATATGAACGGGCCCCGGCCAGACGCGCTAGTTTATTCCACCGCCATAGAAGAGGACAATCCTGATTTTCTCGCGGGCGCCGAAATAGCTCGAATACATCGTTCAAAGGCCATTGCCATAGCCATGGAGCAGTCAGACTCATGCGTCTTGACCGCCGTAACCGGCAGTTGCGGAAAAACTACAGTAAGCGCCTGGCTGGCCGAGACAATGACCCGACTGGGAAATGCGCCATCCTTCCTCACAGGCGGCCTCGTCAATAATTTCGCGAAAGGAAAATGGGCAGGCAATTATTATCAAGGCACAGACGGGCACATGATTTTAGAAGCCGACGAGAGCGACAAGAGCCTGACCGCTTATTCACCTGATTATGCGCTCATTTTGAATGTGGGAACAGATCATTACCCAAAAGACGAGCTTCTGGCAGTGTTCAAGGAGTTCCTTAAAAAAGTAAAAAAAGGCGTTGTAATTGAACAAAATGTTTACGAGCTTCTGGGTAAAGAGGCAGTAAAAGGCTTGGAGGTCAAACTGTTTTCAGCCGATATAGGCAAAGCGTCTTTGCATTCCAATTGGAGATTAACAGACTATACAACTGGTGCCGAGGGGGCAAAGGCGGAAATAAATGGCAAATACCGCTTGAATCTGCCTGCTCCAGGAATCCATGTGGCTGCAAACGCTCTGGCTGTTTTTGCCTCTCTGGATATGCTTGGAATTAATCTAAAAAACGCGGCGGAGGCAATATCGCAGTTCAAGGGGGTCTGGCGAAGGTTCGATTATGCAGGGATGACTCTAAGCGGAGCCAAAATATACGATGACTATGCCCATAATGTGGAAAAAATAGCGTCGTGCATCTCTGCCGCCAAAGAAATATCCTCTGGAAAAACAGTGACTATATTTCAGCCCCATGGCTATGGGCCGCTGGGATTCATGCGGAATGAGCTTTTCAATGCCTTGGAAAATGTGCTGTCTGATTCAGATGTATTTGCGATGCTTCCTGTTTTCTATGCGGGCGGCTCATCCTCCTTTAAGCCAAGCTCAGAAGAGGTGGTGGCCGATTATTGCAAGGCAAGCGGGAAAAACTATGAATATTTTGCCTCGCGAGATGCAGCGTCAGATTTTATAAAGAAAAACGTAAATTCAGGAGACACGGTTCTTATATTGGGCGCTCGGGATAATTCTTTGTCGGACTGGTCGCAAAAAATTGCGAATAAAGCTTGCTAAAATCTAATAGCGACTTATATTTTAAACCTCGTGTTTATTTGCGTCAATCATGGAAGGGCAGACACGCTTCAGCATGTATATAATAAATGTAAAAACTACAGAGCACAGCCAGCTGGTAAATATAACCAAAGATGTGGAGAGCCTGATTCCCGAAGGGATGAAAAACGGGATATGCCACGTATTCAGCCTGCATACAACAGCGGGACTTACAGTAAACGAGAACGCCGACCCTGATGTCGCGCATGATATTATTGAAACCCTTGAGCGCATGGTTCCCTGGAACAGCAACTCTTACCGTCACCTTGAAGGCAATAGCGCCGCTCACATAAAAGCGTCCATGATGGGATTTGCGCAAACCTTGCCAATAATTGACGGAAAACTTTCGCTCGGCGTCTGGCAGGGTTTGTATTTTTGTGAGTTCGACGGGCCGCGCGGCAGATCTGTGCATGTTCAGTTTTTTAAGGGATTGTGCGCTGAATAATGATTTTTTGATTTTTATAAATGTACTAAAATATAATTGCAGGAGAAAGATATGCGTAGAAAAAGTTTGTTTGCTGTAGCGGCAATGATTATGGCGTTTTCCATTGCGCCGGCATTTGCGGCGAAAGACTCTGCCTCGATAAACAGGGATATAAAGTTTTCCAATTTGCTCAACAAAGAAAAATTGTATGATTATTCTGAACTTTTTCTAAAAGACCGCATAGCAGGAAATCCAGCGGAAGCGGATCGCCTAAAAATACAATTGGCAGACACTTACGTACAGATGAACAAGCCAGTTCTCGCAAACAAATTGATAACAAGCATACCCACAAGCAGCAAATATTACTACAGCGGCCAATTCACGCTGGGCAAAGTTTCGCTAGAAAAAGGCAAATTTGAACAGGGCATGAAATTTCTCTGGATATATGTAAAACACTTTCATGGAAAACTGCAAAAAAACAACGAAGACCTGATGCAGGAGTATCGCACAGCAGTGTCGTATTTAAGCTGGGCATACAAGCAAAAAGGCAACACAAAAAAAGCGGAAGAAGTCATCAAAAAATATATGCCGACCGAGTCAGACAGAGAAGCCATACTCTATGGCCTGCTTGCCAAACTTGACGCCGCTGAAACTTTAAAAAAACAGGAAGGTTTCGGCCGGAAAAAAAATACAGCCTGGAGAAAAATCGTAGAAAAAATCCTTCCGGAATTTGTTGAGCTGCGCTGGGCTGGCCCCGATGCAATAACCCTCTATTCCATAGTGGGATCCGGACGCGCGCTCTTTATGCTTGAAAAATACAACGAAGCGATCAAAGAGCTATCTGGAATGCCCGAGGTGTTCAATGCATTCGAAAAAGAATTCAAAAAAATGGGGGATCCTGGCCAATCCCCAAGCGCCGGAGCCAGATTCTGGCTAGCCTGCTCTTTCGCAAAGCTGGCTGAATTTGAAAAGGACAAGAAAAGCAAAATCAAGTATTACGCAAAAGCAATGAAACAATACCTGATCATACTAAAGAGACTTAAAGGGTATCCTAAAGCGGCAGAGGTTTACTCCAATTTGATAATTTGCCAGAAAGCCCTTGGAAAAATGGGCAAGAAAGTGACAATCAAAGATCTTGAAGAACTGAAGCCAGCCAATGCGGGCAAAACCCAAAAACTTGCCTCTATCATGCCGCCTGACGCAAAGAAATACATTGAAGAGAAAAAATACTCACAAGCCATTCCCCCTCTCCTCAATTCAGTCCGCAAAAACCGACAGAACCCGGCAGTGGCCGAAGTTCTCTCAAAGCTGGGCATCGCTTATGCCGGAACAAATCAGGCTCTAGAGGCGCTGGCCATCGCCGACTATGTCGGCTCAGTATTCCCGGAAAGCAATGGCGTGCCTATCTCCATATTGCAAATCGGACAAATATTTTGGAAAGCCAAAAAGGTAAATGACGCCATTCGCGCTTACGAACTGTATCTTGACATCGCCCCTTCGCATGAATACGGCGCAAGAATAGCAATGCTGGTAGCCAAAGAGTACTATGACCGCGCAACAGCTTTGGCAAAAATGACAAACAAACTTCAAGGCGCAGCCAAACAAAAAATGAAAGACAAAGCCATTGCGGCTTACAAGCTTTCCATCCCCAAATATCAAAGGATTATCAACAACTACGGAAGCGACCCTAAAATAGTCGGCATCGCATATTACTTGCTGGGCATATCCTACAGCTCGGCGGAAGAATATGCCAAAGCGGCAAAAATTTTTAACGAATCAACAAAAAACATAAAAAGTCCCACAAAGCTTGCCAACTCAAAATTAAATGCCGCCGACAATTATTTCAAAGGCGGAAATCATGCGAAAAAAATAGCACAGCGCATCCGCGAAGAAGCTTATGCCCTCGGAAAATCAGATCTAAAAACAAAGAAACTTGCTGATGCGGACAAACTGGAAAAAGACTCCAAAATCTATTTTAAGGATGCCGTGGCAAACCTGAACGAATTGCTTGACAAATGGATGGTCAGCGGCGGAAAAATAGGCAAGCCGAGAGGAGCAAAGCTCAAAAAAGCCGCTGAAACAGCGCAAATCCTCGTGGCATGGGCCTATGATTCAGCGGATGAAAAGAAAAAATCAATTTCCGCATTTCAGCAATTCATCGCAAAATATCCAAAATCCGCAAAAGTCCCGAGCGGCATGTCACGGATAGGGATTCTTTACTATGAGCTGAACGATTATGCCACTTCCGCAAAAGTCCTTGAAAGATTGGCAGAAAAATACCCAACGTCAAAAGAAGCCAAAAGCGCTTACTACAATTTGGGTCGCAACATGTATGAAATCGGCAACTACGCAAAAGCATTTGAAGTGTTCAATCGTATTTTTAATCAAAAAATCGAAGTGTCCAACTCCAACTTGCGCTGGATGGCATCCAATTTGGTCAATTGCGGAGAAAAACATCCAAAAGAAGGCGCGTTGCTTTCCCTTGTTGCCAGCAAAACCCTGCTGCTAAAACTCAAGACAGCTGACAAAGACCTTTCTTCATGGGTTGGAGACAAAACAGCCGCAAAAATCAAAAATGATAAAAAGGCCCAAGAAAAAACCCTGGACATGATTCAACAGAAAATACTGTTTGACGCTGGAAACGCAGCATTTTATGCAGGCGACACCTCCAAAGCCATCGCATATTTGGACGATCTCCTGAAAAGCAAGGACACTCCTTACTATTATAAAGCCAAATTTGCACGAGCAGACGCTCACATTAAGCTAAAAGACTACTCGAAAGCACGCACAGACCTCAGCGAAATCTCGCTTACCGCGCAAAATGCAAAAAGGGATTCATTTGCAACAAAAGCAAAACTCCTTTTAGCCATAACTTATATGGACGAAAACGATTACATGAAACCTTTTGCTTCGCTTAACCTGATAGCCAAAGGCTTGGAAGTAGGCACAACTCTCGGGAACATGCTTCCGCCCGGCCTTTCAGAAAAAGCCAAAGTTAAATTAATAAAAGAACGCCAGGAAGAAGTGCATTGGGTTGAAGAAGCTGTTTATCTGGCTGCTGTTTGCGCCGGAAAACTCGGAAAAAATGAAGACTCAAAAAGACTGGCAAAGCTCTACAAGAAAAACTTCCCGAAAGGGCGTTTCATAGAAAAAATAGACAAACTTCCAGCTCCTGTGCCGGCAGACAAAAAATAATTAAACATTAAATAAATAATACTAAGCAAAAAAAGGATAAAAATGATGAAAAGAACACTTTTAGTTCTGACGGCGCTTTTTGCGTTCACTGCGATTGTTCATGCCCAAAAATGCATGATCAAAATGAAAAGCGGCAAAATTAAAAATGCGGACTCCATTTCGGCCGACTCCTCAGGGAACCTCACCGTAAAAAACAAAAAGTTCACAACAAAAATCAAAAGAAAAGAATATGTATACGCCTGGGTCCCAATGTCGACAGGACTTAAAGCCATATCCAAGAAAATTGCAAGCAATGACAACAAAGCCGCCCTTGAGCTTGTGGCAAAATACCACAGCAAATATAAAAATCTAGGATGGGATTTCTATTGCATCTACATGAAAGCCCTTGCTGAATCAAAACTAAAAAAAGACACGGACGCCATAAAGACACTCCAAGCTATTGTTGGAAGAGAAGTAAAAAATCCAAAAAATGAAAAATATCTTTTGAGCTCCTACAAGTTATTGGCCACTCTTTATATCAATGCCGCCAAATTTAACGACGCCAACGCTATCCTGAAAAAAATAGAATACGCCCAGGACCCGCAGATTGCCGCTTTCGCACTGAACGCGCTTGGCGACATATTAAACCGGAAAAATAAAAAGCAGGACGCTGTAAACAAATATCTGCAAACTGTTTTACTTTTCCAAACGGCCAATCCAGAGAGAGCCGAAGCTTTATGCCGCGTGGCCAATCTGCTAAAAGAGCTAAAAGACAATCGCTGCGTAAAATATTCTAATATGCTAAAAAAAGAATATCCTAAAAGTGAATTCATAAAACAGTTGAAATAATCCACGCATAAGATATATTAATCGAAGTTTATCAGATTTTAATAGCAATATAAAAATAAAAACTCAAAGGGAGTATAGATGAAAGCGCAAGTAAAAAGGTTAACCATGTTCCTGTTGGCCCTGGCACTTTTCTCAGGGGTGATTTGCATATCGCGAGTCCAGGCTCAGACTGCAGCGCCAGCCGCAGTAGCCGCAGCCCCGGAAACAGCCGATGCAACAGTGACCACGGACGCAGAGAAAGAAACAAAAGGCGACGAAACATTTTTCAGCATTGTAATGAACAGTGGAGCCGTAGGCATCACTATCTGGCTAATGATTTTTCTCACATCCGCTGCAACGCTCGGTTTGATTATCGACGCCTTCATTACTATCAGGCAAAATAAAATCATGCCTCCAGAACTTATCGAAGCAGTAAGAAACTCCCTCGCCGAAGGCGATTTGGGCGCCGCGCTTGAGGCTTGTGAAGCCGCTCCCGGCCCACTGTCAAATATCCTTATGGCTGCTTTCAACAACGTTTCAGAAGGTTTTGAAGTCATTATGGATTCAGTTGCCACAGCCGCTGAGATAGAAAGTGAAAAACTTATGCAGCGCGTTAACTTCCTTAACCTCTGCGGCTCCATCGCTCCTATGCTCGGACTGATGGGTACTGTTACAGGCATGGTGGACGCTTTTGCCGGCTTGGCCAGCGCCTCTGGCGCAGAAAAGGCTCAGTTGCTGGCGCTCTCCATCTCTCAAGCTCTGTATACCACAGCATTCGGTCTTCTTATTTCAGTGCCAGCAATCCTCGCTTTTACATTTGTCAGAAACAATGCCAGCAAAATCATCCTTTCAATGGAAAGCCTCACATATGACCTGGTCAAGGTATTGCGCGGCGCCGAGGTAGTTGATGATGACGAAGAAGACGAAGATGAAGAAGAGGACGACGACGAGTAAATAAGACCGGATCTTTTAGAGGAGTCGAACAATGGGAAAGAAAAGAGCCAAAAAAGCTCCGCAAAACGCGGAAGTGCCGATATCGTCAATGATTGACATTATCTTTCTGCTCATTATTTTCTTTGTTGTCACTGCGGCGATAGACAAGGAAATTGAGGACGAAGAGGTAGAGTTGGCTGATGCTCCCCATGGGAAACCACTGAGCAAAAAGGATCCGCGAAGCATTACCATAAATGTTCGCGAAGGCGGCGGCATCAATATAGGCATGCAGCAGATGTCACTAAAGCAGATAACAACTCAGCTTTCCATTGCCGCGTCAAAATGGGGCGCCAATATGCCCATTATTATACGCGGAGACCGCAATGCCCAGCACGAGCATATAAAAGAAGTAATGGAAGCGATCACCAGAACGAAACTGTATAAAGTCAAGTTCAACGCAGTTGTCCAGGGTCCAAAAGATTAAAATTGATAACTTAGGCTTATTATGGCGAGAAGACGTAAAAAAAGCAATAATGTAGTAGAAGCTGAAGTGCCAATGTCGTCAATGATCGACGTTGTGTTCCTGTTGCTTATTTATTTTGTTGTCACTCAGAAACCGGTTATTGAAGACACTCTGCTTGGAGTGAATCTGCCAGCTCCGGGAAGCAGCAAAAAGACAAATAAACCCGTTCAGCTTTTTACTATAGACGTAATGAAATTACCCGGCAAAGGCTCAGATATGATTTATCATCTGAATGGCAGAGCCTGGTACTTCAAAGATTTGAAGAACACTTTGCTGGAAACAGCAAAAGTTGATCCGGATATGACTGTAATAATCAACTGTGGCCCAAACGCAAAACACCAGAAACTGGTGCGCATTCTTGATGCATGCGCGGAAGCAGGGTTGAGCAAATTGAATATAGTCAATGACGAATCAGTCAGATTTCTTCCGGACAAAATCACAAAGTAGATTGTCTGAAAAGTTCAGAATTTATTTAAAAAAACAGCCTGGAATTTTTCCGGGCGTTTTTTTGTTTATTGCACATTGAGCTAATTGCAAAAAATCCAAATTTATTATAACGGAGATATCTTCTTATGGAAAACATTGTAATAATCGGCAGCGGCGCGGCTGGATATACAGCAGGCGTCTATGCGGCGCGCGCAAATCTTGAACCTAAATTGATATCAGGAGTTCTTCCTGGCGGATTGCTGACGTTGACCACCGACGTGGAAAACTATCCAGGCTTCCCTGAAGCAATCAACGGATTTGAGCTGATGTTCAAGTTTCAACAGCAAGCCGAGCGCTTTGGAACAAAGATAATAAATGAAACTGTTGTTTCTGCGGACTTGAAAGAAGGCGGCCCTCAAAAGATTACTTTGGGCAGCGGAGAAATCATTGAGACAAAAGCCCTGATAATTGCGACAGGAGCGTCTCCACGCTGGTTGGGTCTTGAATCGGAGGACAGACTAAAAAACAAGGGCGTCACCGCATGCGCGACATGTGACGGAGCTTTTTATCGCGATGTCCCGGTTGTGGTCATAGGCGGCGGCGACACTGCAGTGGAAGAAGCAGTGTTTCTCACTAAATTTGCGAGTGAAGTGACTATAATTCATAGACGCGACGAGTTGCGCGCTTCCAAAATAA
Organism: uncultured Victivallales bacterium; assembly: GCA_964651145.1. Taxonomy (GTDB): domain Bacteria; phylum Verrucomicrobiota; class Lentisphaeria; order Victivallales; family GWF2-45-14; genus CAZYVR01. The sequence goes on along the minus strand of CAZYVR010000033.1, from coordinate 762 downwards.
TGGCAAACCGCGCCCTGGAAAATCCCAAAATAAAAATGGCCTGGAACTCTGTGGTTTCAGAAGTTCTTGGCGAAAATCAAGTGGAAGGCGTCCGAGTCAAAGATGTAAACACAGGCGAAGAGCGCATTATAAAATGCGCTGGATATTTCGCGGCCTTGGGGCACGTTCCCAATACTCAAATATTCAAAGACTTGATCGACACCAACGACGCTGGATATATATCATTGAAAGACTCCAGCAGTTACACAAGCATGGATGGCGTTTTTGCCGCTGGAGACTGCGCTGATCATGTTTATCGACAGGCTATCACAGCTGCCGGTTCCGGCTGCAAAGCCGCAATTGACGCGGAACGCTGGCTTGACTCAAAAAATGCTTGAATAAATCCCCGCAGCTCATAAAAAAACTTCCCGGATTAAATCAAACGGGAAGTTTTTTGTTTTCAGCAAGAAAAAAGCCTTCTTGCAAAGCCGTCAGTTCCGGCCTGATTATTTGAACTGCTGCCACTCTGGTTCGTTTTCGAAAATCCAGCGGTAGTATTCCTTTTCCTTCAGCAGTGAAGCGGCGTCTTCATCTACCACCACTACCGCTTTGGGATGAAGCTGCAAAGCGGAACCTGAAACCATTGACGTAACTGGCCCCTCAACCGCTTTGGCTATTATTTCGGCTTTTTCTTTGCCTGTCACCAGCATCACAACTTTTTTGGAGTCAAGAATTGTGCCCACCCCCATAGTAAATGCGCGTTTGGGCATGTCTTCCGGATTG
>CAZYVR010000032.1:0-25676 GCA_964651145.1 uncultured Victivallales bacterium | reverse complement strand
GCCTGCTTTATAGAGAATCTTTTTTGCTTTCAAGCAATCTGAACAAGGGCTTGAAGCTCTTCTCTGAATCAGAAATCTTTTTCATAACAAATCTTTCGACTTCTTCGTTCTGAGTAAGCAATATCCCATCAGGCATAGCGCTTTCTTCAATCTCCGCGCGCGCCTTTGTGCGGTGTCCTCCAGCGCTTCCAATAGAAGCAAAGCTCATCTCGGCAATTTTCCCGGCGCTCTTTTTAAATCCGTTGCAACGGAAGACTATTACCAGTTTTTTGCCAACGACCCCGGAAACCAAAGCCCAGTTGGCCTCTTTTACCCTGATAAGGAAATCCGCGACTTGAGCGCAGACATCCGAGTAGGGAACGGGGCCAATGTGTGAATAAATCACGTTGTTGGCGTACCTTAACCTCACAAGCGCCATGCTAAAATAATCAAGCCGTGAAAGTGAATATGAAGAAAACTCTATTTTGCGCAGAATGCTTCTGTTTACTTTTATTTCCAGATGGGCCTTGGCTAACTCATCGGCAGCAGTGGAGCCTTTCTGGGCGTTCAAGCTGTCAGTGCGAATTCCATAATAAAGCGCAGTGGCCAACCTCTCTGAAATGCTCAAACCTGCCGCCAGCATATATTCTGTCATGATCGACGAAGTCGCGATGCATTTAGGGCGTATATCTTCAAAGCTTGCCGTTTTGGACGTTGACTTTTTGGGATGGTGATCAAAGACGATGTCAAAATCTGAAATGTTATTATTCCAGAAGAACCCAGGCTGCGCGTCTACAAGGGCCAGCAAATCCGCTTTGGCCAAGTCTTTGTCCGACACCGGAACCGCCGGAATATGGAGAAGATTAATCATAGCCTCATTTTCAAGCCGTCCTATTACGCCTGTGTAGCCAATGACTGGCGCGAGCCCGGAAAGAGCCATAATTTCCTTCAAAGCCATTGCGCTTGCCAAGGCGTCGGGGTCAGGGTCGTTGTAGATAAGGATATACGGAGTCTTCTTGCCAAAAAAAATGGCCTTCAACTGCTCCAGATTGTCTTTTGTCGTTTTTTTATGGGATGATGTTCTTCTCATGAAATGAAATCTATCATGCCGATCAATTTTTTCAAAATAAAGCCTGACGAATTTGCCAATAAATAGCCTTGAATTGACGGGAATATCTGGTAATGTTGGAAATCAAAGACTCACGCGCACCTGCCCGTAAGTTTTTAAGGCTGTAAGGCCCAAATTGTTAAAGGCCCTCAAGAAAATCGCCAGCATAACCAACGAAAAATAAAAAGCAATATCAATAATTTTCAAATCCAATGCCATTGTCTTCAGGGAAGTCTTATAGATGGCTCTGCCAAAAATTGCGCGCGCACCCACGAAGTGGGCTTAAAAGTGGCTTAGCCACCGCCTTTGGCGACCAGCGCGTTCTCTGGCGGGGTCAAGTCCGGAAAAAGTCCGTTTTCTATTCCGGCTGCGTCAGTTTTTTAAAGTTTTAAGACTTTTGGCGGCACCGTCGCATTGCAAACGCTTGACATATTTGCCTGTTTTAAAGAATTTTTCTTTGAATTTTGCAAATCCGAATGTAAAATTAAAGTTTTATTAAGCTTTAACATAACCATCTTGGATTGACTGTAATGGATTATAAGAACGTCAAAGCTCTTGTCATAACTGGCTTCGGATTGAATTGCGAACGGGAAACATCAGCCGCGTTTTCATCATGCGGAGCTTCCGTTGAACAGGTTCACTTGAACGATTTGCTTAACGGCTCTCGTTCTATTGGAGAGTTTCATATTCTCGCTTTTATAGGTGGATTTTCCTTCGGAGACCATCTCGGAGCAGGAACTATTTTCGCAAATCGCGTAAAATTCAGACTGCGTGACGACCTGGAAAAATTTGTAGCCGACGGCAAACTGGTCATAGGCATATGCAACGGCTTCCAGACCTTGACGCGCCTGGGACTTGTGCCCGCTATCGGCGGACACTATTTCGAGCAGCAGGTTGCGCTTGCTCATAACGATTCAGGCTTGTTCCGCGATGACTGGATTTATTTAAAGACCGACAAGGAAAGCCCATGCGTCTTCACCAAAGGAATTGACCTTATCAGAATGCCCATAAGGCACGGCGAAGGCAAATTTGTAGCCGATGACGATATCCTTGCGGAGATAGAAGACAATCACCTGGCTCCTTTCCGCTATGCCGATTCGGAAGGCAATATTGCCACTGAATTTCCGTTGAATCCAAACGGCTCCTTGAATTCCATTGCCGGAGTCTGCGATTCCACCGGACGCGTTTTCGGCTTGATGCCCCACCCGGAAGCTTTCCTTTCTCCTTTCAACGCTCCCGACTGGACAAAGAAGAAACTCGAAGGCAAGCTCCCAGAAGAAGGCGAAGGCAAAATTATTTTCAGGAATGCAGTGCAGTTTGCCGCTGAAAACATTGTCTGATTTATGCTCTAAAAAAAGAATTCAGGCGCGAGCAGGAAAAATCTGTCCGCGCCTTTTTTTTGCTTTGCAGCTTTAATTATTCAAGCAGAAACAGTTTGGTTGCCGGGCCATCTGTCTCAAAGGAAAAGCTTTTGCTTTTTGCATCCCATTTCGCGCCAGAAAACAATTCGGTGACCTTTTTGCTTTTGGGCAAATATATTTTATGCTTTCCGGGTTTTGCGCTATGAAAACCAATGTAAGATTTATTTGCGTATATAACATCCTTCTGAGTATTGTAGATGTGCGCGCCTGAGTATTGAGCTATATTGCGCAGGAGTTCTGCGCTCAAGGGGTAAAAACCGCAATAGACAGATCTCCAGTTGTCAAAGTTTTTTACAGCGAGAGAAGGCAAGCCTGACTCCTTGTAGCGTCCAAGTGTTGTAGCTTGAAGGTCGTTTACATAGAACAGGGGAGCGACATCCTCTTCCTGTTGCCTTGTTAAAGCCCGGCGAATTTCGGGAATGGCAACAGGTTTAAAAATCTGCCCTTCCAAGCTTTTATAAAGAGTTTTTGATATTGGATGCTCCTTATTTGTTATCTGAGATGCCATCTTGCTTAAGTCATCGATTTTTTGGCAATTAAAACCTATCAGGTCAGACATCGTTTTGAGATACAAACCTTCATCGGAAAGAAATCCAGGGGCGTAAATCCAAACAAGTGTGCTGCCATTTTTCTTCAAATTTGCGTTTATATAATCCCGCTGTTCTTTTGTCATGTAGAAAGTGTTCCAGAAAATATAGACTTTCATGGGGGGGATTTTGTCCATGTCTGCAACTGAGTATACCCCGAAAGGAGCGCCCATTTGAAGAAATGGCTTGAATTGGTTTAATATTAAATCGTGTCCTATTCCTCTTGAAGTCGGGGATGTAAAAAGGCAATTTCGTTCACTGTAAATAACTGCTATTTCATGGATTTGAGTCCTGTCTTTGTTTAAAGCGGCTTCTCCTATTTTAGAGAATTTTTTAAAGGCATTCCATATTTCAGGAGCATTATACCAGCCTGGATTCCCTGTCGTTTTTTCCATTTGTTCATCCCACCACCATACGCCCATTCCTTTGCAGATCACATACGCAAGGCCTCTTTTTAAGAGCTCAATAGTCTCATTTAAATTCTTTGGCACTTTGTCGTTTTTATTAAACTCGTGCTTGCCATGAGACCTTAGGTGAGTTGGCAGGTCATGTTCTAGGAAGACAAACTTTCCGTTCTCCATCAAGGTGTCAGCCAGCAAGTGGGAATATGTGCCGCCGCCTATTTCATGGACATAATGAAAAGGCGGACTTATAAAAAAGTCAATATCAGGAGATTTGAAAAATTTCCTGTCATACCCGGAAAGCTCTCTCAAGCTGTTCAAGTTTCCTCCAATATGATACCATAGTCTAGCGCCGTAATAAGCTCCCGCCAAAATGGGGCTGTCTTTCGTCTCATTCTTAATGACTTTTGTGAACGCCATCAGCGCCTCGAGCCTGGCATCTATGAACGCGTCGAAATAATCGACGACTCTTCTTGTGTCCCCTTTTGATGCGTCGCGGAACCCAAAAAAATCGCAGCGCGAAACAATCTCGATGGCTGGAATGCTGACATTGTCAAAAGTAACCTCATCGCTCTTCCAGCTCTTTCTTAAAGCCTCAACGTTCTTGTATTTATTTTTAACCCACTTTTTTAAATAATTCAGCATGGCTGGAGAATAGTCAACGCATGACTTCATTTGCTCTAGAAATTGCAGCTTTGACTCGCTTTGATCTTTCAAAGGGCGCCACCAGGTCCATTGTCCCTCCCAGCCTGCGAAAGAAACTGCTCCCAGAATTTTGTTGTAGTAATCCTGCTTTTTTATGTGGGCCATTAATGCTTTTATTCTTTTTATGATTTCCGTTTTCCATTTCAAGGACGCCCAGGAATTTGCGCTTCTAAATTTTTTTGTCGATCTATAAATGCTTCCTTTGCTGTCGGCCATGATTTCATTGGGATGTTTTTTATACCAAGAAAAAGGGGAAAAGCAATGGAGGTTTAGGATGAATTTGGCGTCCGGATTCATTTTTAAAATGGAAGCTATTCTTTCGTCCAGGGTGGAGTAGGCGTTGCCGTAATTGGCGACGCCGCCACTTGCGAATTCTTTGTGCCAATCAAGGGCTGTGCCTAAAAAATGAATTTTCACCCCTGCGTTATTCATCTCCTTGGGAAGTTTGCCCACACAGGCAGTGGAACTCCAAGTGCAGTTGAAAAAGACATTGGCAAAAAAAGGTTTGCCATTATGAAAAATTGTAGGAACGCCGTTGTTGTTTCTGACGCAGTATCCTTTTTTTAATGGCAACCCTTTTTGATGGCTAACTTGTTTGCTTGTGGAGGGGCGTTGCTTGAGGGCGATAATGGTGGCGGCGGAAGTTTTGTCTTCTGGCAGCCTGACGGCTTTAGCTTCATTCAAGCTGAAATCATCAATTGAGGCGAAGCCTTTTTTGCCGTTGGCAAAAATAAGGACGGCCAAATATTTCCGCCCTTCTGGAATCTTTATGAATGTTCTGAATTTTTTCCATTGTGTTGCGTTGAACATTGAATTTTCAAGCAGGAGCGCATCTTCCCATTTCTCATTTTTAAATGCAAAGATTTTGACGGCGAGAGAATTCATTATCCCTGTCTTGCAATAAAACTTGAGGATATATTCGCTTCCGCTTGCCACAGGAATAAAGTCTTTTGAGATTCCATTTTTGCTGTGAAGAATGCGCAGTTTGCCAATTCCGTTCTTTTTTATCTGAAAATGTTGAAAGGAATTATCCTTCATTCGCCCTTGCTTGATCGTTGGAATGACCTCGCCCTTCGCGCAGTTAAAACGGGTGAAGTCGGAAATGCCGCTCCTGTTTTTGTCAGACTCAAAGTCTTCTTTTAAAATTGTCCTTTCATTTTGTGCGGATAAATTCAAGGCGATCATTGCGACACAAGAAAAGAAAAGGCGAAAACTGCAGCGTTTCATAAGGACTCCTATGGATATTTTATAGTTTATTTTTGGCTCCAAAAGATGTTTGTGGCATCTCTAGGAATATTTGAATATTTAACTGACTCGCAATGAAAATCCATAAAAAGAACATTTGCGGAACGGCCTGAATGCCTTGCGTTGACTGGCGTGAATACTTCACTGTGTCCAATTATCGTTGAATCCTGGCTGTCCGCCAAAAGGCATATTCTTGAAGCATCTTTATTGGGAATTTTTTCAATTGAAATTGAATTGTTGTCTGTATATTTATAATTCATTCCATAGCTGGGCTTAAAGCCTGCTTCAACCGACGGGCACCTGAAAATCATGCCTGGAAATCCAGCATTAAGTGAAACGCTGTAATCAGAGCGGTTTGTATGCAGGTACTCTTCGTAAAGTATTTTTTTCCAGTTTTCAGCGCTGGCGGGGGGAGGAAGGAAGTCATTGTAGTCACTGATGTAGAAGTTTAAGTTTACTCCCAATTGCTTCAAATTGCTTGCGCATTTTGTTTTTTTTGCCATTTCGCGAGCGCTCTTTAGCGCTGGCAAAAGCATGGAGGCAAGTATGGCTATTATTGATATAACTATGAGCAATTCAATGAGCGTGAAGCGCAATCTTATGGACTTGACCATTAATTTTACCTCTTGTGAATTTTATTTTCTATATCCATAGAATAAGCAGCCTGATGCAAAAGTCAATAGCAAAAAGGATAATTTAATGCTTTAAGCATTTTAATATGTCTTTCAATGTGGTTTTTTAGCTCCTCCTCAGTGAAAGTGGTTTTTAAAAATAAAGACATGCCTCCGGGGGCCTCCGGGGCGAAACACTGGCTTGCCGCGCGGCAACGAGCTTCTCAAGCCATAGCTGTTTGATGTCGTTGCGCCAGCTTCACTGAGGGATTATGTTTTTTAATAAAAAAACTTAATGATATCAATATTAAGTTGATTTTTGCAGTTTAATACTGTATCATATAAATAATAAATACAAAGTCATTAAGGATTTATAATGAGAGGCTCCACTCAGGTTCAAATACTCAGGCTGCTGCGTCAAAGCAATGGAATGACTCGGGCCGATATCGCAAGGGTCTTGCAGCAGGACAGCGGTGTTATTTCACGAACTATTGGCAAGATGCAAGAAGCAGGCTGGGTGCGCGAAAGAAAAATGATTCATGACTCGACGCGCCGGGGACAGCCGCCAAAGCTTTTAAGGATAAACAAAAACGCTTTTTGGACATTGGGCATCGACATAAGCATGAAAGTGGACGTGGCCCTTATTGACTCACTTGGCGAAACCAGGCATTTTCAGACTATTCCAAACCTGCTTGCAGACTCCCCTTCGGAAGGGGTTGAAACTATTTTTAAGACAGCCCAAAAAATCCTTGCGTCCGCCACAGGCAAAATTCTGGGGGTTGGAATAACCAGTTCGGGAAAGTTGACTTCCAACGGAGAACTGCTGTATGAATCTGAATATATAGGTTCAGAAGACACACTTCTGAAGCTAAAGAAAAAAATTAAAGAACTGAATGCTGGAGAAGTTTTTATAGGCAAAGCTGGAGCTGTTTATGGACTCCCTGAATTATACACAAACGCATACGCAAGTGCTCAATCAACGATTATGGCCATAAATGAACACCTAGAACTCAGTTTGCTTATGGACGGAATCATTCACAGTGGACGTCCGGAAGACAGAGCGTCAATAAATCATTTTAAAATTCCTTCGAGTCGGGAAAAGTGCATTTGCGGCTGCACTGGCTGCTTGTGCATGACAGCGTCAATATGGGCGATGAATGACATTGTCAAGGGATATATTCCGGGAACCAGAGAAATCCGCCCTTATAGAATCGCGAGTCAGGAATATATGGATTTATTTAAAATGATAAAAATGCAAAATCCTCAACTTGAGCCGCTTGTCTCTAAGGCGGCAAATGCAATAGCGGAAGCTGTAGAAAATCTTTGCATAGCAATCCAACCCAAGGCTGTTTTCTTTCCTGAGTGGCTCTCTTATATGCCAAAAGCTGGAATTGAGCAAATAAAAAAGCACCTGAAAGAATCTTTCAAGGCCCAAAATATTCCCCCGCCAAAAATTAAAATTGTGACACATAAAGAAAAGCAGGCGGCTATGGGGGCCGCCCTGATGGTTCTTGACAGTTTTTTGGGCAACAGCGCGCCAGCCCGCCTGAGAGTCAGGGATCTGACATCCTGAAAAAAAATGTCTTTTGTCAGTCGTCACTGAAAAAGTTTTACTTTTTCGCCTTTTGACATTTCAATTGTTCCGGGCAAATGGAATTTGCTTTGCTGCCCGTTTTTTTCCAGCGTCATCTCTTCGACTCCTGAAATATCCAGTCTCATCTCTGTTCCGCCCAGGCTTTCAATCACAACATCCTTTATTGAACCGTTTTCCTTTGACGCGCTCACCGAAAACGGTCCTGGCAAACGGATGTTTGAAAAAGAAACATCGCGCCATTTTCCCGGAACACCCGGAAAGACTTTTGTGACGCCGGAATGAGTGTGAACAAGCATTTCATAGATGGCAGAGGCACACCCCATTGTTCCATCCAGCTGAATGAACTCATTGCCCTCTTTGGGTTTTGCTATGTCATCTTTGCGATGGCTTGTAAAACCTTCAAAACGAGGAATGTAGGCAGTGGACAAACCTTCGTTAACAAACAGCTCTTTCCAGATATTAAGCAAAAGCAGCGGGCCATCTTTAAAACCCATTCGAGCCTCAATTATGGCGGCCCACGGAAAACACCATTCACTCCATAAACCCATTCCTTTAAACAGCCAATGATTGATTGAATTTTTAACGATCTCTTCTTTTTCTTCAGTCATTTCACCCAGGCTGTCAAAGGGATAAATGCAAGCCAGATGCGAATGATGCCGATGACTCACCTCAAGGTCCATGCCTTCCCAGATAGCTATGCGTTTTCCTCCTTTGTTGCCAGTCAAAGTATAGAGTGGAACTTTTTCTTTCATTTCCAGCCAGAATTCCTTCGGCGGCTCTTCCAAAATTTTGCAAGCCTCAAGCAAAGCGTCCAAAAGCATATGAATGGCGGCAAATTGCGCTGATGAGTCACGTCCTGACTGCCTACCGTCAAATCCGCTAACTCCATATTCCGGAGAAACCGAAAGCGGAAGAGACAGAGCTCCGCCGCGCTCCTCAAGCATTTCTTCATACACCCGCAACATTCCTTTCATAAACGGGAAGGCGCGCTCTTTTAAAAAGCCCTTGTCCAAAGTATGACGGTAATAAAGCCAATAAAGCTGCGCCACCCAGGCTCCAAGCATTTGATCCAAAGCGCTGTGCGGGGAAAAACCGAGCTGGCACTGATATCCACGGTCATTCACTGTGTGCGTCAACAAAAGTCCATCATCAATATTCAAAAGGGCTTTTGCGTTGGCGCGCATGACTTTTTGAAAATCGCTTGATTCCAACATGTCAAAAAGCGGGTTCAAATGATCAAGATTTCCGCCGTAAAATGCAAGATAATAAATTTGTTCAATATTAATATTGAAGGTGTAGTCGCCACCCCAGGAAGGCATCCTGTACTCCTCCAGCCAAGGGCCCTGCAAAGGACACGGCTTTGGGGCATTGGGATTTGTGGCACAGCCAAATTTATACTGGGCATAATCAATAAAGGTTGAAAAAAATTCAGAAGGCAGCGACACCTGCGGCACATTGCTCCAAAAGTTTTTCCACCAGTTGGCATTTTCATTGAAAAAATCGACAATTCCTTTATTTTCAAAAAAAGAAAATTGCTTCAGGGCTTTTTCTCCGGCCTCTTCAGAATCTTTGCCAAGAGTCAGCGCAATTCCGAACCCATCGTTGATTTTGCAACAACGCGCGCAAAGAGACTCATCAGCGGGGGCGTTCTGAATCCAGCCTTTTCCGTCGACGTCAAAGTTTTCAGGCGGATCAAACCCCCTCTCCTGCAATTCTTTGCCTATCCATTCCCACGCTGGTCGAGATATAGGCTCCTCTATTAAAGAGTCTGCGTCTTTTATCAAAATAAAATCATAGAAAGGACTCATTTGAATAATCAAACTACTATTCGAACGCTTAAGAAAAACTTCCAACAAACCATTTGCGCAATTCAATTCGGCATAATCAAGCTCAAGTCCATCTTTCAGCTTGAAGTCAAATCTTCCACCGGGAATCAGGGAGCTGGCGCATTCACCATCTCTAAATGGCTCAGGGCTGAGGGATTCTTTTATTTTTCCCGCGTCATTAGTTTCTTCTGCGATCCTGACTGTTTCAGCGTAAGATATTTTTTCCGACAATGATTTTTGAAATCGCCTGTCCCAAAAATCATTCCGGGAAATGGTCAAGTTCAGAGTGTTTTTTTCTTTTCCCCAAAGCAAAGCGCCAAAGCCGCCATTGCCAAGAGCAAATCCGCAATGAGTCCGCGAAATGGGAAAATTGAATTTTATTTTTTTTGCCTGATGGACGTTTCTCATGAAATTAATCCCTCATTTTTTATCTTATTGTTTTTATGTGGATGTCATCAAAATATGCTGTCCCTGTCACGCCAGAGCTTAGGCCGCATGAAAGCTGGCCGCTTGTCGCGCCTTTCGGGACGGGGATTATGCACTGCATTTTTTTCCATCCAAAAGAGCCAGTGATGCTTTCATTTACCCCTATGCCTATATTGTTCATATGCTTTTTATTGACGTCGTCATAAAAATGGACAAAGAATCGCAAGCCAGTCCCATAGCTCCCTGCTTTGACTTTTTGTATGTTTTCCGCTTTCACGAAGCCTTCGACTAAAAGTTTTGTCTTTCCGTCCGGGTTGCATTTAAATTTTTGCGGCCAGCCTTTTACATGTTTCGTTGATGCCTCTTCAAGCCTTACGCGCCCGCCTTTTGTTCCATTGTATCCAAAATTGTCATATCCGTATATGACTCCTTTGCGGTCCCATCTTTTTGTCCATCCGGCAGGTTCGTTACTTGTTTCGCGCTTCGCTTCAAACGAGCCGTTGAGCAATACTTCCGCCCCATGCGCTTCAAGGCCGGAAAAAAGCTTTGCGTTTTCTGGAATTCTAAAAAGCGGATAATGCAGGCGGCTTTCAAACGACTGTCCCTTTTTGCCGCTCAAAGTTTCTTTTTTGGTTTTCCCTGTTTTTTCAACATGGTCCACCTCAATGTCTATTCCATAAATTCCGTAACGGTTGCCGCTTGGCTTAAGGGCTTTCCATGGAATTTTTATACTTATTGAATAGCCATCGCTTGTCTTTGTCGTCGCGGTCTTTGCCGCATGCAAACTTTTATTGTTTGTCCAGAAAGTTTTTTCTCCCTTGTTCGGTTGCGCCGGGATTATATATTGCCATGTCGGCAATACAGCTTTCCCGCCGCGAATGAGGTCTTGTTCCAGATTGGCAAACGGCGCGCAGTCGACAAATATTTCCACCGCGTCTCCTGTCCAGGGCTTGAATTGCTTTGGAGCCATAATGCTGTTGTCTTTTACGGAAACTGTTATGGACAGAGAATCTTTTTCCGCGATTATTTTTGCGATTGAGCCTTCCGGCAATGTGACGCTCAAAGGTTTGGAGCCTGTGAAAGGAAGGTCATATGCCTGATTTATTGGAAGGAATTTTATTTTCCCGGAACCGATGCTGTCGTTATTGACTAGCACGTTGAAGCCTGCGCCTTCTATTGCTTTGCCAGCCTTGACTGCGCCAGGCAGACGCACTGTGTTGTGGATATTTTCATCGAACGCGAACTGCGCCGACTTGGGCAGGTTCAAGTTTTTAGCGGAGACAAATTCAACGTCAGGCGAGAACTGCATTGCCGACATATTTTTTGCTTCAAGATAAAGGTCGTTTTTGAAAAATCTTCCAGTAAGCTTGAGTGGCTCCGGCAATTTAAATTTTGATTTTTCAAGAAATTCTTTCACGTCTTTTTGAGTTCCCTCAAGATAAATTGGATTCAAGCTCAAATGAATCCCGCCGCTTTTCATTTCAACTGAATTGCCCCACATGTCATAAAAATGCAGCCCTTTGTTGTTTGCGAAAGACGTCCATGCGCTTCCCCGTGGACGCAAGTCCCAGAGAACCCCAAGCGCCGTTTCAATTTTTGCGCCTGAGAAAACGTAGCTGTTAATGAATTTGTTCAGCTTCAAAGGCTCTCCCTTTGTCATTCCTTTCAGGCGGTATGACAGATTGCTCAATGCAGGAACAATAGCGCCTGGAATTGTCCCTACTCCAAAAGGAGTCTTAGGGTTTATATGCGGGTTAAGAGTGGCCTTGAATATGAGGTCTTCTTGAAATGCCGCGCATAATTTTGCGCCGTTGCCCAGAGTTATTATATAGTGGCGCAATCCTGTGCTGGCTGTCCATCTGCTGCAAAGTTCCTTCTGATTAAAAAGGTAAAAAGACTCAGTGTTGTAGAGCGGCATATCCTTTTTATTGAGCCATTTCCTTATAGAATCAATAAGGGTTGTGGCTTTAAAGAATTGCCCCTTCTGATAGTCGTTGCCTGCTCCATATGGATGATAGGAAAAGCCGTCCATGTATTTTTCTCCGCCAGCGGCAATTATACCTTTCGACCATTCGGCAAAGCGCGGAACTTGCCCATCTCCGGTGGGGCATGGGCCTATTATTTTCAACGATGGAGAAATCGACTTTGCCACTTCATATGAAGCTTTTAATGTTTGCATATATTCGTCAATGCTCATTCCGCCGTTTGGCTCGTTTAAAACTTCCCATACTTTTACGCTGTTTTTGTAGCGCTCCATCAATGCTCTGCAATATGCCTTCCAAAGATTTACAGGAGGAGTCAAGCCTTTTCTAGAATGTTCCGGCGTCACCTTGTGCGGGACGCATTGCGGCTTTGCCCAGTCTGGTATGTTATAGCTGTTTCCAAAAAAGAAGCTGGCGCCGAGAATTACAATTGTGTCCACCCCATTTTTTTTGTTGCCATTTATCACGTAATCGGTCAGTTCGAAATCAAATTTGCCTTTTTCAGGCTCCACCACATTCCAGTTGAAAGAATGCGGCCTGTCTGTTTTTATCCCTGCGGCATTCAATATCTTGTAGTAGTCCTGCATTGTATGGGAATCGGAAAATACTATGCTTCCTTTATAATCTGAAAAAGTCCGCCGATTCATATAACCAAAACTTTGTCCATTTATGCCTATGCCCCAGCCGACTGTGCCCATAGGGCTGTCCACTGAAGGGTGCACAATCGCGAAGTCGCCGCCAACGCGGTCGAGAAGCTTTTTATCTTGGCGGATTCGACTTGAAAAACTTCCGTAGCGTTTTGGAGCAAAGCTTAGTTCGCCTGTGTAAACGCCGCTCTTTTGTCGCGTCAGAACAAGATCGCGGGATGATGCAATTTTAAAAGTCTGGTCATCCACGATGTCTATTGATATTGGCTCTTTGGAGTTTTGACTATCGGAAAATGACGCTTCGATTTTGTATTTTACTGTTTCACCTTTTTCGTAGGCTGGCGCTGTTTTGTCTGTGTAGATTGCCACTTGCGGCAGTTTTTCGGTCTGTGATTTTTCTGAGATAATTTTCACGTCTATAGAGTCCAGAAAAATATCAGGCAAAGGCTTGTCATATTCATTTGGCTTTGCCCATATAGTAAAACGGTAATAATTGCTTCCTTCTGGAGTCGTAAAGGTTTTTTTGAAGGTTTGCCAATTCTCGCTCAACCTCAAGCCGCCGCCTTTCACCCAATATCTTTCTTTTGTTTTTATGCCATATTTGAAAGGGTTGACTCTGCGGAAATCAAGGGCAAACATTTTCAGCTTGGCGCACGCGGGATTCTTTTTTAATTTTGCCTTAAAGCTTACTTCAAACTTAGTGTTTCCGGAGATTAAAATTTCGCGCGCCATAAATCGCCAGGCTATTCTGCCCGGTGAAGAGGCTATCTTTAAGCAGACTCCCGTTTCCGGATCGTTGACTGTAGACAGCGGTTGATGCTCTATGTTCAACATGCCTGCCTTAAGAGTGTTGAAGCTTCGCATCCCGAATCCAGCAGTTCCAAGCTCGAACTCGCCGTTGAACACTCGCTCTTTACCTGGTATGTCAATGAGGTCTATGCCTGAGAAATTTTCAGTCTTTACAATTGGCAACGGCTCGCTTTTTTTCTCGAACATTGCGCATGACGACAACATTAGGATTGCGGCCGCAGAGGAAATCATTCTTTTCATAATAAACCTTTTATTTGATTGTTGCATTTTTTGAGTCTACCAAGCTGTCGCGAATACATTTGAATTATTGCGGGCGGCGCTTAATTCTTCCGGTCTTAGATTAAACATTTCCCACTTCATATTTCTATAATTAATCATGCTTGCATGTCCATCCGCGTGCAAGTAATTCCCGCCTGCCTTATGGCTGTATGGATTTATAAACTTCCTTTGCCTGACATTAATGTCCACATACATCGGCCACACCCAACCTTCAAATTGCTGTTCATTGTCTGTTTTTGATAGAGTTTTGTCCCATCTATCCGTAAGTGTTATAAAATTGGATGGATTAGGGATCAAAGAATTTTTGCATCCTGTCTTTCCGGGATTGGACGCGGCCAGGCCATAGCCGTAGGCTCCAGTCCCCACAATTCCCACGGCGTTGATGATGTAGTCGGAGTGCATTGTTCGCAATTCGCTTGCCGACTCCAAGGCGGAGCAGTGAAATTGAGGATCGTATATGCTGCGCCCTTCTTTCATATAGCCGTTTGACGTAAGAGGCAAGGCCCAGCCTTTCATTGCTGCTCCTCCGCTCGGATTGGTCCACACCCACCAGCCGTCATAATCCATGCTGTATGAACTGAGAATCAACCCAATTTGTTTATGATTGCCAAGGCATTCTATTTGACGGGCTCTGCCCTTTGCGCGCTGCAACCCCGGCAGCAACATGCTGGCAAGAATGGCTATGATAGCTATCACAACGAGCAATTCAATGAGCGTAAATCCAATAACGCTCCTATTCTTCGACGGTTGCTGCCGTGTCATTTTGCCTCCTTATTGTTTGCTTTTTACCTTTATTCAGCCCCATCTAGAGGCCTCTATTTGCTCTCATAAAATAACCTACTTTTCATAAATTAATTTACCAATAGAAGTAACGATACGGATCGCCGATTCTTTGATTCTTTTCCATTGGGAATAACGGGGTGTCGTTTCGCGAGTCTGCAGCCATTATTCGCACTGGCCATTTTGAAAGTCCGCCAAAGCCATGTTGGTTGTTAACTTTTATTGCAATAACATTATTTCCATTTTTAACGAGTCTTTCTGGAATAGGATAATTGCGATACCATTTGCGGTATTGACGCATTGAGCCTTCAAGCGCAAGCTGCTTCTTGCTGGGTCCGATTTTTTCGCCATTGAGCCAAACTTCGTCATAACCAGCGACCGCTCCTATTTCCAAAGAAAGTTCTGCCTTTTGCATCTTTTCTGGCATTTCTACATTGATACGGTACCATGCACAACCATTGTAGGAGGTGTTTGAAGGATTATTGCAAGCGGTATTTTCTTGAGTTACTCCTTGTGATTCCCAGCTTTTGCCCACTGAAATGGTTTGCCAATTGCTGTCGTTGTATTTGCTTTTCTGCCAACCTTCTTTTGTTCCAATATTTTTTGGATCTGTTTTAAATTTCCAAACTTTTTGCGAAAGCTCCAGAGGCGATGCCTTGAATGTCAATGGGCAATCCAAGCGAACGTTGTTGTTTGTCAATAAATTAGCCAAGGTTCTGATAGATTTTTTATAACTCCGAAAACCTTTGTGTTGCGCAGGATTGATTTGCCATAAAATAACTCGTCCTTTGCCGACTGGGAATTCTGCGATCAAACCGTCTGCCCATATTTTTCCTTTTTCAGGAACTTTGCCAATAAGGGAAATTTCCGGGCGATAAAATTTATAATAAAGGTCTTCTGTTGTTATTCCTTTTAGGGTTGGCTCATATCTGTCTTTTTCGCTTAGAACGCTTTTGTAATACGAATCAAAGCGGTTTCCCGGCATTTTTATGCCAACAGCCGATCCCAACCAGGCCAAATTATTTTTATAAAATGATGAGTAAAGTTTATGAATTTTATTTGGCCCCATTCCAGAATCAAGCCATGTCAAATCACTATTGCTGTCTGGCCATAAAATGAGCATTGTTTTTCCTTGTTTTTTCACAAGGTTTTTCAGCCAGTTTTCTTTCACATTCAACTTTTTGTTTGTCGCGTCAACCACCAACAGCTTTGCTGTTTCAGCATCTGTTGTAAAATCTGCCTTGAAATAAGACAGCCATTTTTTTCCTTCCACTCCGCCTGCATATGCCAACGCTCCATATTCCGGGGCTTTGAAGTTTGTGGCGTAGCGTATCATTTCGAGGAATATTCTGTCGCCAACAGGATCAGCCGAGCTTCTCGCTGTAATGTCCAACTGACTAAGAATTGCCAACCCTTTGCCATAATGGAATTCCGTCAAAGCAGCCCAGTCTTGATCAAACCCTCCAGACAATAGCGTGCGCGCATTTCCATGCTGCTGGCGACGCAGCGGCAAAGTGGACACAATTCCTTCATTGCCCCACTTTCCAAACTCCTGATGCAAAGTGTAATCCATATATTCAGATGCGGGTTCCCACTCAGGATTAGATTTTGTCAATGATGAAACACCGCGCCAATTCGCGAAATCCTTGTCTTGGAAACCAGCTAATATTGGATGTCCCGACATTTTCATGAATTGATTGCGCAAGCGGATTTCTTGTTGCCATGGGCCTAAAACAGAGTTTTGATTTTGCTCCATAACAATAACTCGCAAACCTTCTTCTATGCTTTTTGAGAATGCTTTTGGAGTTGCTTTAGCCAAAAAATTGCTAAGAGAGTTGCGTCCGATAACCAAAACAGATGCTTTTAAGGACTCCTCTGGAGTAGTCTTTTTTATAGAAACCCCCAATCTTTCCAACAAATTTATTGTTTCATCTTTGGAGTCAAAACAAGCAACTTTGAGGTTGTCGGCTTTCTTTAGAAGAGGGAAAAGCTCTATGGCAAATTTGTCAATGTAATGCTTTCCGGATTTATTGTCTTTGGCATTTATCTCAAGCACGCAATCTGCCCGCTTTTTCAATGATGGAGCTATGAATTTTAATGGAACTTTTTTTGTTTTCCCTGGAGGTATTTCAATATCCAGGGTTCCTTTTTCTAAAATTTGTCCCTGTTTTGTTTTTAGGGTCCAGAGGACTTGCAAGCTTAACTTGCGCTCTAAGTCGTTTATTGCCACGACATGCTTAAGCACTATTTCGCCGTCAGTATAAGCGTGATCTTTGTAGCGGAATTTTTCTGGAGTAGGACCTCCGCCAATATAAACTAAAATCGGACGAGTGGCATCTTTGAAGTGCTCTTTAAAGGAATCTTTGTGTTGCGAGGCTATTTTTTTAATTTCCTCTCCTCCTTGAATAAAATCAGGAACTGCGTCTTCATCTACCCTGCTGACTCTGGCAACAGCCATTCGCTTTCGACGGTAACGCAAATCATTGATGGGCAAATACCATTCTTCAAAGTTGTTGTATGATTGTTTGCTTTTTCTTGCTTGAAAAAGCATTACTTCCGGATGAGCGAACCAGTTGCGTCCTGTTAGTCCGTAGGCCCTGTCTGAACGAGCGTGTTCTCTTATCCCTATTGCGTGCAGGGCAATATTGGTTTTGTCACGTTTGAGTATCCACCAATTTCCAGACTGTGACACAACTTCTTTTTCACGGCAGTCAAATTCCTGCATTCCCACATTTTTAGGATCGCCATATTTTTGAGACGTGCGTATTGGCTGAATCCATTCATACGCTTTTGTCCCCAGATATTGGCTGAGCTCTTCGGCATTCAATATGTTGTCGGCTCCTTGTCGATTCGGATACCTCCAGCAACGAGAAACGTGCCCATAGGCGCTTCTGGCTAAATTAACGTTTATGCCAGTCCCAACCGCCGCCCAGCTTTCCATTAGAAACAATGGTTTGGCATCAACTGTTTTTGCCCAGGTTTCCGCGGTTGCCGCTGCTTCCTGCAAAGGCATGCCCAGCTCTGTATGAGTCATTGCATTGGATACAGGCCCTTGATTGCCGCTACAATAAAGTATGCTGGGAATAGTTGGAGTTATCTTGTCTGCCCAGGTCATTGTTTTTATATTTTCATCATAGGCGAATTTGCCTTGACTTCCTTTTTTAGGAAAGTAGCTTGTGCCAAGCTTATTATAATTAAAATGTATCCAGCCCGCTTCTTTTCCTTGATTTTGTTGGCTTATAAGCCAGAATAGCGAGCTTGGATGGTTGCGGTTTGCCTTAAGCCAGCGGGCTCTATCTTCAGATTTGTCATATGTTCGCAAAGAGGCAAGAAAGTCTGGCATTACGTCTTGAATGCAAAATAAACCCAATTCATCCAACCAATTCATGACATAAACAGGCATCGGTTTGCGGAAGGTGACAACGCAATTAAAACCGCGTTTTTTCAGGGCTTTACAATGGTCATAGAAAAAAGAGTGGTTAAGCGAACCTAAATGCGTGGCGCTTAAATGAAATGGAATTCCATTGATTAAGAGTTCTTTTCCTTTTATTTGGGTTTCTCGGAAACCAAAACGATCTTCCAGAGAGTCAACTGGACTTCCATTTGCTTTTTTTAGATTTATGCGAGCAATATAGAGATTCGGATGGTTTGGGGACCATAATTCAGGAGACTCCCATAGAGATGAAATTTTGTATGAATCTTTACTCTCTTTGCATTCAGACAATGGTCTTGCGGGAATTTTAAAGGCAAGCTTTTTAGTTTTCCAGTTGTAGAATTCAACATCAACTTGCAAGTCTGCCGTGTCTTTAGAGGATGCCAGATCAAAGTCTATCGTGATGTTCTTTTTTGAAACGGAAGGCTGAATATACATTGAATACAGGCTGGCGGCTTTGTCTGTCTTATGCAACCAAATGTCTCCAAGCGACAAGATGCGAGTTCCTGTTTTTTTCTTTGTGTTGGCTTTTGCCAATATTGCGATTTGGTTGGGCTTGCCCCAGTCAATAAATTCTGTAACATCCAACATTGTTGACTTATCGCCACCTTGAGAGGATATGAGTTTTCCGTTCCAAAAAACCTTACAATTTACCATTGTGCCTCTATTTGCTATATCCAGAAAAACGCGATTGCCTTTCCAGCTTTCGGGGATAACTGCCTCTCTGCAGAACATGCGTGATCGTTGCCGTTTCCAATCTTTGCCAAAGTTCTTTAATGTTAGCTTGTTGTTTTTGACATTGAAATAAGCAGGGGGCGTCCAAGATGATTGCCAAAACAGAGGATCAGTTGGAGTTCCCAGATAGCTCCATTTATTGTCGTCCAGGTTCTCCGGGATTTCCAAACCAAATGTCTGCACTCCCCAAAGCCCGTCCAGACATATGCTTTTTCGGCCGGGAAGAGATTTGCGTGTTGCCAAATCCATGTCCCATATTTTGATGTTCTGGCCTTTTTTATTTTTAGGCAAAAAATCTTGAGGAATTAAGTATTCCTTTGGCCCTTTGCCTAAAGTCAATTTTTTTGGAAAAAGTTCTTTTTGTTCATATAAAAAGCCAAAAAGAAAATTTTCAACAGAAATGTATGGCTTCTTGGAGCCAGCTGCAAAACATTTCTTATTAGGCTTATCAGGATCGCTGTCTGCAATATCCAAGCCTATTCCGATATACTTGCAGTTTTTATTTACAGGAAAGAGTTTGCGGGAGATTTTAGCTTCAAGAATCCAACCTGATCCCGTAATGCCATCCAGCGTCAACTGCTTTTGTGTTGCTATAAGCTCGCATCCTGCGGAGTTTGTTTCAACTTTTTTGTTTTCATTATTAAAATCAAGGACATATATGGATGGTTTTATATCCTCCCCATTCCCCGGCTTTAATTGTATTTGCAGGTCGCCAGGCGAATAGCCAAAACTGTCTTCTGGCAGTTGATGAGGCTTGGGCGAAATATATAGTTCGAGATAATCGCCTTCCCACCGTGTGTTCTTTCCTGTTTCCATGGGGAAATCGTCAAGGATTTCCGCAAAAAGATATAAATATTTATCGTCTATCTTAATGGCTATTCGTCCAGACAGGTCTTTGACTCCGCGCCAATTTTGAGGATTGTCAAGTTGTTCTTTTCTGCCAAAGTATATATATTGAGGCGCGTGCCAACGATGCAATTGGTCTGTCACTCCAAAATCTCTCTCATCGCCGTCTATAATGATGCCTTCTGGCTTTTCCAGAACATAAACTTGTTTTTTTTCAATGATTACCCCGTTTTTTTGATCCGGATTTGCGGACGCAAGAGTCAATGATGGATCAGAAAGCGTCAGCGCCCCTTCCAGCTCCGAAGGGGGATAAATGTTAAAAGCTGTAATGCCCTGCGAATCTGGAATAACGAAACTCATGGATATCTCTTTAAGCCCATCTGATTTTCTAACTTTTTTATGAGCGAGTTTTTCCCACTCATTTTTTCCGTCCGCGCGGAAATATATAAATATCTTTGCGCTTGATTTGCCATCTCCGTTTTTTTGGGCTTTGCACTTAAAAATGTATTTAGTGGAAGGTTTTAGCTTCCAAACTCGGAGAAGTTTTAAATCCTTTGGCTTTTTCTTTGTTTTTAGTGTCAGCTGCTGATTTTTAAATATAATTTCTCCGGCGCCTGCGGGCTTATTCTTGATCTGTCCCCAGCTTTTCAGCTCTGATGGATTGCCTTTAAAAAAAAGATTTTGCCCTAATGTTGTCACGCCGCAGGAAAGCAAAATAACTGTAATTGTGAGGTTTATCAAGCTTCTGTTTTTTTGGGTTTTCTTCATATCATTTTCCTGCCTTAAATTAATACTTAATATCTGGATTGGTGTAATTGGGCAATTCGCATAGTTCTTCGCGATTTAAGGTGTCAACGTGGCCGTCAAAGAAAGCAATGTTGGCGCGCTTGTTGTGGCGCAAGTAATAATATCGCAATTCGCCACCGCTGGTTATTTTATACAAATAAAAGGTGGTGTTGGTTGTTCCCTGAAAAGAGTCTGCATACAGAGGAGCTAGCGTTGGCGTCCTGCTTTTCCATATATTAATGGGGTAATCAGGAGTTGATCCTGACAGATAATAATCATCTTTATCGCGAGGGCGTATCATACCAAACCCGTTGTATGCCCAAAAGTTCCATAAGCCGACAGTTTTCGGAGGATCTTTAGGGCATTGCAAAATTTTTCCGGCTGCCTCTTCGTTTTTCGGCAAATAGCCACTGTAATAAAAAATGCCGCCCCAGCGTCCATTGTTATTTTCTGGAGGAGACGCAATGCAAGGGATTGTCCCATTATAATCGCTCGCGTAATTTTGCGTGATAAGCAATAATTGCTTCTGCCGGCTTTTGCAATCAATTGTTTTTGCCTGCTCTCTGGCACTTTTCAACGCTGGCAGCAGCATGCTGGCAAGAATGGCTATGATAGCTATTACAACGAGCAATTCAATGAGCGTAAATTCAATAGCGCTCCTATTCTTCGACGGTTGCTGCCGCTTCATTTTGGCTCCTTATTGTTTTTCTTTCAATGACATCTGATTTCAATGTGTAATTATGAGTTATATTGTGTTCTTGCCAATTTTCTTTTTCGTTTATTGCTTTTGCTATTACAACCCCAACGTCTTCAAGCGGCGGCGCAACTGTTGTCAAGTTGTATTTTCTGCAAATCGGGTGGTTGTCAAAGCCTATAATGCTGTAATCTTTGCTGGGCTTGTAGCCATGCTGGCTTGTGTAGTCAATGACGAAACCAGCGACTTTGTCAGTGCAACAGACAAACGCCGGATGGGACTCAGACGTTGCAATGTGATCACAGACAGTCTGGAAATTTCTGACCCCAAATGAGTCCAAAATGAACTCTCTGCTTGAACATTCAGGCAATTTGTTTTCCATAATATTTCTAAATCCTTTTAGGCGTTCATTCAGCCAACTGTGATTCCCCCCAGATTCCACTCCGATGTAGTTTATGTCGCGAAATCCCTTCTCCAATAAATATAATGCGGCTGTTCTGCTGTCTTGCAAAGGGTTGAGGCATATGCCGTTCATTGGGAAAACATTGGATTCGCCAATGCCCCGGTTAAAATAGAAAATATTGTTGCCGCAGGAGGTTAGAAGGTCAACGTTGGCATACATGAGCTTCCATTCGGCATATTCGGGAATAATGACAAGCGCCCTTATCGAGCCGTCCTGAAGTTGCGACAGCAATTTTTTGAGCTTTGATCTGGCATTGGGCATGTCTATATATGTTATATTGTATTTTTCGGCTTCCAATGAATTTTCAAGCGATGTCAGAACGCTGTCATTTCCTAATTTAGTAAAAAAAAAGTCAGGCGACACAATCACATAGACTTCTTTGGAGTCGTTTTTTTTGTGACGACGCGCTTTTTCCATGGAAATGTTTTTCTTTACAAAGGTTCCAACCGCGCGGCGGCGCTCGATAAAATCATTGTCCTCAAGATCATTCATCGCATTGTGCACCGACCATAAACTACTCTCATATTCTTTTGCCAATTCCCGTTCTGTAGGCAATCTATCGCCAGGCTTGAACTCGCCCGCGACTATTCGCGCCAGAAGTTGATTATATATATGACTTTTTATGTCTGCCAACATTGCTTTAGCTTTCTATGATTTCCTTGATTGCATCACTCAATCAAGTATAATAGAAAAGCGGCAATAAGTCAATGCTTTATCTGATTTTTTTTATATTTGAGGCACTTGACAGGCAATCTCTCAGTAAAAGTGTTTTTTTTAATAAAGACATGCCTCCGGGGGCTTCCCAGGACGCTTGCCGGCGCGAAATACCGGCTAGCCGCGCGGCTGTATAAGAACAATAGGTTTTCTTAGGGCTTCTAAGCTCTTTTGTGCTCAATTTAGCTTATCTGCAAGTTATCTCAAAATGGCAGTGTGCGCAGTGGTTTTTTACCGTGAGCGGGGATGGCTCCGAACAATGTGCGATCATTCGGAGCCATAGAGTGTGCGAGGTTATTTAAGAATATCATTTCTCCGCTCTTCTGCAAAATCAATAAGCATGCGAAAAGCATAACAGCCTTGACTGTTTTTTATTATTGCAACTGCTTGTTCCAAGCGCTCAATATAACGTTGTCTTTTGTCTGTATCGTTTTTGAATGAATCATAATTTCTCATTCCATCGACTAACTCTTTAATATTGCTATCAAGAAAAATAGCATCATCTTTATTGTTGCACTTAAATTTGTTGCCTTCAAGATATACGTCCCAAGTATCATTGGCCTTGTCATATTCAATTGGTTTTTGTTTATCTTCTTGCATTTGATTCCCCCCCATAATTTAATTTGTGATAATATTGATATTAAATTGAAAGCGCTTGGCCCAAATTATCCTTCTTGTCTGAAAAGTTCAAGCTTCTATAGGGTGTGCCCCGTAATTCTTGAATATTATTTCTCAACAGTTAGATTATGAAATAATTTAAAAACAAGGGGCGTGTTTATGAAAGAAGACGATAGAAAGCCAGAGTTTAATAAAACCAGTTTTACTTGTCCGCATTGTGGCGTTTATGCTCAGCAAGCTTGGGAGGCCGCATCAAGGCCGAGGGCAGTGCCACTATATGGAGGATCAGAAGCAGAGCCTCCATCATATGAAAGTGCCAATTTCCAATCATGTAACGATCATTCTTTTTGGAATGCAAACTCCGGTGAGCTCATATATCCAGAAATAAAAAATATGTTCCCTCTTCATCCAGACTTGCCGGAGACATGCATAAGTGAATATAAGGAAGCTGGCGATGTATTTTCAAAATCTCCAAGGGCAGCGGCGGCCATGCTTCGATTATGTTTACAGAAGCTAATGATAGAGCTGGGAGAATCGGGAGATATAAGCAAAGCGATAGCGAGCCTTATCGCCAAAGGACTTCCTGTTGAAATCAAGCAAGCTTTAGATGTTTGCAGGGTAACAGGAAATCACGCAATTCACCCAGGGCAAATAGCTCCTGATGATATAGCCCCAACAGCCGAAAAGCTATTTAAGCTTGTCAATTTTATAGTTGAACGCATGATCACTCACCCGAGAGAAATAGCTGATCTTCATGATGGACTTCCTGAAGGAGATAAAAAGCAGATAGAAAAAAGAGACGCAAGAGCTCTCAAACCCACACAGTAATTTTTGAAGTATATATAGCCCCGGATTGCTCCGGGGCTTTTTTTATTTATTCTTATCGAGGGAAAGATTAGATATTTTTTAACACACGATAGCCTTCTGGCAAAGTTCCGATTTGCAGAAGCTCTGGGCGGTATAATCTGGGAACGTCGCTTAGTGCAGGTTCCCAAGTTGCCAGCTCTTGATCCTGTTCAATCATAATTAGCTGTCCGTCAAGAATATCATCTATGACTTTTGAAAAAAGCCTGATTCCCATTGTGAAAAGTTCTCTTTCCCAAAGGGATGATGCAGTGTCGCCGGGCAGAACCCAGCGCCATGACTGAGCGGCTATTGGCCCTCCGTCAACCGTCTCATTGAGCCAGAATACTGTGCCGCCTGTCATCAAATCATTCATTTTAATTGTCCACTTTATAGCGTCACGCCCACGGTGCTTGGGCAATAGGGAGGGATGATATCCTATTGCGCCTAAGTTAAGACGATTTCTCACCGCCTTGCTTACAAAGTCGTGTGAATGAGCCGCCACAAGCAAATCGCAATCCTCTGGCAAACGGTTCGCAAGAAGGTTGCCGGAGGCTTGCAACGGCAACCCAAGGTTTTCGGCGGCTTTATATAGTTTGTCGTTAACCGGGGCAAATACCCCGGCCAACTCTACTCCTTTTTTATTGAGCAACATTTTTAATGTGGCAGCGCCGAAGCTTTTCTGCCCGGAAAGTATAACTTTCATATTTTAACCTTTTGATAATGCCTTATTTATTAGAGGCCAGCGGCCCCGACGTATCGGAACCCCTGGATTGCCCGGAAATGTCCTCCATAGCCGCAGGCCGGTCTGTTTCTAGATGTCTTGCCCATGGTTTTTGCGCTCTGTTTTTTTCTCCCTCCATAAAGATGGGCGCTCACCTGGCGCCACCGTCTGTCCCGCCGCAAAGCGGCGCATAGGCCGGGATGCGACGTATGGAATATTGTTGTGACCGGCCGATCTGGGAGCCGTCCTTCAGGGGCTCCTTCCAGATTCCATTGACAAACTTGATTTAAGAATTTTAAGCCGACGCCAGCCCCTTGCCATTCCGGCATAACCACCAGGCGGCAACCCCTGGCCTCTACATCTTTCCCTTTATTTTTGCAGGACATAGCCACATGGCAAACAGGAGCGCCTCCAACAGTTCCGACGTAGCACTTGGCTGCGATCATAAGAGGCAGCTTTAGATAATGATGCGGCTCAAAAAACTTCCAGTAACGCCAGTCGGTTTTCCATATGTCGAGGTTAATTTTAGGTCGCCGAAGATACCTCCCGGTAAAATGCCCTGTCGCGGTGTCGAATACCCAATCCGCTTCAATCCATTCAAGGATGTCATAATGACAAGACAATAATACCACTTGGCAAGGTGATTTTTTTGCGGCGCGCCTCCAGCTTTTAGCAAATGCCATAGCCCCTATCCGAGCTATCTGACGGTCTATTACCGAAGTGAATTCATCAATAACTATCCGCTCGGGAGGTGATACAATTATCCGCGCCAAGCTAGCCCGAAACTGTTCTCCGCAAGAAAGCACACGATAGGGGCGCAACCATGCCGACACGTTTCCCAAACCTACTGCGGATAAAGCTCCTGTTACTTCATCAAATTTCCCATCTGGCGCAATCGCGTCAATTATAGGACGATCTTTTGGCCACCCCATTCCTAATTTGCCGACGGAAATGCCACTCCATATTTTTTTTCCTAGAGACGTTTTCCCTGACCCTGACGGGCCAACTATTACACCAATTGACCAATCGCCCATGTCCATAGGCAATTCGGCGGTCAAATCGAAGTTACAGCCGCTTTCCACATTAAACATGCTCTTGACGCGCGCCGCACGATAGCTGTTAAAATCGTCGCAAGTGTTTTTTACCTTGATTGTTTTCATGTGACAACCACCTTGCATTTTAGCCCCATGCCTGTTAGCCTTTTATGAATTTTTATCTGCTCATTCTCATCCTTGCAGATTGCGATCACCCCATACTGCTCACGATAGCCGTCCTTTTTTAAATCGGCATCCGTTACAGGATTTCGCCGGATATTTTCATTTTTCTCTTTTTCCATTTAAATGCCTTTCTGTGTTGCAAATTGAAAAAAAACCAAAAAAAAAGACCGCGACGACTATTCTAGCCAGGCATTCCGCGGTA
>CAZYVR010000031.1:0-26311 GCA_964651145.1 uncultured Victivallales bacterium | reverse complement strand
CCGGGATGATGTTTGATGCCACGCTGATTATGCCCTTGGCTCCGACTGACATCATCGGGAAGGTCAGCGCGTCATCGCCGCTGAGGACGTCTATTTCGCAAGCATCAAGTATGGCTGAGACTCTTTCGACGCTGCCGCCTGCTTCTTTAACTGCTATTATATTATCGTTTTTGCTTAGGCGCGCGATTGTGTCCACAGCAATGGGGACGCCGCTGCGTCCGGGAACATTATAGAGCACCACGGGCAAGCCAACTTCATCGGCCACCACTGAAAAATGCTTGTAAAGGCCTTCCTGTGTGGGCTTGTTGTAATACGGAGTCACCTGAAGTGTTCCGTCGGCTCCTGATTTTTTTGCGGCGCGAGTCAGCTCGACGGCCTCGACGGTGGAGTTTGCGCCGGTGCCCGCTATTACCAGGCAGCGCTTGTTTGACACTTCTATTGTCGTTTCTATTACGCGCAGATGCTCGTCCATTGACAATGTTGGCGATTCGCCGGTTGTTCCAACTGGAACTATTCCGTCAATGCCAGCTTCGACTTGCATATTGACAAGCTCTTTGAGTTTTCCAAAATCAACAGCTCCATGCGAAAATGGCGTTATCAATGCAGTAAATACACCTTTCAGTTCCATTATATAATTCCTTTCAGATTAATTATTCCTGTTATTATTTCAACGCGTCCTGAGCCAGCTTTCCTTCGAAAACTTCGACGGTTGGCCCTGATAGCTTGACTTTCCTTACAATATTCTCATTTATAATTAATTCAACAGAAAGAATGTCTTTATCTTTGGCGATAAAGCGCATTGGACTTTTCTTGCTCGCGAATTTGTTTGCGCATATTGCAGCAGCAGCTATGCCTGTTCCGCAGGCCAGCGTTTCCGCTTCAACGCCGCGCTCGTAGGTCCTTATTTTTATTGGGTCGCTTTCTTTTTTCGGGAATGATATGAAGTTGGCGTTTGCGCCTTCCGGGGCGAACAGCTTATGAAAGCGTATCGCCGGGCCTTCCCGGGTTATGTCTATTTTTTCGGCGTCGTCCACGAAAGACACGGCATGCGGCACTCCGGTGTTTCCTTTGCAGAGCTTTTTGCCGTCCAGAATATATTCAGAAAAATCCTCCAACACTGGCAACTCTATTCTGACAATGTTTTCCGTTATTATTTCCACCAACAGGATTCCGGCTTCGGTTTCAAAAAGAAGCTCTCTCTGTTTTTTTATATGCCTGAAAGCAAAGAGCCCGGCGCATCTCAAGGCGTTGCCGCACATTTCCGCGGAAGAGCCGTCGCAATTGAAAAAGCGCATTTTTGCGTCAGCGTTCTGGCTGTCGGATGAAAGCAGGATAAGGCCGTCCGCGCCTATTCCGCGATGGCGGTTGCAGATTTTTTGTATAAAAGCCGGAGTAGTCGGCCAACGCTCTTTGTCTTCGCAAGCCGCAATAAAATCATTGCCTGCCCCGTGCATTTTGGAAAATGTCAGTTTCATAGTCACTTCCTCTTCCATTTTTATTGGATTATTCCGCTTTGTCCCCAATAGAATATTCCGGCGATGGCTCCGGTCATCAGCGTCACGATTGTGGCTCCCAAAAGAGCCCGTGGCCCGAGCCTCGACAGTGTCGGCAGTTTGCCAGGGGCAAGAGCGCCTATTCCGCCCACGAATATTGCCATTGAAGCTATGTGCGTGAAGCCGCAAAGGGCGTAGCTTGCTATAAGCACGCTGCGCTTGTCGCCGCCCGCCGCCGAAAACTTGCCAAGCGCAATATAAGATGGTATTTCTGTTTCTATCAGGCGCGCGCCAAGCATTCTGGCGATGGTTGGGACATCGTGCACAGGAACTCCCATAAGCCAGGTGAGGGGGTAGAATATGTATTCCAGCCCTTGCGTTATAATTTGCGGGTTGCCTGTGAAATGCCCGAGGAGTCCCTTCGCTATTCCCAGCAGTCCGATAAAGGCTATCAGCGTTATAACCACTCCTGTCGCAAGCTTTGCCCCTGCGTTTGCGCCATTTATAAGGGATTCTGTCATCCCATTGGATGAATGCTCCAGATGCAGTTCGCAAGTTTTGATGTCGGCTGTCTCTGGAACCTCTGTTTCTGGAACCATAAGCTTGCTTACCACAAAGGCCGCCGGGACTGATATAAGCGACGCGCTTACAAGGTGCCCGGCTATTCCCGGAAAAGTGGAGGAGAGAAAAGACACATATACGGCGAGTACGCTTGAGGCCACGGTTGCCATGCCGACCACTAGGATAGTGAATAGCTCGGAGCGGGTCATTTGCGCGATATACGGCCTGATCGTGGTTGCCGATTCGATGCCAATGAATACATTTGACGCGGCGCAGAGCGATTCGGCTCCACTGGTTTTCAGAGTTTTGGAAAGAAAGCTCGCGAATGCTTTGATTATCAACGGAATGATTTTTAGATAGTACAGCAAGGCCATTATGCTGGCGAATACTATTATAAAAGGAAACACCTGAAATGCCAATATGAGTCCATGAGATGAGTTGACTTCGGCTAAGCCGCCGAACACAAACACCATGCCAGCGCGTGACTGCTCCAGTGTATTTGTGAAAATTTCACTTAAATAAATGAAGCCGCCTCGCGTGAAAGGCATCAAAAAGACGAGCGACGCAAAAAGAAATTGAAGAACTATCCCGCCTATAACCGGGCGCCAGTTTATCTTTTTTCTGTCGCAGCTTAGCAGCCATGCTATAAGCAAGAAGCACGCGAATCCTAATAAGCTGATAAAATTTTCCATATTGCACCGTTTTTCCTGATTATTTATTTAAATCTGAAAGCAATTTTTTTTAGCCGCTACAGCGCTGTCGGCTTTGGCGAAGCCGTCTATTCCGCCAGTATTTTTTCAATGCGCGCAAGTTCTTCCTCGCAGAATTCCACATTGTCCACCGAGCGAACAAGCTCCGCAATCTGCTCAGGGCGGCTTGCGCCCACCAGCGCCGATGTGATCGCCGGATGCCGCAATGCCCATGCTATGGCGGTCTGAGCCAGGCTCTGCCCGCGTTCCGCCGCTATTGCATTGAGTTTTCGAACTTTGGCTAGAAGCTCCTGGGTAATGTTTTTTTCAGTAAGGAATTGGCTCTTGGTGGCGCGGGAACCCTCAGGTATGCCGTTCAGGTAACGACTGGTCAGCATTCCTTGGGCAAGCGGAGAAAAAACAATGCATCCGATGCCTTCGTCAAGCAGGGAGTCAAACAGTCCGTTGTGCTCAAAATCGCGTTTGAGCATATTGTAATACGGCTGATGAATCAGGCAAGGGGTTCCCAGGTCACGCAGAATGGCGGCGGCTTCCCTGGTTTTTTCGGGCGAGTATTTTGAAATTCCCACATAGAGCGCGCGTCCGCTTCTGACTATATAATCCAGAGCGCTCATTGTTTCTTCGATTGGCGTTTCCGGATCAGGGCAATGGTGATAGAATATGTCCACGTAATCGATTCCGAGTCGTTTAAGGCTCTGATCAATGCTTGCCATCAGGTATTTGCGTGACCCGAACTCACCGTAAGGCCCCGGCCACATCAGGTGTCCGGCTTTGGAGGATATGACAAGTTCATCGCGGTGTCCGGCAAGATCGCTTTTCAGGATCTTTCCGAAATTTTCCTCAGCGGAGCCGGGAGGCGGGCCGTAATTATTTGCGAGGTCGAAGTGAGTAATTCCCAGATCAAACGAGGCATGGATTATGTTCCTAGCGTTTTCAAATGAGTCGTTATGCCCAAAATTATGCCACATTCCCATCGAAATCCGGGGCAGTTTTAGGCCGCTTCTGCCGCAGCGCTTGTAGGGCATCGTTTCATAGCGTTTTTCCGACGCTTTCCAAGATGTGTTTTGATTCGAACTATCCATAGCGCTTTCCTGTGACAAGTATTTTATGTGTCTGGTCCTTTAATGGAATATATATAAAACCTAGGATATTGCAAAGCAAATCCTAATTCTGAATAAAAAACTCTTCTGCATTCGATGATGCCGCCGACTTAAAAGTGGCTTTGCTACAGTCGATCAAAGAAATTTAGCCAATATTATTGATTTCTTTTCTGCCTTGGTTTACTTTTACCTTCACTATCATCTGTTGTTTCCCTCACGGATTCAGGATATGATTTAAAATTTAATGGAGGATATATGTTTATGAATAAACAAAATTTCCCTTTCAGTTCTTTTTACATTCTGCGCATTATGCTATTGCCGCTAATCGTTTCAATAGGCATTCTCCTCAGCAGTTGCGCCTTCTACAGCCTTCGACGTGACTTGAAAGACTACGGCGCAAGCTTTGCCTTGGCTGGCCAAGTGAATAAGGCAGGCTCCTCAAACAACGGTCCAATTGTGGTGATGCTTTATAAAAAAGGCGACAAAGGAACAACTATTTCCCAGTATTTGGTGGCAGACCCAAGCAAGCATTATTCTTTTATTGTCGGCAAAGGGCAATATTATATTTCAGCCTTTGAGGATTTGAACCGTAATCTTACTTATGATGAAGGGGAAAGTTTAGGATTTTATGGCAAGCCGACTGAAATAATAGTTGCTGCAAAAAATCTCAAGACAAAAGGGGCAAGATCGTTTAAATATCTGGATATAGAAATGACAAAGGCCAACAAATACCCGGACGAAATGCCTAGAGCTATTACTGAAGCTAGTTTTGCCGCAAAGTCTTTTGCAAGGATTGCTATTATAAAGTCCCTTGATGATAAAATTTTTCATCCGAAAAAAGGCTCGCTTGGCATGTGGAAGCCATTTTCCTTTATAAAAGAAATTGGCGTGGGCATCTATTTTCTTGAACCCTACGACCCTGATAAAATTCCAGTATTATTTGTTCATGGCTCTGGTGGAACCCCTCTAAGTTGGAAGCCAATAGTTGAAAGACTGGATAGGCAAAAATTCCAACCATGGTTCTATTACTATCCGTCTGGGTTCAGACTTGATGCTATTGCCAGAACTTTAAATACTCTCATTAAAGAGTTGCATAAGAAATACGATTTCAATAAACTGAGCGTAGTAGCCCACAGTATGGGCGGCCTTGTCTCACGAGCCTTTATCGAAAGAAATGTTATTGAAGACCAACATCATTATATAGACAAATTTATTTCCATTTCAACCCCTTGGGGCGGTGTGAAAGCCGCAGAGATCGGAGTTAATAATGCGCCTGCTTCAATTCCTAACTGGCATGATCTTTCTCCGGACAGTGATTTTCTCAAATATATATATAAATACAAAATACCAGATGAAATAGGTTTTTACCTCATATTTGGGGTGCGCGGATCATTCAGTATGATGATGGGGAACAATGACGGGGTAGTGGAGATTGCCAGTGAAATCTTTCAACCCGCCCAATCAGACGCTGAAGGATTCTATGGTTTTAATGAGACTCATACCTCGATTTTAACTAGTGACGAGGTCATAGTCCTGCTGCTTGAGTTGATCAATCACAATAGATATTGAGGGTGTTGCGCTGGCCCGTGGCGGATTTGAACTTTTTAGAGTTTTGGTGTATTTTAAGTGTTTCTTTGAACTACATAAACAACAATGGGGAAACTTATGAAAAAGATGATTTTGGGCTCTATGGCCGCACTCTCTTTCTTGTGCGCTCTGTCTGCGCAGGACAAGAAAAACAATGAAAACAAAATAAGGCTTCTTATGCCGCCAGCTATATATGCTGTGCCAGGTCACGAGATGAATCTTTATTTTGACAATGTTGTGCTTGTTCCAAATATGAACAATTATATATTTGACGCTGTTTGCTCAAAAGGCCGTCAGGATAAAACGCGCTGGCGTTTCACTCCGACCAAAAAGGACATAGGCAAAACTTCTTTTGCCCTCAAGGTTTTAAACGGCATGAACAAAGTCGTGTCCGAAGCTTCCAGTGAGCTCTGTGTGACTGCCGCAGACGCGGGGCAGGACAGGAATATTACAATGTTGATCGTCGGCGACAGTTTGACGGACGCGTCTCGTTACCCCAATGAGTTGAATCGTCTTTTGCAGGCGGAGGGCAATCCAAAGGTCAAATTTATAGGCAGTCACGCCGGAGCCGGACGCAAGCCCGACGCAACGCATATTCCGCACGAAGGACGCGGCGGATGGACTTGGAAGGCTTTTTGCGATTATTGGAAAGACCTGACAACAGCAAAGAAGCCTTATCGCGCAAGAAGTCCTTTTCTCTTTGTTAAGGAAGGAAAGCCTCAGCTTGACTTTAAAAAGTACTGCGAAAAGTATAATGACGGAAAAGCGCCTGACTTTATAACTGTGTTCCTGGGATGCAATGATAACTTCGGCGCCACGGACGAGACGATTGACAAAAGCATTGACAGAATGTTTAAATATGCCGACATTCTTGTGGCTGAATTCAGAAAAGTCTCAAAAGACACTGAGATAGGCTTAATCCTGACAGTGCCGCCAGCCGCAACCCAAAACGCATTTGGCTCGAACTATAAATGTGGTCAGACTCGCTGGCAGTATCGCCGCAATCAGCATCGCATAGTCGAGCGAATGATAGAAAAATACGGAAAGATGCAAAAAGAAAATATTTTTCTGATCCCTGCTTATATAAACATTGACTGCGAAAATAATTTTCCGAAGAAAACAGAGCAACTCAGCTCGCGCAACAAAAAGAAAATAGCCAGAGACAGCAATGGCGTCCATCCAGCTAAGGAGGGATATTATCAGATAGCCGACTCTGTGTATTGCTGGCTTAAGCATCGCTTGAATCAAAATAAATAACTTCAAATTAGAACGCGTCTCGCGGAAGCTTGTTTTCGTAAGACGCGTTTTTTTTGCCCTGTAAATGGAGTCAATTGAATCTATTGAAGTTTTTTTATTTTACTTTTTTTGAATATTAAACAGGATAACCATTGACTTTGTTTGCTGTGTGGATTATATTTATATTAAATACATCAGCAATGGAGTCAATGCCATATGTGGAAGAAATCGCGTTTTACACTCATCGAACTGCTCGTTGTAATTGCCATAATAGCAATTTTAGCCTCAATGCTGCTGCCAGCCCTTAACCGAGCCAGGGGCACGGCAAAGAAAATCCTGTGCGCGAACAATCTGAAGCAGATGGGGTCTGGCACAGTTCTGTACACTAGTGACTATGATGGCTATCTGATGACTTTTGACTGGAGCATGACATTGCTGTACTCATATCTTAATGTGAAAGAGCTGGACAAGAACGGGCTTTTTGTCTGCCCCAATGACAAAACTCCATGGTTGCAGAATATTGGGGATCTGGATGGAGCAACAAGGGCTTTTTATATTACTTATCGCCAAAACGGACAGATTGTCAAGCCTAATAGTTTTGATTACAGCGACAGGCTGCCAGCCAATAAGCATTGGAGAATGTCTGAATTCAAGCATCCAAGCAAGTGCTTTAATTTTATGCCCTCAAATGCGAGCAGCATGATTTACGCTTATGAAAGAAGCTCCAGTAAGCCGAATCTTGCGGAGGAAGTTTATTTTCACAGCAACCGCATGAATATTGTGCATATGGATGGACATACAGACAGTTATAAATTCAGAATACCACAGTGCGACCAGTTGCAATACTGGACACCCGACGCTCCTTAGATTAAAGTATTATCAATTATATTAACAGAATGAAACGAAAGGACTCTCTATGTCAAAAACTTGTCTTAAACTCATCTTGATTGTTGCGTTTTCCATTTATGCTGGAGTCGTGTCTCTTTATGCAGGCGCCGCCGAAAAAGTGTTTCGCAGGGGAAATATGGTCTTGCAAATAAAGCCTGATGTCGGCTCATTCAAAGTTTACTATAACAACAAACTTGTGCTTCTCAGAGAATGGAGCAAGATAAAAAGCCTACGTGACGGCAAGCCTGCCGATTACAGGCTTATTCCCACAAAAAGTTTTTGGGACAAGGTTGCCGGTTTGAAAGAAATAAAAGAGACGTCAAGCGAAGTGAAGGTGCTTTGGGAAGGCAGAAGCGCAAGCTCCGGCGGGACATGGGGCGTGTCGATAAAGAGCGATTCTTTTAAGCTTTTGTTTGATTTGGATTTTAAGGGCGAGGTCTACAACACAGAGATAGCGTATTACATTTGCGACGACTATTTTAAAGGGGCCATTCTTGAGACTGATGACGGCAAAAAAGTTAAATTGAGCTGGGACCGTTATTGGCCAGACAAAACTTTTTTTATATCAAAGTACGCTGATTTTGTGACGGAAAATACGCAGATGAAAGTGCTCTATCATCTGAAGGGCATCAAACGCATGCGCGTGGAAGACAGGCGCAAGAAATTTAACGGCTATTATTTTCGCCTGGACAGCAGACACGAAAAAAATCTTGCAATAACAGGCGATGTCGAATTCAGGTTTGACAGAAAAAGGGATGCTGAATTTCATGTTTTTGACTTGAAGAAGGGCGGCGTCTCAAGCATTGCCAAATTAAGCTTTCCGAAAATCAAGGAGCTTGGCGATAGGTTGTCTGTAATTCAAGGTGGCATGCCCTTTTCGGAATCCAAAACGCTCAATGGCATTGTTCTTAAGCCAGGCAAAGTGCTTGTCCTTGACAAAAGCGGAGCATTTGAAAGCCTTTATCTTCTTGGAGCGGCGGATAATATCCCGTCAGGGAAAGAGGCGTTGAAGGTTGTTATCAACTATCAGGATGGCTCTAAGCGGGAGACGATACTCAAGTCTGGAGTTGAATTTCAGAATATAATAGCGCCTGTCCCGGGAGTAAATCACAAGGTGGCGTTTCAAAAGTATTCAGACAGCGGCGAGCTGATAGGGATTACTGTAAATAAAATGCCCGTAGACAAAAAGAAACAAGTCAAATCTATAGAAATAAGCTCCGTTGGCGGAGATATAGCTCTTCTGGGAGCCTCTTTGTCGTCTGCGGATGTTCCTTTGAAAGCGCTTGAAGTGGGCGGTGGCGGAATGCTCGACTCTCCGCGCTTGGATGTGGCGCTTTTGCCGCAACGTTTCAGGTATGACACTACAATAGGCCGCATATCAAAAGAGATGCAAAGCAAAAGCATAAAGGTCTATAAGATTCCGTTTGGACATGTAAAATCCTACCTTGAAAAGCGCAAGCCTAATGTGATTGTCGCCGCCGGAGATGATGTTAATTCAAAAGGCGGACATTATAAACTTCCTGGGCCGTATGCGTTGTCCGCGGAAGACGCCGCGGCGGTGGAGAAAGCAGTCAGAAACGGCGCTGGCTTTTTCTGCAACAGGGATTTTTCCGGAGTGGACAAAGCTTTTGACAGCATCCTGCCGGTTGAGATTGAAGGCAGCAGTTTTATTGATTTAAGAAATGTCAATAAACTGGTCACTTTCACTCCTGACTCGGATTCTCATTTTATACTGGACAATATTCGCTGGAAAAACTTTCCTGCTTTGGTTTACTACTTCAAGGCCAAACCTAAAAAGGGCGCGAAAGTTCTGGCGTATTTGTCGAATGGCGAGCCTGCTTTCGTCACTTGGAAAGTCGGCAAAGGCCGCGTTTTGTGGAGCGCTATACAATTCCTTCATGGAAAAGGGGACACTCCTGCCTACAATAATTATGAGAATATTTTTCGCGATTATATCCCGTTCCAACTGAGAATGTATTATTGGCTGGCCGGAAACAAGAGCTATGCAAAAGTCATGAACGACATGGTTCTCAGCCGCAAAGAGCGAGGCTCTATGATTGAGTCTATAGCACGTTTCTATAATCAGGCCGACAAGACAAACGCATTTGTCCAATACGGAAAGAAGCCGGAGGCTGCTTCCGCCTTTTTAAACGCCTTGAAAAGCGTCAATAACGCTTTTCAATTTGCCCTTAAAGGCGACTCTTTGCAATCGGCCCATAACTTTACCAAATCAAAAGAAGCCTATGAGAAAACCAACAATGCATTCAAAAAAGAATATAAGGGCTTGGCGGATCTTGAAAAAAATCTAAGAGGCGATTTCTCAAGCTATCCTGAAAAGCCAGGAGATGAAATCATAATCGGGCCCCATCATGATAATTGGCTTTGGAATGACAAAATTCATTCAAAGCCGGGAAATATTTTGGCTCACAAATATCGCCGCGAGCAGGATTATCTGCGGAATAAGAAACTTTATGGCTTCAACATGCTTTCAATCGGGCATGGCCTTTCATTTTTCTTGCGCGATGATTGCGATCCGAAAGTCATTGATGAGAATGATTTCCAGTTTGATATCTATGACCATTTTATTGACATTGCCAGAAAGCACAACCTTTACTTGATGGTTTTTGCAATGGAGCGCAATTACGGCAAAGATGTGACGGCCAGAAACGCCCGCATGCTGAATACGCCGGAATGCGAACCCTTGACTGAAAGACGCAAAAGCGGCGGC
The DNA here is from genome assembly GCA_964651145.1 of uncultured Victivallales bacterium. Classification (GTDB taxonomy): domain Bacteria; phylum Verrucomicrobiota; class Lentisphaeria; order Victivallales; family GWF2-45-14; genus CAZYVR01. Next base: position 16,008 of record CAZYVR010000031.1, on the reverse strand, counting down.
ACAATGCTTGGCACAAACATTTGGAATGACGAGGCAAGGAAAAGGCGCTATGAAATGCTAAAGGCATTTTCATCTTATTGGGGCAAGCTTGATGATGTCAATGTTATTGGAATACAGCGCGACAATGAGTCGGGTGGAGTGGAGCTGCGAGGCGGCAAGTAGATCAAGCGCTTTCAGGCATTCCTCAAAAACAAATACAAAATGGTTTCCGAGCTAAATAAAGCATACGGCAGTTCGTTTAAGGAATTTGATAAAATCCAGCCGCCAACTTATGAGGAAATTCGCGAGTCTGGAAAGTTGACATCAGTGGAAAGAGCTGTGTGGCGTGACTGGAGAAAGTTTGTGGACCGCGAAAACCTGCTCTTTTACAAAGCCGGTTACGACGGAATAAAGGCAGGCGCGCCAAATGTTCCGGCTTCCGCGCGTTTTTCATATAACGGGACTTCCCGCGGGAACAGTGCGTCATGCCTGCCGTTTGGAGAGGCAATTAAATATTACGACATCTCCGGCGGACAGCATCATGGCTGCGAGGCCGGGCTTGACTATGTGGTCGGAATAGCTGGAAAAAAATTCAAAAACATGTCGGAGTATTACAGCGGGCAGGAAAGGCCGAGCGGCACCGCCGAATATGTTCCGGGGTTTGCCTACTCCATGTTCCTTTATTCACTCAAAAGCGAGTTGCCAATATATTATGGCACATCTCGTTGGATGTGGCGCAATTTTTCGCGCGGAGTTGAGAGTTTTCAAATTCATAGCGCTGGCGCTGGGCGTTGGATGGTCACTTCTGCGGCTGCCCTCAGTCCCTGCGGCAGAGGCTTATACCCGCGCCTAATGGGCTTGGGTATGAAATATGCCAAGTCTGATTTTGAGAAATTCAATTCCGTAATGAAGGACTCCACGCCTTGGTTCCAGGGCGGAATGGTGACTGTCAGAGATTCGCATTATCAGATACCTGGAACTTATGTGGAAAAGCGCAGATATGAATACAGTCATGCAAACTTTGCATTGAGAGAGTCTTTTATAAGGCATCATTTCCAGATTGACCAGGTTCCGGAAGAAAAGGATTACTCCAAGTACCCCGTCTTGATTTTTCATCAGGCTGAATATATGTCAGAGGCGACAGCCAAGCGCGTTTTGGATTATGTTAAAAATGGCGGAACTCTTATAAGCGTCGGCGCGATAGAAAAGTTTAACAGTTATTCGCGGCCTTCCGGAAAAATTATGCGTGAGATTTTTGGAGCTGAAGCCAATATTATCTCGTCTAAAGACTGTTGGCTGAATTACAATGACGGCAAGATGCAGCAACGTTTGCGCATTTCTCCGGCCGGGAAAAACGGAGCCTGGGCGTTTAAGCTGCTTCCTGACAGCAAGGCCAAAGTCCTCGCAACTTGGGACACAGCAAAAACTCCGGCAATTCTTGAGGCCGCTTACGGCAAAGGCAAAGCGTATCTCTTGGGTGAGGATGTGATTGGCGGCAGAGTGAAATATGATTCGCAGAATCAAGTTGTGTTTGACAGAATACTCAAGGCCAATTGTCCAAAGCGGATCTTGCAAGCAACCGAACAGGACATTCACGTTTATACGCGCGTCAAAAAAGACGGAGACAAGCTGTTTTTTGTCACAAACAGCCGCCTTTCTTCCTTAAAGGACAAGTTGAAGTTTGTTCTTGGCGAAAAAGACAAAAACAAAGCAATCGTTGATTGCCGCGCGGGAATAATAGTTCCTGAAAAAGAATTTGAATATACGTTTATGCCCGGCGAATGCAGGGTGTACATGCTAGCCGGCAAGCCAGGCTTCTGGAAAAGCTTGTTCCGCGTGCGTTGAAAAATATTTAAAGCAACAATAAAAGACAGCCCGGCAAAGCCGGGCTGTTTCTTTGAAGCTGTGATAAATTGTATTTTTTTGAATTTTAAAATCGCGGCATCCTGCTTTGCTATTTGCGCTGCAGTCTTATATAGTGTTGCCTGAATCAAAGCAAAGGGCAATGAACCGGACAATGTTTAAAAATTTTAAGATAGACAAGAATGTTCCTTTGCCTGCCTATTGGCAGATAAAAGAATTTATAAAGGGCAAAATAGACTCTGGCGATATGTCGTCAGGCGACCGTTTGCCTTCCGAGCTGGAGCTTTCCAGAAACATAAAAGTAAGCCCCATGACCGTCCGGCACGCCTTTTCTGAACTAGTAAAAAAAGGCTTGCTTGAGCGCTTTCAAGGGAAAGGCACTTTTGTGTCATCGGAAAAGGTTGAAGCGGAATTTGAAGGAGCTGTTGTTTCGTCAAAAAATATTGGAGTGCTGATAAAAGATTTTCATGGAGAAGACTTTTACTTCCAGCCTATGATTTCAGGCATAGAGAAAGCCTGCGCCGCAGCCGGATATTCGCTCCATATTCATAAAACGGGAAACCATGGCCTTCTTGATTTGGAAAACAGTCTTTTGCGGCGCCTTATAGAAGGCGGCCTGTTGCAAGGGTTGTTGATAAACGGAGCCTTGAACTCCGGCGATTTAAAATTTTTGAGCAAATCTGGAATTCCACATGTTTTTTTGGACAACGAGTATCCGGGGAAAAATTATCCGGCAGTTTTGATTGATGACAGAGCGGCTGTCAAATCCATGCTGAAGACACTTTTCGACAATGGCGCAAAGCGCATTGGGCTTTTTTGCGGAGTGCGCTCCACAAAAAAAGAGGCAATTGCAAAGCGCGCCGACCGAATGGCGCAGGCTTATCATAAAGCAATGAACAAAAATAATTTATATATTGACGATGACTGGATTCAAATCTGCGTCGCGGATGAAGCTTCAAAAGCTGTCCAGCGCATTTTAAAGGCAAAGAAAACTCCCGAAGTCATTATTGCCTACGGCGACAGCTACGCCAATATTGCATTACGCGCGGTTCGCGAGCTGGATGTGCAGGTGGAAGTATGGAATTACGCCGATTCGGAGAACTCCTTGCTGCCTGGCGTCGGAAAGCCCGTAAGGCAACTGGGGGAATGCGCAATGGAGCTTCTTCTCTCTCTTATTAAGCGAGAGAAGCTTAATAATGTGGTTATAACCCTGCCTCCTGCTGATAGCCAAAGCCACTTTTAACCTCACTTCGTGGGCGCTACAGCCAAGCCAAGCATTTTTTAAGCGAATTTTGATCCAGAAAAATATCCGCGGAGCACAAAAGATTTTTTTATTGTTGCAAAATTGCTATATAAGACTATAATTATATATAGCGATTGTATTTAACTTTAATGAAAGCGCCTGAAGCATGAAAAAAGAGCTCTATCTAGAATATTTGGATCGAATACTGTCTTACGCAATAAGAGTCACTGAGGAGCGCGGCTACGCGTTGCCGGATAACGAGAAGGATGAAAAAGATCAAGGCTGGCTGGTTCTTGCCGGGGTTGTCAGAGGAATTGAAGCCGGTTGGAGCCTGAATGGCCGCGACCTTCTTGGAGCTGTGGTCAAGTGGACGCGCGCAGTCGCGGACGTGGACGACAAGCGAAGCGCCTGGAGCACTTTTGCGCTTCTCTTCTCGCTTGACTTGACGGGAGGGAAAAGCGGCAATTTCTATCAGGCTTTTTCCGTTGAGGAAAAGAATGTTTTCGACCGTTTTGTATGCCAGATCGACATGAGCTATTTGCGCGCCGCATCGAAAAATTACAATGTTGCCGCAGGCTTTATTAACACTTTGCTGCTTAGGCATGGATACATAACGGAAGAGGCGGTGAAGGTTCGCCCTGAAGATGATATCCAGACGATGCTGGACGGATATATAGGGGATGGCTTCTTCAACGATGACGATGTGAGAGGAAGCGGCGCGGACAGTCGCGTTGACGGCTACAGCGCGGAAATTATCGGCCTGTTGATGCACTATGACGAAATATGCGGATGGAACTCGAAATTCCATTTGGAAATTTTTGAAATAATGAAAGATTTCGCGCGCGCCAACATTTATTTTATCGACGCTGACGGCGAATATGCCAAGTGGGGACGCTCCCTGCGCGGAGGTTCGGATGTGAAAAAAGCGTTTGTCTGGGAATTTGCCCAAAAACACGGCCTGGTTGACAGAGGAGTTGGAGATGTGGCATGCCGCAAGATGTGCGATTTTTTTAAGAGCATCGGCATTGATGAAGACGGGCGGGTGTTCAAGGACAAGGCCGCCAACAAGGGTGTCTGGGACGAATATACCACTTCTATTCAGGCTTTGGGCTACGCCGCCTATGGACTGGCAATGGCTCTTCGGTTTTGCGATGATTCAGAAAAAGAAAAAGTCAGTCTTCCCGCCGCAAAGGCAGATTTTATTAAATATTTTCCGGCTTCCGGATTCATTGTCGGCAATTCCGCAGAGTGTGGCGTTCATTACATTGTCCCTCTGAAAAATCGCCTGACCAAACTTATGTTTTTGTGGCACAATCGCATTACCGGAGAAAATGACGTGAGCGTTGACATGAGCGCCAAATTTATGCCTTTGCCATATTTTGGACACAAAATGCCAGCTCCTTATTCGACTCAAAAATATCCATTCCTGCCAGTTTTGAAAACAAACGGAGAAACGCTTTATCCTAAAAATGTTTTGGATTGGGGCGGCAAGGCGGTTGAGACGGAAAACGGCTTTCAAGTTGATTATGTTTTTGCTTATTGCCGCGACATGTCATTTGAGCCGCTGCCTGAGTATGAGCTTAAATTGTCGGCTGTTTATCGCTCTGACGGGATTGACTTCCACGCTGTTCTTCCTGAAGGCGGAGACTCGTTTTGCTTGAATTTTTATCAGGGCGATGGCGTTGTTGAGATAAATAAAAGCGTTGCAATCAGAAAGCGCGACTGTTCCGTATTTATTGATTTTGCCGGAGCTGAAGTTGAATTCACTCACGCTGTTGCGGAGCCGTCCATATACGGCCCAGTCAATGCTGTTGTCGCAAAATTTAATTTAGAGCAAAACAGAGAAATCAAATATTCAATATCCTGGAGAAGAGACAATGATTGAAGACAAATTGCTTTATGGCGCTGTGTTTTTGCTGGAAAAAGATTTCACCGAAAAGCATATGCGTGAAAACGTCGCGAAAATGCGGAAGCTGAACATGAACACCGCAGTTGTATGGCCGCCTGTTTTTTACGAAGGAGAGACGGCATGCTTTGAGCAGCACCGCAAGTTTTTGGATATTGCCGAAGAGCATGGAATGAAGGTTATTGTGGAACTGACAGGGCAAGTTCCCAATCTGGAATATTTTCCCGACTTTATTTATTCTGACGAATATGCTGTCAGAAACTTTGACGGCACAGTCGAAAAAATGCAGAATGGCTTGGGCGAAATGAATTACAACCATCCTTTTGTAAAGAAAACAATGCGCAAAGCTTTTGGCAAAATAGTCAATGCGCTAAAGGAGCACCCCGCTCTTGCCGCATGGGATATTTGGAACGAAACACATTTTAAATCCTTTGACAAATACACCCTTGCTGAATTTCAGGCATGGCTCGTGAGAAAATACGAACATATCGAAAAAATAAATCGTTCATGGGGCAAAACCTATTCTGATTTTTTACAGGTTTGCTTTGAAAAAGTGACGTGGGCTTCCATCATGCCTGACGTGGATTTTGAGGAATTCAGGACTGACAATCTGGCGGCAATAACAGCGGAATTGGCCGGGTATGTGAAAGAGTGTGACATGGAGCATCCCGTAATAGCCGACAATGTTATGTCGAATGCCGTTTGGGGTGAATTTGACAGGGGCACGGACGATTCAAAGGTTGCCATGGCCGCTGACCATTACGGGATATCTTTTTACCCTAAAACTGGTGGAAGGCTATTGAAGGATAATGAACAATGGCTGCGCTCACTTACATTTGACAGCGCTTCGGCGGCGGCCAATGGCAAGTTTTTTGTGTCTGAAATGCAGAGCCACTATTACTCTGAAATATTTACCCGTGAACGAGTTTCTCCTGAAGACCTGACAGCATGGTGCTTTGAGGCTTTGTCAAGGAATTGCACTGGTATTGTCTTCTGGAAATGGGCTCCGTTCAAAAGGGGCTTTCAAGTCGGCGGAAGAGGGCTTGTGCGGGCGGACGGCTCCTTGAGCGGACGCGCAGAAGCCGCAGCTTCCGTTGGCAAATTCATGGCTGATAATGCAGGAATAATTGACGCAAAAATACGAACTGACATAGGAGTCCTTTTTGACAGGCACAATAATTTTACGGTCAAAACCATTAACAATCGCATAAGTCATATTGTCGGTAATGACCAGCCGCAGCGCGGCTTGTTCGGGCTTTACAAAACGTGCTTTAAAAACAATGTTCCGCTGCGTATAATAGAAAAAAACAGACTAAGGACAGAGCTTGAATCTTTGAAGGTTTTGTTTATGCCTTATCAAGTTTCCATTGACACTGAAACAGCCGGAATCGTCAGAGCTTTTGTTGAGCGGGGCGGGACGCTGATAGCCAACTATCCTTTTGCTGATGTCAGCGAGGATGGAATGTTGTTTGAGACTCTTCCAGGCGGGCCATTGAATGAAATATTGGGAGTGAGGCATTTGGATAATCTTTGCTTTGAAAAGTCAAAAATATCATTTGATGACGGACAGACCCTGGCGATAGAATGCGAATCAGAAATTCAGGAGCTGGCGCTTAATAAAGATTCAGAAGCAATTGCTGAAATAAATGATTATCCATTTTTAACACAGCGCAAAGTCGGAGCTGGAAAAGTCTTTTATTTTACAGCTCCCGTATGGAATATGATATATGATTCAAATCTTTCGGAACTGGGGGATGCTTTGTTGGAGCGGCTATGCGGAGAGGCTTTGAAAAAACGCGAAGCTGTTGCGGATGTTCCGCTGTGCATTGCGGAACATTCCAATGAAAAATTCCTGTTTGTTTTCAATGAGAAAATTCTGAATGAAATAGAAATCGAATTCAGCGGCTCCTGCGGCTCTCCTGAATTGATTTTTGGAGACGCTGAACTTGCTTTCAGAGAAAAAAACATAATGAGCATAAAAGGGCAAAGTTGCGTTTATGTCCTAAAAATATAAATGGAGAAAGAAGCAATGCTGTTAAACAAAATCTTGCCGTTGGAGGCAAATCGGGTCTGGAGAACTTATCCCGGCGGAAAAAATCTGGATGTGCTTGAAAATAAACAGAATCCGGAAGACACGCACTTCCCAGAAGATTGGATAGGCTCAACTACCAAAGCCGTGAACAAAGGCCGCGAAAACCTGACGGAGGAAGGCTTGAGCTCTGTTTTTGTCAATGGACAAAAATATCTTCTGAGATATTTGATCGAGAAGAATCCGGGAGCTCTTGTTGGAGACCTGCATTATAAAAAATTTGGCGCTAATTCGGGCTTTTTGCTGAAGTTCCTTGATTCAGCTGTGAGGCTTCATATTCAGTGCCATCCCACGATACCTTTTGCCCAAAAATTTCTAAACACAAACTCTGGAAAAACAGAAGGGTATATTATTTTGGGGTCGCGTGAAGACATAAAAGAGCCATATATATATTTCGGCTTTCAGAATGTGCCGGAAAAAGCGCGCTTCAGGCAGGCAGTGGCAGAGCAGGACACAGAGTTTATTCTTTCATGTTTCGAGAAAATACCTGTAAAGCCTGGCGATGTTTTTCTGGTGCCGGGCGGGCAGCCGCATGCCATAGGCGAAGGAATTTTTATGATGGAAATTATGGAGCCCACCGACCTGGCGGTGAGAATCGAATTTGAGCGCGGCGGATATCTTCTGCCGGAGGACGCGCGCTTTATGGGGCGCGACGTTGATTTTGCGCTTTCCATGTTCGAGTTTGACCGACTTGATTTGGGAACAGTAAAGGAACGCTATTTCATCAAGCCATTGACGCTTGAGCGTCAGGGGAAGTCAACTTTAACCTCGCTGTTTGACGAACGCAGCACAAAGCGTTTTGCGGCTCAGCGCTTGCATGTTGAAGGTGAATTTTGCCTTGAGCGCGATTCTTTTTGCATAGCAGTCGTTGTTGCCGGCTCCGGGTCTATTTTCTGCTCAGGAGAGCGGCTCAATGTGGAATTTGGCGATAAGTTTTTCATTCCTTTCAGCGCCGGAAAAGTTAATTTTAAAACAGACCTGAATATGGATATTATTTTAGCTGGAGCCGGGCCTTTGGATTTAGTCAGCTGATAAAAATATTTCACATCCTATTCTTTGTGCTACAACAACATTATGTTGCTTCCATTAGGCGAACAATACGATTGCGCCGCCAAAAGTCCAATGCGTTGTCGCGGAAGCAATATTTTGCCTGCTTGCGCATTAAAACAGGCTGTAGTGCTGGCGTTAAGCAACGAAGTCTGTAGTCTAAGTTCTTGTTTGCCAATAACCTTTCCCTTTGTGGTCCAGCAATGGTCACGCTGGGCAAAGCCTTGATAAAGTCCGTTTTTTAAAAAGTATTAAGACATTTGACGGAGCCGTTTTTTCCCTTAATTTAAAAAAAAACAGCTTTTTTTCACTTTCTTTCTTGTAATATTTCGATTAGATTTTATTATAAAGGCTCCTTTGCAGACGTCCCCATCGTCTAGAGGCCTAGGACACCGGGTTTTCATCCCGGCAACAGGGGTTCAAATCCCCTTGGGGATGCCATTTTTATACCTTGGCATATCACCAGTTAATAGTTTTGCAAAGTCTATTTTCTTGCGCTTTATGTGCATCACATAGTATGCGTCATATTCTTCGGCTCTGAGCGAACAGAGCAGTCGAGTCAATAAATGATTTCCCATTTCTCGACAGAGCCATGGACTGCTTCAAAAAGCGGATGCGGGTCAGGAATGGCTAGCGTTGATATTTTTTTGAATGCAGCTTTGTCTCTCTGTTCCAATTTCTTTTTCAAATGCTTCAGTTCGTATTCAAGCTGCCCCGATGCAACTTTTATTTTTTTGCGAGTCCTCCCGGAGCCTATCTTGGATTTGTCAAAATTATATCCTCTGACATAGGCTTCTATGTAAACATGGAGCAGATAAGTGGAAATCGCCGCGAGTGGATTAGCTGAGCTTTTGAATCTATCGAGTTGGGGATGGTTTTTATACCCTTTAGTCTCTCCCTTTAAGACTTTTTGCGCAAGGAGGGCTTCCCTCCAAAGAGCAACCAGTCCTCTGGAGTCCATATAGCAAGGATGAATGGACCATAAGCGCATAGCTATAATAATAGACAGATTCGGAGCAAAGTCAAGAGAAAGGGCCTCTTTGGTGATTTGCGGCCATCCCGTAGCGTCTTGTGTTGTTGAATGGCTTCCGCATAATTTTTTATGGGAAGCCAGTTTTTAGATTTTATTTTTTGGGTCGCACGAGAATTTTTAGTTTTTTCACTGAGTAGCCCTTGCCCGCCCTTGTAAATGTCCAGTCTCTGGTCTTTCCTGTGCTGTTGCCTATGCCGATATCCGCGTTGTTGCCGGCTTTCCAGCTGTTGATGGCAAATATGGTTTGTTTGGCTGCGTAATTATGCACTTGCATTGAGCCGTAGCCGTTGCCGTCGCCGCTTTGGACATCGCCAAAATCATAAAGGGCGTTTGATGCGTTAGGGATTTTTATTTTATTATTGCCGGAATAGTTATTCGGCCAAAACTCAATGTTTCCGCCCGTCATTTCATTGCCTGTTTTTATGTCTTCGCAGTTGGAGGCTACAGTTATTTTGTTGACTTTTTGCTGAAAGTTTGCTTTTGAGGCTAATGTGGGGATTCCAATTTTTGACAGGTCGTTGGTGAACGCATCCATTGACACGTAAACGAATTTTTGTTTGCCGCCTGCTTTCTGGAGTTCCAGGCAATAGGCGATTCTGTCAAATTTGCCGTTTATCTTGGAGCTGTTGTCAACGTTGGGCTTAATGTTCCTCCCCAGATTCTTAAGGTCTATTTCGTATACAAGCTTATAATCTTTGGCGTCCGGGACATTCTTCAGGGAATTCATTTCCGGTATTTTGCCTGCGCGGAAACTGTTTGCGGGCAGGCCTGCCTTGTTGCAAAGATTGGGCTCTGCAAGTTGATGCCACGCAAAACGAACAGCCGTTGGCTCTTTTACTTCAGGCGAGGATAAAATTACGGAATTTGTTCCTTGGTCTATTTGAGCATCTGCTTTTACAAAAATGCCGTTCTCTCCAATAATCTCGAACCAGTTTAGCTGCTTTCCGTCGCGCGAGTTCAAGCCGTCGGCGATATTGTCAAAAGAAACGGCAATCTTGTCTCCGTCAATCTTCATTTTTTTAAAAGTCGGGCCGGAGTGAACAATGTCCTTTTTGTCATAAGTTTTGGCTAGCGCTTTGAGCGCGAGGCGACGGCCCACTTCCTGTTTGTTTTTTGGGTGTATGTCTTTCAAGTTAGCGATGTCGGAGGTTATAATCATATCCGTGTCGGGAACTCTTTCCATCACCGCTGTTTGCGCTTCCCAGAAAATTGGCACAAGCTGCGGATTGTTTCCGCCGTAGCGGTATGGAGCTATTTGCACAAAATAGAACGGTATTTTTTGCTTGAAGTTTTTGCGCCAGCCGGAAATGAGAGCGTCCATTTTTGCTGTGTAAAGAGCTCCGTTTCCGCGGTTTGATTCTCCCTGGTACCATATGGCTCCGCGAATGCTGAACGGGACAATCCCATAAATCATTCCATTGTAAAGGGCTGTTGGCGATTGATGGCTATTGAATGGATTTAATTCTTTCGGAAAAACCGGCATTGTTGGAACAGGCTTGTTTGCAGTCATTGAGCTTTGGGATTTTTTAAGCCATTCCGCCGTTTTGTCAAGGAATGCTCCAAGAGTTTCCTTGTGAATGTTGGAGTTTTGATTGGCAAGGGCAACTTTCATTGCTATGTCTTTCAATTCCGGGACTGATTGAAATCCAATTGGCGGCGTCCATGTTTCAATGCAGGTTCCTCCCCATGACGCGTCAATTAAGCCTATTGGAGTGTTCAAGTCTTTCTGCAGGTTCCTTCCAAAATAATAAGCAGCCGCAGAAAAGCCGCCCCAGCCGCCTTGCTGTATGGTTTCAGGAGAGCATTTTTCCCATGAAGCCTTAATGTTTATTTGAGGGGTTGTGGCCATGCGTTTTGGAATTTTGAACAAACGTATATTGGGATGATTGGCATTTGCTATTTCTTCTTTTGCGTTGTTGCAAGACTTGACGCCCATTTCCATGTTTGACTGTCCCGAGCAGAGCCACACTTCGCCCAGGAGCACGTCGTTGATGTTTATAGTGTTATTAGCCTTGATCACCAAAGAGAGCGGCTTTCCGTCTGCCTTCATAGCAGGCAGCTTCACGCTCCATTTTCCATTTGCGTCAGCTTTGGCATCGACTTTTTCGGAGCCCAATGACACGGAAACAGCTTCGCCTGGCGCGGCAGTTCCCCACACGTTAATTGGGGTTTCCTGCTGCAATATCATGTTGTCGCTGAATATGCTTGGAAGCTTTGCGTCGGCAAGGGCATTTGCCCCCATAAAGAATGTGGCTGCAGTTGCTCCTATTAACGTTGCGGCTTTAATCAGGCGTTTTAAATTCACTGCTGTCTCCTTTGTTTATGTTTCAGGTCAGTTTTTTTGTAGTACACAAGTTATTATTGTTGTGGCAGTTAAATTAACGGTTTTATTTGTGTTTTTCAAGCAGCAGAGCTTTTATTATGGCTTGATTAGAAGGAAAAAATCATTAATATTAGAAAATAGAATATCAGGAATATCAAAATAAAACCATAGCGGAGACATGCAACGTCAAGCTTTGCGAGCTTTGTTCTTCTTCTGTTGAGTATTATTGCGGCTCCAGTCCAATATCCGCACATGCAGAATATTGTCAGATAAAGCATTCCCGCGCCGTAGAGGGCGAAATTGTAGAAGCTTCCCGTTTCGTAAACTATTATGGAAAATGCAAGAATAATCAGTTGAGTTATAGTCGAGAAAATAAGCGGCAATGGTAGATGCTCTATCTGAGCTGTTTCCGGCTTCAATTTGAAATATTCATTTTTGAGCATAGGGGCAAACTACTTTTTTAATTGTTTTGGTTTTTTTGGCTTTTTCTTGCGTTCGGCGTAAATATTCGCTATTGAGCGGTTTGTTTCGTCAATCATTTCTTCGTCCGCTGGCCTTATAAATTTGCTTTTCTCAGAGGACAGAAAAGAAACAAGGCTATGCCAGAAGGGCATTTGCTTACGGTTTATATCATCAAGCTCGGCTCGGATATTGAACAGCTTCTGAGGTGGGAATCGCCTGTCTCCTATGTTCAGGGCGGCTTTATAATGATATCTTGCCTTTGAGTAGTTTCCCAGACACGCGCAAGACCTGGCTAAAAAGCCTCTGTACAGAATATTGTTTGGCGACAGCTCGACTGCTTGCTGAAACATTTTTGCGGCAGCGTTGTAGCGTTTGGAGAAATATAGATTTTTCCCTTCGCGAAAGGTCATAAAAACTCTAGTTCGCTCCAGATCTGAAAAAAGGGTTGCCAGAGTGGCGTCTGGCGGCGGAGCGTTGCCAACTACCAGCTCTTCGAGAATGTCGTCCACAGTCGCGTCCATAATGGTGTCAGGAGCTGTTTCGCAAGCGGAAGCAGAGCTTTCCTGCAGGAGTATCCCAATGGAGAGATTGTAGCGCGCTCTTTTTTCAGGATCGGAAAGCACGTCAAATGCGGAGACAATTTTTTTAAATTCCTCTTCTTTATTACGGGAATTATTAAAGCGGTCGGGATGGCATTCCTTAGCTTTCCTGAAGTATGCCTTTTTTAATGTCTTAAAATCGCTTGCCGCATCTATTCCCAGAAGCTCATAATAGGTCAAAGGCATTTCCCCCCCCAGGCTAAATTCAACCTTAAATTATTACCCGTTGCCGACTTGCAAGCTTTCGCTGCTTTTATATGCCGTCATTTTTTCTGACGGACAACTCCGTAATTATTTAGATTTTTTTATAACTGGAGCTAAAACCATGCGGAAACCAATTGCGGTATTCTTTGTTTCCGGCTCGGCAAAATCTCTTCGCGCGGCGCGGCATGCTCTTGGAACATTGCCATAGTTGCCGCCTCTCAACACCTTGCAGGTGGATTCAACAACATACAAGCCTGAATCAAAGGATGCTCTTTTTTCTATTCTGGTTACCACTGGCTGGATTTGCACAGGCGCGACTTCTGCCAGTTCTCTGTATGCTTTTTCGTAATACCAATCATAGCACCATTCGGACACATTCCCCAGTGTGTTGCAAAGGCCGAATGCGTTTCGTTTGTAGGCGTTTGCGGGCGCGCTGACGCGCTGTCCATCATTTGCGGCCATGTCTCTCTCGGGGGCGATTTTGAAAACGCCCAGTCTGATTGAGTATAAATCTATGGCATTGGCGTATTTGCCGCCTGTGTTTCCGAATTTGTCGCCCCAATAATAACGTGTGCTGGTTCCAGCGCGGCAAGCATATTCCCATTCAGCTTCGGTGGGGAGTCTGTATTCGTACTCGTCCGGAAGGCGTCCGTCCTGGTCTTCGCGATCTGTCACCATTTGACAGAATGCCGACGCTATGTGCCAGTTGACTTTTACCACTGGCTGAGTTGAAAGGTCAATTCGATAGCCTCTCCATCTTTTTGTTTTGTGGTTAGGAAAAAGGCGCCTGAATTGAAAATTGGAGACTTCAGTCCGGCATATCCAGAATTCTTTTGGGATTACAACTGAGTGCCGCGGCAGTTCGTCGCTTCTGCCAGGCTCATTTGCTCCTTTGCCCATGTAGAAATGGCCGGCCGGGATGTGGACCATGTCCGTCAGGACGGTTGGATTTATAAAGTTTTGTCCATTGGCCTCATTTAGTTCAGGAGAGCTTTTGCTGATTATATCAATGTATTTTGCTTTTCTGACAATCCAGTTTCTGTAACTTTTAGGATCTTGAGCGACGGCTCTTTCCGTGTAACTGATTGCCGCAAGAGCAAGTTTATTGCGTTCATAACTTTTGCTTTGCGATATTCTGTTGTCGAGTTCATTGAGTCTCTGCGTTATGGCATTTAGAGCTTCGATGCGTTGTTGCTCTTTTTGCCATTCCTCATAAAAATAAACGCCGAGGGCTGTAAGGATTATAATTCCGAATATCACAAATATTATTTTAGCCACCCGCATTTTATTGCGTTCATGCTGGTTTAGAGTGTTCAAATAAGGATTGTCTTTGCTTTGCCGGACTCCGCGCAGATTTGCAGGGCGTTTTTTTGAAAACGCTGAATGTTTTTTGAATTTTTGCTTTGTTGCGTCTTCCGGCAAATCCTTATTATTGTCGCCGGAGTTCTCAATATTTTCCATATTGTCAGGATTCTCTTTCAAATCGCTTATTTTCTCTTTATCGTCCATCTTGTTCCTGTTGCTGTTGCTGTTTATCATTTTCGGAGGAAGGAGTTTTAGCCTTCGCTTCGTCGATCAACATCACAGGGATGCCGTTTTTTACAGGATAACGTCTTCCGCAGACAGAACATTCCAGCTTGCGTTCTGACTCAAGCTCTTTTAAATCGCCTTTGTCTGCCGGACAGACAAGAATTTCCATTAATTCCGCTTTTATCAAACTCATTTGGGATATCTCCGTAATATTAAATAAACATTCCAAGCTCATAATTTAGCTCCAAGCCTGCAAATTAGCAAGTGAGGAAGCCAGCTCGCAGCGACAAAGTTTTAGCGCTCGTGTAATGCGGCGGAGCCGCCAAAAGTCCTGAAAAATAAAAAAGCCGGCAAAGTCGGAATAAAAACTGGACTTTGTCCGGCTCGAAAAATATTTTTTCAGAAAAAGATGCAGATGAGGGATTTTTAGGCCAAATCAGCGCTAAGGATTTCTGATTTTTTGTGGTTGGTTATTGTGGCTTTAGCCTGAATTCTTTTGGGGATGCTCCCATCCTTTTTTTGAATTCAGATGAAAAATACAGTTGATTGCTATAGCCCAGTTTTTGGGATATTTCCTTGATGGACATGTCTTCTCTTTTCAACAGCTCTTTTGCGGCAAGCATTTTCTGGCGTATGAAATATTCGATGGGCGATAGGTTCATATGTGTTCTGAAGAGACGGCTCAATGTAGGCTGACTGATTCCCGTTGATCGGCATACTTCCGGCAAGGTTAAAGGCTTGTGGAGATTGCTCTCCAGCAGTCCCACGGCTTCAAGCAGCTTTGCCGGATAGCGTCTTTTGCTGTATTCTGCGCCGAGCCGCAACAATATTGAATACGCTAGTTCAGATGCGCGTCCTTGAAAGCCTTTGTCTTGACTTTTTAATTCTTTGATTGCCGCGTTCATTATTTTTTCAAGCCCGGCTGGTTCATTCAGTTTGATGCAGTTGGCTTCGTTCAAGCCTAAAGACACTAATGCGGCGTTAAGCAGAGGCCCGCTGATGCATGCGGTCATTTTAAAGCAATATGCGTCTTCCCCCATCAGCATTTCACTGTCCGCTCCTTCTCTTACAAGAAACACGCTGTCTTTTTCGATGGTGTATTTCTTTCCGTCCTGAACGAAAACCATACTCCCTTTGCGGACAAATTCGACAGCGAAAAGTTCTGAGTTTGTTCTTTTTCGGCAGCACCCCTTTATCCATTCGTCGTATCCGGCAAAAGCGATATTCAGAGGATGCCGGAACACTGTGTCAGTTATTTTATTTGCATAGAAGTGGTGCAATGGGTATTTGCCCGCGTTTAAACCTTCATTTCGGGATATTCCGTTGTCAAATTTAACTTTTAGGGCCTTCATTTTGCCTTCCTGAATACATTTGAGATAATCTTGAATATATATTGCATATAATAGTTGTCTTTGATGATGGACTCAAGCTTAAATTTGAATAAAATACATATAACGGAGGTTTTTTATGGATTATGAATTTAAATTGTGGAACGGCGGAAAGCTTATGGCTTTTTCGGGAATTGACGGACAGACAGATTTTGAAAACGGACTGGTTTTTAGAACGGCTTTTGGCAAAGCCGCGCTTGATATAAAGTTTCCGGCGGAGGGCAGGATTGAGTTTTCAGATGCTTCCCCGCAGAAAATTTTTATAACAGGCGATTTTTTCAGGCTTGCGTTTGAGACCGGCACGGTTAGAGGCGTCTTTATTGACGCGTTCCATTTTGTTGT
>CAZYVR010000030.1:0-26462 GCA_964651145.1 uncultured Victivallales bacterium | reverse complement strand
CTCAGTTCCCTGCTCAGTTCCCTGCTCAGTTCCCTGCTCAGTTCCCTGCTCAGTTGCTTCCTGTTCGGCTGTCTGCTCAGTTGCTTCCTGCTCAGTTGCTTCTGGAGCCGGAGGAGTCAGTCTTTTTTCTATTTCAGCTATAATTTCAGCTTCTTCATTGCCGGAATAAGCGTATCGGTCGGAAATAGAGCCATCATTTTCCCGCGCACTTATTTTGGCGATGGGGAATTTGCCATCATCATTGATCTGTTTAAAATATTTCTCAGGATCAAGGCCGTGACGCTGCAAGCCAACAGAGACTTGCTGGGCCTTGGCAAAGAAGCCTGTAATCTTTTTAAGGGTCTCATGATCCAGCTCCTCTTCCACGCCGCCTCGCCTGATTTCAACATCATCGCAGCCGAGCTCTACAAGGTAATCGTCAAGCTGTTCTTCTGTGTCAATATAGCGCTCTTTTTTCCTGCGTTTGACTTTGAACAGCGGCGGCTTGGCTATATAAATATAACCGGCCTCGATAAGCTGCTTCATTTGCCTGAAGAAAAAAGTTAAGAGCAGAGTTCTGATATGGGAGCCGTCAACGTCAGCGTCAGTCATAATTACTATGCGATGGTATCTGGCTTTTTCTATATTGAAATCTTCGTTTCCGATGCCGCATCCGATTGCCGCCACAAGAGACTGTATTTCTTTATTCTGGAGCACTTTGTCGAGCCTGGCCTTTTCCACATTCAGCAGCTTGCCTCTTATTGGCAATATCGCCTGAAAGCCGCTGTCGCGTCCCTGCTTTGCGGAGCCGCCGGCCGAATCACCCTCAACTATATAAACTTCGCATTTTGAAGGATCTTTTTCGGAGCAATCTGAAAGTTTTCCGGGAAGCGCAAAACCATCCAGCGCGCCTTTTCTCTGCACAAGCTCTCTGGCTTTGCGGGCGGCCTCGCGGGCTCTGGCGGCGGTCATTGCCTTGTTTATTACATCTTTGGCCACTTGAGGATTTTCCTCAAAATAGCTGCCAAGACCGTCATTGACAATTGATTCAACAATCCCGCGCACATCGCTGTTGCCCAGTTTTGTTTTTGTCTGTCCTTCAAACTGCGGGTCGGGAAGCTTGACGCTTATGACTGCGGTCAGACCTTCGCGTGTATCGTTCCCGGTCATTGCCTTGTCGCTTTTTAGAAGATTGTTGGCTTTGGAATATGCGTTGATTGTGCGCGTCATGGCACCCTGAAAGCCTGAAAGGTGAGTTCCGCCTTCAATGGTGTTGATATTGTTGGCATAGCTGAAAATATTTTCACTGAAGCCGTCATTGTACTGCATTGCTATTTCAACGTCAATTTTGTCACGATTCTTGTGGAAGTATATGACATCTTCATTCAATGCCTGCTTATTCGTGTTCAAGTGACGCACAAATTCGCTGATTCCGCCTTCATAGTGAAACGTTTCCTTGCGCTCTTGGGCTTCGTCTGTTGCTCTTTCATCCTTAAGAGAAATAGTGACGCCTCGGTTAAGGAACGCAAGCTCCCTGAGCCTTTTTGCCAGAATATCCCAGACATAGACGGTTTCGGTAAATATTCCGTCGTCTGGCAGAAAAGTGATTATTGTGCCTGTGTTCGAGGTCGTGTGCGTCTTGGTCAAAGGAGCTACAGTGTTTCCTTTTTCAAATTTGATTTGATAAGCCGAGCCATCGCGATGGACTTCCACCTCCAGCCATTTACTGAGAGCGTTAACGCAGGAAACACCGACGCCATGCAGTCCGCCGGACACTTTGTATGCGTCATTGTCAAACTTTCCGCCGGCATGAAGAATGGTCATAACCACTTCCACGGCGGATTTGC
This sequence comes from uncultured Victivallales bacterium, assembly GCA_964651145.1. Classification (GTDB taxonomy): domain Bacteria; phylum Verrucomicrobiota; class Lentisphaeria; order Victivallales; family GWF2-45-14; genus CAZYVR01. Next base: position 24,636 of record CAZYVR010000030.1, on the reverse strand, counting down.
CTTCGCCTTCATGCATGTCGGTTGGAATTCCGCGTCCGTCGTCAGTTACGGTTACGCTGTTGTCGGAATGAATTATCACTTTTACTTCTGTGGCATGTCCAGCAAGAGCTTCGTCGATGCTGTTGTCAACCACTTCATACACGAGATGATGAAGACCGCGCTGGCCTGTGTCCCCAATATACATACTGGGACGCTTTCTTACCGCCTCAAGACCTTCAAGAACTGTTATCTGATTCGCGCCGTAATCATTTTTGTTTTGATTTTCTGAATCATTTATAGGAAGATTGTCATTTTCAGCCATAAAACAGATTTACCTCCAGGATATAAATTTTTATTGTCAAGGGACTTGCATGAGGCGTCCCTATTATGCCATTTAAAATAAATAAACTATATCCGAAAAGCTTTTTTTTCAATGAATTTTCCATTAATTTTTGCTTTTTAATTGAGCAAAAGTAATGCTATGGCGACGCCAAAAGTCCTGAAAAATAAAAAAGCCGCCGAGAGCAAACTTTTTTCAATTTAAAAATCCGTTTCATTGAGCCATTGCGAATAAAAAACTGCCAGAAAAGCAAATGATCGAACTGTATCTAACAAATTTAAGCAAAATGACTTTTAAACTAAATCCCGGGGAGTAAAGTAATCATAAATGAAGGCCGCTATAAAAATACTTTTAAAACAGCCTCCAGAATAAAAAACATATTAAAACTGCAATGAATAAAGACGGCATACAACTTGAAATGCGTTTTGAGAATGACGCCAATCGTTTTAGAAATCGCCTGGAAAACGGCATATTCTCTGTCTTCATAGAAATAGGTGTGCCAAGTCGAAAAACTGATTTTAACACAGCTCTGGCGCAATTTTCAGATTTTGACTTTGCGGTCTCCAAAATAGACTATCTCCATGCCGCTCTGGCCATAACAGACAAAGCCCAGGCGGCAGACTCCTGGAATGTGGCGGACTTTGCCTCGGGATTGATAAATTCGCAAAGAGACAACCATCTTATTTATCTGAGCGGAAGAAACACCTCTCTTGGAGAATTGCGCGAAACAATGGAGCTTTGCAGGGCGTCGGGATTCAAAAATGTTATTCCAGTGTCAGGCGACGCTCTTCCCGGGGAAGGCGCAAAGGAAACAGCCGCAAAGACCTTTACGGAATCAGTCCACCTCCATAAAGTCTCTGTAATAAAGGAAGGCGACAACGAGAAAAGCATTCTAAACGCCGGCTGCGTTTTCAATCCGTTCAAATACACGCCTCAAGATATTTATCCGCAATACTTTAAGCTTATAAAGAAGCTTGCTCATGGCGCAAATTTCATTGTGACTCAAGCTGGCTGGGACATGCTGAAACTTCAGGAACTGCGTTGGCATTTGACCCATCGCGGCTTGCATTACCCTTCAATTGCCAGACTTCTGTTGTTGACTCCCGAAAAAGTGACGATGATAGCAAACGGCAAATTGCCTGGAATACATATTTCGCCGGATTTTCAGGGAGTCCTTGAAAAAGAAGTCAAGTATTCGCGCGCTCAATTTGAATCGGCGCAATGGCGCAGAATCCAATTGCAGGCTGCCGGAGCCAGACTGCTTGGATACAGCGGAGTTCAGATCGCCGGATTGACAAGCGCATACCAGGCGCAGGTGGCGTGCCGCAGAATAAGCGAGGCTCTGGAGGAATTTAAAGATTTCAACGACTGGAAAAATGCTTATCAGGAACATTTTTCGCGCATGGAAATGGCTCCCTATCCTCATAGATTTTATATGTTTGACAAGCTTTTCACCAGGGCGCATCTTGATTCTGTCCCAAAAATGAAAGAAGGCAAACTGCCCGAATGCACAAAGACCGAAAAACTGCAGCACAAATTGCGTGAATTCCTGTTTTCACACTCGCACAAACAACCGTCAGATGAACACAGCATTTCAAAAAGACTCTTCGCTGATTGCAAAGGCTGCTCTTATTGCCGCTTGCCGCTCACGCAATACATATGCCCGGAATTATGCCCAAAAGGCCTATCCAACGGGCCATGCGGCGGCACCAAGGCCGACGGCTCTTGTGAATTAAGCTCAAAAGAATGCGTGCACACAATCAGGATGCGGCTCGCAACATGGCTTAACGAAATAGACACGCTTGAGGAATTATACATAGAGCCTGCCGCAAAACAATAAAAAATTATAATGGCCATCGTGTTTTTTTGGTGTCGGCCATTGATTTAATAATGAATCAAATATATTGCCGGATAAAAATTCAGGGTCCAAGATTTCTAATTGCGAGCATCAGTTCGATATAATCTCTGACACTTTGAAAAAATCTTCGCGGAAATTTTTGGCGTCGGCAAAAAGATGGCTCTGCCAACCGCGCTTTCGCGCGGCTTCTATGTTGCTTGGCCTGTCATCCAGATAGAAGCAAGGCTTGCCGAAAGTCTTCTCAAACACTTCGTACATTTTTGCCTCCGGCTTTTTTGCGCCCACATCGTAGCTGTAAATTTTTCCGCTGACAAGGTGCGCGAAGGATAACTTCCGATACATATGCAGTATGTGAAGCTCCGAGGTGTCCGAGAAAAAAACAAAACGATATCCCAAATCGGTTATCTCTTTCACAAGCTCCGGCATGCCTTCCATGTCATCGCCTATGAGCAGATTCCAGGCGTATCTTAGTTCATCATCTGAAAAACGATTTTCAGTGACTTTCTGGAACACTGCCAGCCAGCCTTGTTCGCTCAGCTCCCCGCGCTCCATTTGATCCACGGCATCCAAAAAATCTTGCGGTATTTGAGTCATGTCGGAATAGCCCAGAAATTCCATGCACAAATCCGGGCGCAGATTCAGGCAGACTCCGCCAATGTCGAGAGCTATAATCTTATCCATTGCTTTTGTCCTCTTTTTACAGTATTTCCAGGAAGGCCCCGGGATCGTTCAGCGGCTCACAGCCGTCCTCTTTGATCACGACCAGGTCTTCTATTCTTATTCCGCCCCATTCAGGATAATACAAGCCCGGCTCGATGGTCACGACATTGCCCGCCTCCAGAAACGCGGAGTTCAACGGCGAGACTCGCGGGGATTCATGAATGTCGAGTCCTACTCCATGCCCGAGCCCGTGTATAAAGCCGAAATGCCTTTCTCCTTTTGAGCCCGTGGGGAACTTCCGCTGTTCCAGCATCTTAAACGCCAGCTCGTGGAGCTTTGACGCTGGAACGCCAGCTTTTGCCATTTCCCTGGCCTTTTCCTTGGCTTCAAACACTGCTTCAAAAGCGCGTTTTATGCGCGCGGGCGCTTTGCCTTTAACAAATGTCCGTGTCATATCGCCCCAATATCCGTTTGAATCGCAACGCGGGAAAATGTCAACAATGATAGTTTCTTTTGCGCGCAGAGGGCCGGTCCCCTGATTGTGCGGCTCGGCTCCCTGGACTCCGCAGGCTATTATTGTCCGCGAGGCGGTGCAGCCCATTTTCTTAAGCTCTATTTCAACTTCCTGACGCAACATCTCGGAAGTCAGGATCTTCCGGTTCAATATCAGGAGCCCTTCATTGTCAACATCCGTCGCTGAAAGAGCGTCGGCAACTTTTTGCATAGTCTGTTGTGTCAGGCTCTGGGCTTTGCGAATATGCTCTATTTCTGTTTTGTTTTTTTTGCATCTGCCGGGAAAAAATTCGCCCTTTGCACATTTGGCTTTGACTCCAGCCTGGAGAAGAGATTCCGCATATTGCAAGGGGAAGTCTCCAGGTGTTTCCCAAAGCTCCACCTTGTAGCGCCTGGACAGTTCAGCGAGTATTTCACTTTTTTCAGGATTGGGTTTGCCGCTTGGAGCAAAATTGTTGTTGTTGTAGACTCTGACGCCATTTTTTGTTTCGTTTTGCGCGCGCTGAAATTCAAGCGTTGAAACTATTATGCCCTTCTCGCGGCCGACCGAGAACCATATGAACGGATCTGGACAGTGAAAGCCGCTCGCGTAATAAATATCGGAGCAACGCTCACTGGACGCAACTACAAGTCTTCCTTTTCTCATCATTATGTCTTTTCTTTTAATGATTTGCAATTTTCCTTTAAAGAATATAATTTTGCTGCTGACATTAGCAACCTTTTAAAGGAATTTAAGAATGGGGAATGTGATTGTTTATATAGTTATTTTTGTTGCAGTTTACCTTTTTGCGTCAATCCCGTGGGGATTTATCATCGGCTTATGCAAAGGAGTTGATATAAGAGAAAAAGGCAGCGGCAACATCGGAGCCACAAATGTAAACCGCATTTTGGGCAAAAAGTTTGGAGTGCTTTGCTTCTTTTTGGATTTCTTGAAGGGCTTTTTGCCAACGCTTGCGGTCAGTCTGCTGATCAAATATGACGTAATTGCCAATGATGCTTCGTTTGCCGTGCCAATAGCCGCGTTTGCGTGCGTGGCTGGACATATCTGGAGCATATATCTTAAATTTAAAGGCGGCAAAGGCATTTCCACTATTGGAGGAGTTCTTTTGGGCATCGCCCCGCTGTCGCTTCTTGTTGCGGGCGCAATATGGGTTGCTGTCTTTTATTCCCTTCGCTATGTGTCGCTTGCCAGCATTTGCGCCGCCGCCATGCTCCCGGTGTCAGCCATAGTGTTTTCAGAAATAGGACTTTATACTTTATCGCGGCCGACCGTGGCGCTGCTTGTGCTTTTGGCGGCTCTGGCAATTGCGCGGCATGCCGGAAACATCAAAAGGCTTGCCGCTGGCACGGAAAATCGTTTCTGCAAATTTAAAAAAACCACCTCTGAAAGCAAGGACAAATAGTGAATATCACAGTATTAAGCGATGGCGGCTGGGGCACGGCTCTGGCTTTGCTTCTTTGTAACAACGGACATCAGGTAAAGCTCTGGGGAGCTTTTGAAGATTATATTGAGGAAATGCAGGCCAAGCGCGAAAACATCCGCTTCCTGCCCGGAATCCCACTTGCCCCACAGTTGCGCTTGTGCGGAAATATGGCTGAAGCCGTGGATGGTTCAGAACTGATAATTCTGGCGTCTCCAGCGCAATATATGCGCTCTACGCTGAAAAAGTTCAAGAATTGCTTTGAACGCGACAAACACCTGCTGGTCAATGTGGCAAAAGGGATTGAAACAGGCACTCTGAAGCGGATGAGCGAAGTCTGCGAAGAAATCCTGGGGCCATGCAACTATGTGGCCCTGTCAGGCCCGAGCCACGCCGAGGAGGTTGCCCGAAAATGCCCCACTGCGGTTGTTGCTGCATCAAGCAATCTGAAGTTTGCCGAAATAGCCCAGGAAGCGTTTATGAATAAATTTTTCAGGGTGTACACCACTGACGATGTGGTGAGCGTTGAGCTTGGCGGATCCCTGAAAAATGTTATGGCCATCGCGGCCGGAGTCATTGACGGAATGAACATTGGAGACAACGCCAAAGCTGCCCTGATCACTCGCGGCATTGCCGAAATGGCAAGGTTGGGCGAAGCGCTCGGCGGAAATGTCAAAACGTTTTCGGGCCTTAGCGGAACCGGAGACCTTATAGTAACTTGCATGAGCGGCCATAGCAGGAACAGACACGTGGGCGAAGAGCTGGGCCGTGGAAAGACGCTTGAAGACATTATGGGGGCCATGGGCATGTCCGTGGCGGAAGGCGTCAAAACAGCGAAAAGCGCGCACGAATTGGCTCTGAAACAGAAGATAGAGACTCCTATAACCAGCCAGGTATATTCTGTGCTCTATGAAAGTAAAAGCCCCGAAGAAGCGGTGCATGATTTAATGACCCGAAAAGCCCGAACTGAATTTGATTGAAAAAAGGAAACCAAAAAATGAAACAATTCTTAATTGCCGTTGTAGCTTTGTTTGTCATCAACAACCATGCTTTTGCCGGAACTATTGCGAAATATATTTCTAATGACGATAAAATCGCCACCCGGCACAATAAGAAAGTGAAAGAATTAAAGGCCAAATACGAGAAAGCTTTGAGCAAAATAAATGCTGAAACTATAAAGAAATATAAAGTAGTATTAGTTCAAAAAACCAAGGCTGGATACCTCCAAGAAGCCCTTGATATCCAGAAAAAGATTGACAGCCTCAAAGATGAGAGCAAAATCTCCTCAGACAAAGAAGCCATTAAATACCCAAAGCCGAGTTTGCACTCCCAGAGCGAGCATAAAGAAAGAATTGTAAAACGCTACAAGGAATTTTACTGCGCACTTATCAAAGAGAAGTTTGACGCAGCGCATGATATTCTTGATCCCGCCATGAAAAAATATGCGCCCAAAGACCTTCTTGTCAGCCATTTAAAGCTGATGTCGGCCCACCTTAAATTGGCAAGAATGAATTCGAGCGATATCAAAACTGACAAAATAACCCTTTCCAAAGATGGCGATGGAGCCAAGGTCGTCGGCAAATTCAGGATTGGAATGAAGTGGGACAAACAGAAGCCAATTTACTGGATTTTGGATGATGGCGAATGGTATCTCGGAGACGACAAACAGTTGAAAAACTTTAAATGATGCATCTATGACTTTTATTGAAATAATTGTTCTTGCCGCTGTTATTGCGCTTGTCCTGTATTCTTTGCGGAAAATCTGGAGAATGCTGACGGGCAAGGATTCATGCGATTGTTCCACATGCGGAAAAAAGTGTTCATCCCGCAAATCTGACAAAACCAAAGACGAGTCCGACAACGGCCAATAGCCTTTTTGCTTAGACAAGCCTTCCTGAAATGATTTTAATATTCAATATGAACAAAGCTAATGGTTATGCCGAATTGCCCTTGACGGCGAAAGGGTTCCAGATTACAGGCTCATCCCCGGATCAAAACGACGAAAAACCAAACTTGTTCCTAAATTAATTTGACGGACGATGGCCTGACGATTGAATTATCTCTTTCCGATACTGCGCGGGAGACGACCCGGTTGTTTCTTTAAAGCGTCTGCTGAAATGATATTGGTCATTGTAGCCAAGACAGTCAGACACTTTGGCTATTGAGTTGTTTCCATCGCAAAGAAGCTCAATGGCTTTGTTTATTTTCAGCTTGTCAATGTATTCCTTGGGGTTCAATCCGGTATGCGCGCAAAAAAGGCGCCGGAAGTGATTTATGCTCAAATTGCACAAGTCGGCCATTTCATGGACGGTCCACCATTTTTCCGGACTGTTTATTATTTTCTCCAGAAGCGTTTCCATTGCCGAAGACATTGACTTGTTTTTTTTGTTTTCAAAATAGAGGTCTATAAGCAGATTATGCAGCGCTATGTTTGCTTTTATCTGCGAATCTCTTGAAGGGTCGCCAGCCAACTCAATAATCGGCAAAAGCCTCCTGCCCATCCCAATATTCAATATTCCATTTTGAATAATTCCCGTTCTGAACAGATTATTGGCTATTGGCCCCGCAAAACATATGGAGTCTTCAACATAAACATTTTTATTGCCGCTGTAAAATTGCACAAATCCCGGCGTGGATATTATTCCCTGTCCGGCTTCAAGATATTTGGTTTCTCCCATCTTTTCGCTCCAGAACCAGCCCTTTCCTTCAATAAGGTGCGAAATGGAATAAAATTCAAAATATCTGGGATGGATCTTATTGCGTGGCTGAAAAACAAATTTTGAAAGAGTCTTGCAAACCCATAATCCATAGGTTTCATGCACTTCCTGCTTGCCCTTAGGCAAGGCTACTATACGGCATTTTCTTAATTCTGTTACATTTGACATGATATATTTTTACATTATTTATGGTGTTTTTATCCATTTCAATAATAGCTTTTATGGTTAGAATATATTTTAACTGTGTTGTTTTAACAAATAATTAAAAAAGAAAAGTGAATTAAAAATCATGAAATGCGTAAATATCGGATTGATAGGATGCGGAAAAATAACCTCTTGCGCTCATGTTCCAGCATTGCTTGAGCTTGGCAAAAAGGCCCGCATAAGCGCAATTTTCGATTTAAACGAAAAAGCGGCCAAAGCTCTCAAGGAAAAATATTCCCTTGATTGCAAAATATGCTCCTCTGTGGAAGAGCTTCTGGAAACAGATGCAAACGGAGTCATAATCAGCACCCCCAACCATACTCATTGCCCATTGACGCTGCAGTCTTTGAATGCCGGGAAAAATGTTCTGGTTGAAAAGCCAATGGCAGTCAATTTAAAAGACGCCGACAAAATGATAGCGCTGGCAAAGAAAAAAGGACTTTATCTTCAGGTAAATCAGTCTCTGCGCTTTAACGCTTCTTATGTCAAAATTAAAAAGCTTATTGAATCAGGCACAATCGGAAAGCCTCTCCATATACGTTGCCTCAGAGCTTCAGCCAGTTCCCCGGACAAAGGATGGTCGCCGGGAGCCACATGGTTCACGCAAAAATCAGCCGGCGGCGGAATTATTATGGACATAGCGGTTCATATGGCGGACATGATGGGATGGTATTTCGGCAAGCCAGCAAGCATATGTTCGGTGAACAGGAAAAGAATAGAAAAAAACAACGTTCCTGACAGCGTCACTGCCTTGTTTGACTTTGAAAACGGAGCGACAGGCGTGCTGGAACTCAGCTGGACAATCCCTTCAGGTGGCGGCCTGCTTGAGATTTACGGCGACAAAGGAACCATTCGGATGGGCTTTGCAGAAGCCAATGCCGGAGGCATTATGCTAAGTTTGGACGGAGGAAAATACAAAAGCCGGAAAGCGGGAAAAACAAAGAACAGCTACTCCACTTTTATTGACGGAATCAAGGGCAAAACAGGAGTTCCAACGCCGGAAGAAATAGGCAGACATGCCCTAGCCTGCTGCATGGCTATAGAAAAATCAGGCGAAACAGGCAAGCCTGTAAAAGCAAACGTATAAATATTAAGCAATAATTTTAAAAACCCGAGGCTGTTGCCTCGAACAAAAGGAAAATCAAAATGAAAGTAGGATTAAGCACATATAGTTTGTCCAGAGCCATCAATGCAGGCGAAATGGATGTATTGCAGGCGATTGAATGGATTGCAGAGAATGGCGGGGAGCATGTTGAAATAGTCCCTTCCGGCTTTACGCTCACGGACAATCCGCAACTGATTGAAGATATTGTAAAAAAAGCGGCCGAGAAGGGACTGGATATTTCCAGCTACACTATCGGAGCAAATTTTATACAAGAAAACGACGCGGCTTGCAGAGCTGAAATTGAGCACGTAAAAAAAGAAGTTGACATAGCCAACGCATTGGGCGTAAAATTGATGCGTCATGACGTGGCGTATCGCTCCGCAGAAGAAGCGACTCAGGAACAATTTGAAAAAGATCTCCCCATTATGGCCGATGCGTGTCGCGAAATAGCCGATCACGCCAAGCAATACGGAATAACCACCAGCGTGGAAAATCATGGCTTGCATGTTCAGCACAGCGAAAGAGTAAGGCGCCTCATTGACACTGTTGGCAGGGACAACTACAGGACAACCCTGGATGTCGGCAATTTTGTGTGCGTTGACGAAGACCCTCTTGAATCTGCCAAAAAGAACGCTTCCTACGCTTCAATGGTGCATGCAAAGGATTTTTATGTTCGCGACAAATCGCGCAATCCCGGCGAAGGCTTTGCCAAAACTCCAGGCGGAAATTTCAGGCGCGGAGCGATTGTCGGACATGGCGACCTTGATATTCGCGGCGCTTTCAAAGTGATCAAAGAAGCCGGATACGACGGTTATCTTTCCGTCGAGTTTGAAGGCATGGAAGACTGCAAAACAGGATCAAAAATAGGGATGGACAACGCCAGGAACTTCTGGAACGAAGTCTAGTCAAACCTTTATACCTTTATTGTTTTGCCATCCCGGGTTTGCCAGGATGGCAAAACATTTATAAGCATTTTGCTAAAGATTGTTTAAAAAACACAGAATTGAACTTTTCTTAGGATGCTTGTCCATCCAGTCTTTGAATTCTTCCAATTTGGCGTAGTCTTCTTTTCCGAAGATATCTTTAAATTCCTGTTCAATGCCATCATCAAATTCATCCTGCCTCACCTGTTCCTGCCAGACGGCTCCGAACATCAGGTGAATTTCATCATGAAGATTTCTGCTTTTCAAAATTTCCCATTCATTTTTATCGAGCCATATCCCCCCGCATGTTTCGCATCTTTCAATGTGGAAGCCTATGCCGTGTCCAACTTTGCGGCGTGTCATTAAATGCGCGCATTCAGGGCATATCTTGGCTTCATGGGATTCTATGACCGAAAGTTTCGCCATTTCGCCTTCAGGTTTTTCTAAACACAAGGCTCCGTGCCTTTCCAGCCATTTCCAATATTGAAAAGATTTTATCCACTGGCCTTCGCACGATTCGCACTTCATTGTCTGGAGATTTTTTTCAAGAGTGTTGTTCACAAGACTGACGGTTTTGCATACAGGACAATGCATAGCTGTTCCCCCCTTATAAAAAAATTGAAAATTCAAACATCTTTACATTAAAATAATCTCTCGACAAAATATTGCAAGAGGACTCAAAATTTCAACGCCACTTTTAAACCCATTTCGTGGGGGCGACAGCTCTCTGGACTTTTGGCGGCGCCGTCCACCCCCTCAGATTCTTTTAAAATTCCATCCTGCAAGCAAGGCGGCTTTCTCAAGAATTCCCGAAATATCCCCGTAACTCATTGCCAAATGATGAGTGCCCCCGCAAATGCTGTATTCTTTGAGAAACACAGAAAGCTCTTTTTGGGGCTTTGCCCAGCCTCTTGCTGTGTTTTTAAAATTGCTTGAGCCTTTGTCATCACAAAGTTCCACCGGAGCGGCTATAAGCGTAAATGTGTCGTTGGGGCCGGGAGCCAGATTAACAAAAGTCGCGCTTCCTTCCTTAAAGCAGCCTGTCGCCACTGCCGGATTTGTCGCGCTTGTGTACGGGAACGGCTTTTCGAAAAGTTCTGGTTTTTCCGCTGTCAGTGAAATATTCATCTCGCCCATATGGGTTAGAAAAATTTTATTTCCTTCCCAATCGGGACAGAACATTTCAGTGAACGTTGTATCAGGAAACACCTGCAAGAGACTTCCGGTCAAAGCTGCTGTCAGCACATCGCCTTCGCCAGCGTAGCCCGTTCCTCTTGACATCGCTTTGGACGCTTCAAGAAAAGGCGGCGTTGGCAAGCCGGACTCCCCGTCGATATCCATAAAGTTCATGGTGAACGCGGACAGCTTTTCTTCTTCTATCCATGTTCTTGTTGCAAGTCCGGCTGACATTGACAAGTCCAGGATTTTTTTGTCTATATTTTCGAATAAAAACCTTTTGCGGTCTATTTCTATTTCGTCTTCAATCTTTGATTGTTTCGGAGCATGCTTCATTATTTTGCTTTGAGAAGCTGTGACCGTTTCGATTCCCAGCAACTCTTTCATTTTGTCAAAGGGCAACGCAAAATCGCCCATTCCTTTAAATGGCTCCCCAATAAGCCCAACCCTTGATTGCTTTAATTTTTGAATAATTGCGCAAGCTTTTATTGCGTCAATAGAGCGCTCGATCACATTGGATTTTTGCCAATGCCCAGCTTCTATTAAAAAACGTTTGCCGTTCCTTACAAAAAGGTTGCACATATCCTGAACTCCGTGAATCCCATGATTAAACATTATAGCTTCGGCTTTTTGATCAATTCCGAAATTATAATCTTGAGTTGTGTCAAGAACAACCACTGGCAATTTTGTTTTAGCGAGCGCTTCCGCCGATTCCAGAGATGGCGAATATGCCAGATGAAGAGTCACAATAGCGTCTGCTCCGGCTTTTTCTAAGGCTTCTATTGCTCTGGCAAATTCAGTCTCAATGCGGCATATTTCACAGCGTTCTGTTTTTACGCCGCGTTTTTCATATTCTTCGGCAATTTGCTTTGCAAACAATTCCATATCGCTCCGCTTTTCGGGGGCGCATTCATCGTAGAGTTCGAGGTATAAAGGCAACAGTCCTATTTTTAGCTTAGTCATTTTATGTCCTTTGCATTGTCTATTATTTGCTTTGAGTTGTTGTAAAAAATGTCCTCAATGTCTTTTGAGGACATGCCTGTTTTTTTGCTGGCTCTCCTGAACGCGTCGATTTCTTCATACATAAAAAATGTTATTTTTTCGGCTTCTTTTTCTTCAAGTTCTCTCATGTGCGAATCTGCGGAGACATCGCCATACAATCCTTTTGGGACCAGATTTATATAAGCGTTGTTTTCAATGATTCTGCGCGAACGCATTCTGAGAATGGGCATGTCGCTTCCGAAAAGTATCCGCTTGGGACCGACCGCATCTATCAACCGCTCAAAAATCCAGTCATTTGTGTTGGCCGAGAAATCAAAATACACTTTTTGGGTTTCTTTCAAAATGTTAAAAGCATTTCCAATATCCTCATTGCAATAAGCGCGCCCCACATGGGCCACTATCAATTTTATGTTTGGATATTTTTTGTCAATTTCAATTATTTGAGCAAGATTTTTAGGATCTTTCAGCCTGCCGGATCGAGGAATATGAAGCATCATTATCCAGCCGTGTTTGTCCAATATGTCCAACTGATGACGCGGGAAAAAATCAAATATGGTTATTTCATCATCGGGAATATTTTTATCTGCCATTGTAAGATAGCTTTTTGCGCCAAGAAAGCTTCCTTCAATAATCTTCTTTTCATATTCTTCAGCTCTCCATGCCGGGTCTGAAAATATGAGCGACGGAAAATTATGCTTAAAGGCGCAGTCTTTGACGTATTCATTTTCCGCGTCCAGGCTTATGCCATTTGGCAATGTCCCAAAAATCATTGGCGTCACATTTTTGCCGGGAAACATAAGATTATAAGTTTCGAGCAAGTCTTCAATAGGATTTGTGGCGGCCACCATAGACGGCCAGCTCACCGTGCGCGCGTCTTGCTCTCGCGGCCTCTCGTCTGTCCAGACGTGTGTATGTATGTCTATTATTTTTTCAGGAAGAAAGTCTTTTAGTTTTTCTTCGTAAAATTTTTTGTCCACTTTTTTTACTTCAAACAGTTCAGACATTTTTGCTTGCCTCAAATAAATAATCGTATTTCTCGCAAGTTCCTTTGTCAGGCAAAACAACTTTTATTTCCCTCTTTATATTTGTGAAGGCTTCGGTTTCATTTTTAAATATTCCTGTTCCTATTCCCGCGAGAATAGCGGCCCCTGCCGCGCCCGCGTTTTGTCCGTTAAAAAGCTTCAGCTCCAAGCCTGTGATGTCTGCCAGTATCTGAGGCCATACGGGACTTTGCGAAGGGCCGCCTGCCATTGTTATGTTATTGGCTTTAATTCCTGCGCTCGACAATTCCTCTATTTTTTCGCGCATGCAAAATGCGGCTCCTTCCATTATTGCTCGGCATGCGTCTTCCTTGCAGGCTCCCATTAATTCAAGCCTCTTGTCTTTTAACGGATTTATCCGCAGACCATTTGCGCCTGGAGGAGCTTTTGCCGCAAGGGCGTCAAAAGTTTTATGCCTTTCTGACTCTGGAGCGTCAATTAATTGCTTGAGCATTTCATTTATGTTTTCGCCGATGCATGCCAGCGAAAACATCCCGCCCCACGGGCCTCCGCCTGGGCTCAAAAAAGGATCTATCAGCATGTTTTGAGACAATGCCTTTTCGCGATTCTCAATTGGATAAAAGCCTACCCATGATGTGCCGCATGAAAGCAGCAGGTCGCCGGAGGCAAGGACGCCTGCTCCGCGCGCGGCCGAGGGATGATCAAAGGAGCCTGTTATTACTTTTGCATCTTCCGAAAGGCTTGTTTGTTCTGACGCTTTTTTTGAAATACTTCCAAGGACTGTCCCTGATGACATAAGCTGAGAAAGACTTGTTTCCGGCATGCCAAGCTCTGCGATAAGATCTTTGTTCCATTCCAGCTTTTTTTGGTCTTGAAGGAAAAAAGTAGTTGCGGTGGAGTAATCCATTCCCCACTTTCCGCACAAACGAAAAAGCAAATAATCAGTGTCCATGCAAAAGCGCTTTGCCTGGCTGTAGACATCTGCGTTTTTTTGTTTTTGCCAGGCAAATTGGGCAAGCGGAAACCATTTGCTGTTAAGTGGCCAGCCTGCGCTCCCGTAAACTTTTTGCGGGTCTATTTTTAAGTCTATGTCGTCTTCGATTGCGCGTCTGTCCAGCCAGCTTGCGACTTTTGTCAACGGCTTCATTTCTTTATCCAGAAGCAGGGCATTGCCGCTTGCCGCGGCCATGCAAATTGCCTTAACTGAGCGCTTGTCCGGCACATTTTTAAGCATTGATCGGATTAGTTCGCAAATTATGCGATACTGCTCTTCCGCGCAAAATTCAACGCGATTGCCGTCTTTGGAGCGGAGCAGCTTTGTCGCTTTTTTTTCCTGCGCCACAATATCCCCCGACGCTGACATTATTATTCCTTTTATTGCGCTTGTCCCCAAGTCGAGGCCCATCAGCAAAGGAACGCCATTATTAATGGAGCTGTACTTCATTTTTCAATCCGCCTTAAGGCTTTGTCCATTTTTTCAACGATAAAGTCCACTGTTTTTAGACTTGAAATCAAAGGGATTTTTGCCAAAGCCGCAGGCGGGCAGTCAGCCTTGTATGTTTGCGCGCTGATGTCTATGCAGAATTCATCGTTAATGATGCCGGTAAAGCGCGTGGTCTTATCGGCGTCCTTAAAAAATATTGTGGAAAGGTGCGCGCGGCCTTCAATCTTCTCGATTGTAGCCGGATATTTTTGGGCAAGCTCAAAGAGCCTGCTCTCGTAATATTCGCCTGTTTTTCGAGTGTGTTCGCTGTTTGCCTCCGCGAACGCCATGGTTATAAGATACGCGAGCGAAGCCAATTCTTCCTGCCCATTTGTGACGAGCGCCCCGAATTGGCTCAAGCTGTCCATTGCGGATGTTGTCAGAATTTTTGACGCCGGATATTGTCCGCCCGGAAAGCCTTTTCCAATGGACACAAAGTCCGGCTTGCAGTTGTATTCTTTAAAAAGAAAAAGTTCCGGCGACCAAATGCATGACTGTATTTCATCAACGGTTATTGGTATGTCGCGTTCATGGCAAATTTTGTGTGAATTGCTCACAAAGTCTTGAGTCAGGCTTATTCCGCCATAGTTCATCAGGACCAGCTCGTGAAAAAAACCTGCAATTTTGTGCTTGCCTGAATCATATTTTTCAACTGTTGTTCTGAAGTCTTCAATGTCATTTATTCTAACAGATTTTATAACATAAGCTTCGGACGCTTCAAGCCGCTTGTAGAATTCAGGCCACAAGCCTCTCAGCATTTGCGTAAGAACAGTTGTCCCATGATAATTAGCCTGTTTGCCGCCTTTATTGTCGGCCATTGCTAAAAAAACAGGAACTTTGCCGCTGTATTTTGGATTGTCAAAAGTTTCGTCAAGACGATAAAAGCGGGCTAGCATCATTTTTAGCGAGGCTTCGACTGCAAGGCTTCCTGTTTCAAGATTTATTACCCTGTTCAGGACGCGCGAATCTTTTGACGCGAGCGCTTTTTTAAGATTTTTTATGTCCCCTTTTTCAATGCCATTGGCTATGCGTATTAATTCTTCTTCGAGAATGCGTGTGATATGTCCTCGGGTATTGTTGTGGGTAATATTGCATATGCCTATTTTTTTCGCATTTTCTATCAGTTTGTACCCTGGAAAATGGTGTCCGAGAGAGGCGTGGTAGTGTTCACTTTTGCCTGTGAAATATGCTCTGCCGTCTTCGCCTATTCTGACAAAGCCCATGCCTGAAAGAGGCGCCATTTCTTTTTTCAGGGCTGAATCAAACGCGCGCGTTCCGGCTCCGCCGCATGATTCAGTGAGTCCGCCGCATACTTTTTGGCCCACAATTTTCAAAAGTTCGTCAAGTCTTTCCCTAAACGTATCCGGAAAAAAATCGACTTTTTGATCGGCTGTTTTTATGAGTTCCAGCACATCTTTTCCTGAGATAAAAGATTGCGCCTGACACACAGCCTCTGTGTATTCTTTGCCCAGAATATCGCTCAGTGACAGTTTTATATTTTGCATTGTTTTTCCTGTTTGCTTTATTATTTGGGAGCGTCGCCCCAGTCCGGGACATCAAGGGTTTCGCCGTCTTTTAAAGCTGATTTGTGCGCCATTGCGCCCATTGCCATATAGCGCGCGGCTTCCCATGCGTTAATAAGCGGCTGACGATTGTTGGCAACGGCATCCACAAATTCATTGACCAGATACGGATGCGATCCCTTGTGTCCATGCGGGACAAAGTCGGCGTTTTGCTCATCCGGCTCTTTGCCTTTGTTATAAGCTTTCAGAAATTCGGATTCGACTTCAGGCGGAAGGGAGTCGCGCATTTCTTCGTCCGCAAGATTTGCGGTTGTCAGCTTCTTAGCAGTCAAAGGCTCCGTGCGTCCATTTTCCATCCAGCGTTGTTCGGCATAACTGCCTTTGGTCCCGAATATTCTGAAGGTTTCGTTGTCGGCAATGCTTCCCGCCACTTCGCGCATTTCGCATATTCTCACAGTTGCGCCGTTGCTCATTTTAAATATTGCCATTTCATTGCTGAATTCGTAATCGTCAAAAAACGGGTCTTTGTTTTGGTTGCTGTGCCCGTAGGCTGTGACTTTTTCGGCGTGCGCGTTCATTATGCTGATGATGCCACCTGTTGAGTGAGTTGGATAATGCATTGGTCCGGTCTTTATTCCGGCTTCAAGGTATTTCTTCTTAAACTCAAGCCATTCTTTGCCGGAAGCGCTTGATGTTCTTTTCCTCATTACTTCGCGCAGACTGCAGCCGGAGTCCACGTCATGGAAATATTCGCCTTCCGCATAAACGAAGTCTCCAAATGCTCCTTCGGCTTTTTTCTTGCGGCAGAACATGGATTCAGGATGGAAAAAGGATGTTTCTCCAAGCATATAATACTGTCCGGTTTTTTGGCTGGCTTCAATGATTTTGTCACACCAGTCCAGAATCTCTGAGCCATCGGGAATCGAGATTATCGGCACCGCGCTGTAGACGTGTTTGCCGGACTCCATAGCCTGAATGCATTGCGGAGCGTGCAGCCATGGCTGAGTTATCACAACCAATGCGTCAAGATCGCTTTTGCATATTTCATCCAATGATCCGTATATGTCTTTTTCGTTGAATTTTTCTTTGTGAAACGGGTCGTCCGTGAATTTTTTGACTCGTTCAGGCTCGCGGTCGCAAAAGGCAATTCTGTCAACCAACGGATGACTTTTGAATAAATCAACAAAGGCTGAGCCGAATTGTCCTAGACCTACCATTCCCAAGCTTATGCCCATTAGTCTTGCTCCTTTTTTATTTTAAACAAAAGACACTTGAATTATGTCTTTGCGATTATTATAATGTCTCTATGGTGTATTTGTAAACGACTAAAAAAATAGATAAGTTATATATTTGCGAGATATGATAGATTTTTCCATAACCAATATAGGCATGTATACGCGTCCAGAGACTCATACTCAGATTATCAACGGGCCGTGGCTTGCGTTTTATGTCAGCGGGCTGAAGCATAGCGCGCTTTATCATCCAGATGGCCGTTTGATAGACGAGAAGCGCAATCCTGACCCTTTTTTCAGAATAACCCTGCCAGGAATGAAAACATCATTTGAGTGTGTGCAAGGACGCGAAAACTGGGTGATAATGTTGAAGGATATTCCCCTGCGATATTCTTCTTCAGGCATGGAGGCGGAAATAAAGGACGGCGAGAGCTGGATTCCCCTGCCCCTTACCACGCCAGTTCAGAAAGAACGCGTTCCCGGCTGGCAGGCTGAGATGAAAAGAATACAGGCAGCGTTTATGAGCCCCGTGCCGCGAAACATTCTTTCCGCGAAACTGGGTGTTTTGAACATATTCCGGTATATAGTCAACGAACAGCCTGTAGATACGATAGGCGAATCTCCGGCTGACAAATTAAAAAGGCTAATTGACGAGGACAGCGAATTTGCGAGGACGCTCACAGATTTAAGCGAGGAGTGTTCTTTCAGCCGCGATCACTTGAGGATATTATTCAAGGAAAAATTTCAAATGGCGCCGAATGCCTACAGGAGCCAGCGGAGAATGGCGCGAATAATGGAGCTTATCTCCGGCAGTTCCCTTTCCATAAAAGAAATTGCGGCGATTACAGGATTTGAGCATTCATCGCACCTTTGCATGGCATTCAAGAAAAATTTTGGGACTACCCCCGCGGAAGCCGTCAGGCTCTTCAGATATCTGGCTGGCAAAAAACGCTAAAAGAGCTAGTTTATTGCCAGCAATTATTATGGAACAGATATGAGACATTTTTTTATTTTTTTGATCTTATGCATTTTTGCCTCTTCGACAACGGTGTTGGTCGTTTCCGATGATTCGGAGCCCAGCGACCCATTGAGAGAAAAAGCCAAGGCTGATGATGCAAAGGCCCAGATGAAACTTGGCAACGAGTATTTCTACGGAAAAAATCGCCAGAAAAATTATACACTTGCGGCTCATTGGTATCGCAAGGCAGCGGAAGCCGGCAAGGCGTCCGCGCAATTCAATCTGGCCATCTGTTATGACAGAGGACTTGGCGTTGACAAAAGCGTCTTTTTTGCCCATAAATGGTATAAAAAAGCGGCTGATTCTGGCGTGAAGCAGGCGCGATTCAACCTTGCGCTGGGATACGCCAGGGGGATAGCTCCTGACGAAGAAAACAAAACTCCTCCAGTATTCGCCAATGAAGAGCTGGCGGAAAAACTACTCAGGGAGCTTCAGGCCGAAGGCTTTGTCCCAGCCACAAGAGAGCTGGCCGTGTTGCGTTTGACCAAAGAAAAAGAAAAGAGAACCCCCGAAGACTTTGTCGAGGCTTTTGAGCTTTTGCAAAAAGCGGCGAAAGCCGGAGACGCGCCGGCAATGCGCTTGCTTGCCGAGCGCTATTATCTTGGCGATGGATGCGCCAAAGACAACAAAAAAATGATGTTCTGGCTCAAGAAAGCGGTTGCGAAAGGCGATTCTGAGGCTATTGGCAGACTGGCGTTCTGCTACAAATACGGCGATGGCGCAAAGGCCAACCCCGATCTTGCCTTTAAATTTTACAAGCTGGCCGCCAGAAGGGGCTTGCCTATGGCGCAGGTAAAAATGGGCGAATATTATGAGATTGGCGAGTATGTCAAGCAAGATGTTGAAACGGCCAGGACATGGTACGAAAAAGCTGCGGAAAAAAAGAACCCTTATGCGCTTTTCAAGCTGGGAGTTTTTCTTTATGACGGCATAGCATGTGAGCCGGACAAGCTTAAAGGCGTGGGATATTTTGTAAAAGCCGCCAAACTGGGCGATCCGCATGCGCAGTATAATCTTGCGTGTTTCTTTGAAGAAGGAAAACTGGTTGAGCCGGACCCTTCCGCCGCATTCTATTGGTTTAAACGCGCGGCAAAGCAAAAAGACGCGCGCGCGCAGCGCCGTTTGGCTTTCTGTTATCTTTATGGCCTTGGCGTAAAAAAGAATTTAGAAAAAGGCTTTGCCTGGCTAAATGAGGCCGCCCGCAATGGCGACCCGGAAGCTCTAAAACTTATAAAGGACACCAATATTCCTCAATAAAACTTTGCCGCCGCAGAATCCCTAAATTATTTTCATTTTTCTTCCGGTTATCGCGAAAAAGAAAATATAGCCGCTTGAGGATTCAGGCCGCAACTGCAAGTGGGAAATCTTTTTTTTCGGAGCCGGATTAATCCACCAACTCATATAAGAAGATTGAATTGGCCCGGCATCGTCATAGCCATACCATGTGAATGCCGGAGTTCCGGCAGGCAGGTGAAGATCGCCCTGGTGCCAATCACTAATATTCTTGCCGACAACAAACTTGTAGTCAGATAAGCTGCCATCGTCGTAATGTATTTCACAAATGGCAAGCGTTTCGCCACGAGGCGCGTATGCGCAGCCATTGAGAAAAAACAGTTTGTCAAAAGTGTCATTCACTTCAATCTTTGCGTTTTCCAGCCAATCCGGCCTGTGCCCCCCACGCAATCCCAGAGCTGACTTGTCCGCATTGTCCTTTGGATCTATAATATTGAACGCGACCCCGCGGCATGATTTGTTTCCGCATCCCATTGGAGCAAAGTTGCGTCCTGGAATATGAATTGACGAAGCGTGGTTTATGTTCATTTCTTTGCTTAGATCAATGAAAAAGTAATCTCCGGCTCCAATCTCATTTGTCCTCTGCTTGTCTTCCAATGCTAATGATTGCTGTTTTTTAACCATGGCAAGCGCGTTGGCTTCAAGTCCCGCCAAATAGCAGCGAACAATTGGATCATAATCTGTGTCGCAAGGCGGCAACGGGAAATCTGCAAACTTCGCGCATGAATCTTCAGTTATTGGCGTGGACGGGCCCGTGCGCGGCAAGTCGAACGAATCAATAGCGGCTGCGTATTTAGCGAATTCTCCGGTGTTTGAATTCATGAAAACATTTTGGCATTTGTTCAGAAAATCGTCATTGCTTTCCTCCACAAATTTCCAGGAGTAAGCTCCGCCTGCCCAAACGCCGTGCATTGCGTTGGCGATGTCTCTATAATTGCTCCAAAAAGTGTTAAGCAGCCCAAGCGCGCCGCTTTCCGCCGCCGCTTTTGAATTGTATCGATTATTATTGATTGCGACGCGGAATGGAGGCACAGGCATTTTTCCCGATTCCGTGCTGGACGCGGAGGACCCAATGGCCTCAAATCCGTAATCTTTCAGAATGCCGATGCCTGGATAGGGCTTGAAAGTGGTCTTGTCTTCATTTAAATAATATTTATTGAAATACTCGCGATTCTCAATGGGAATGGCGTCCAGATTATATTTGTCTATCGTCATTCCCGGCTCTTTAAATATGCGCGCGACCGACCATTCGGAGCCGTTGCCGCGGTATTCCCAATCGTTGAAAATAACTTCCTTCGGCATAACCGAAACACTTTCAGGATATTTCAGAGCTATATCCGCCCACATGATCGGGCGTTTGCCGCGTTCCAGCATCCATTCGGACAAGTCCTTATAGTATGAGAAAAACAGTTCCGACAAACGATTGCTGTCGGCGGATTCACGACATTTCGGACAAAAATCGCCAAGCCTGAACACTTCGTCGCCGGTAATATGCGCGAACTCGCAATCCTCGTGAACTTCGAGGATTTCCGCCCACAACTCTTTGATGAATTTTAAAGTTTCAGGGTTAGACGAGCACATTTCGGCTGTATTGCCCGGCAATTCTGCGAGATGTTGATATTCGTCATGCGTCAAGTATGCCTGAGCGTGCCCCAGAGAATCCAAAAGCGGAATGATATCGATAAAATAATTTTTGCCAAAGGCAATCAACTCTCTTATCTGGTCCTTTGTCAATGCGGAAGGATGAACAATGATTGGATGTTTTTCAAAGGGAAATTTATCGTCATACTCCAGAACAAATTTATTGATTTTGCAGCGGCTCATATTGACTATCAACTCTTTGAGCTTTTCAAACGTCGGCATATTGTTTGCCAAGGTCAAGTGAACGCCTCTAAACGGCATGTTGGGCCAGTCTGTAATATTTATGCAATGCAACTGACCATTGGATTGCTCCAACATTTGCCGCAAGGTTTGAAGCCCCAGGAAAAGGCCATTGGCGGAAATGGCGCGCAATTCAATTTGCCTGCTGTTCACGTCAAGCCGATACGCCTGGCTTCGCACATCACTGCGCATAGCGGCAGGAAACGACAAATCATCTCTAATCCGCAGGATGATGTCCGCGTCTTCCGCGCATTCGACAAAACTGTTTTCGTTCAAAAAACCTTTAAAAGTGCTTAGGAATTTTGTTGCGTCAATATTTTCGGCGAAAACGCGCAATCTATCATTGGACAAGGCAAACTCTCCTGTTCCAATCTCTATCAATTGTGGTTCTGGAATGAACTTTAAATTTTTCATGTTCAGTCTTTTATTTTTTTGAATATTTATTTGTTTTCGAGCGAAATAGAGTAAGACCATTGGATTTTTGACCCGGCTGGAAAATCTATCGGCTTTGCCTTGTATGGGTAATATGGCTTGACATCAATGCGAAAATTTTTCGAGCCCCAGGCGCGTGTGTCTGAAAGCGTTATATAAGCCTTCTCCTTCACGCTGAACACAATGTGCCCATCCGGAAAGACTATGCGCAATGCTTTAACGCCGCCCTTATGCAATGAGTTGGATTTCGAATAAGTCGGAGGAAACTGGCAAAATTTCTTTTTATCCTTTGCGTCAATTGTCACATATCCAAGGCCTTTAAGAATTGAGCAAGGGGCGTATTCCAAAGAAAAGAACGGATTGTAGGATTTCATGCTCAATGGTTCCTTTAAGACAACTTCATAGTCAAAAGAAATTGTTGCAGGCGTGAGCGTTATTTTTTCGGTGTACTCGGCAATTTCCTTGTGCTTTGCGTTGCCTAGCATGCCTTTCAGAATCAATGAATAGCTGTCTGGCCCGTCGGATTTGACCTTTATGGACGCGCACTTATTTTGTTGACTTATTCTGGCGTCATATTTTTCCCCATCAGCAATAACTGGCGAAGCGTGAATAAAAGCCTGCGATAGAATCAGCGTATTTGGAGTTTTTAGGTTTTGGATCTTCCCATTTTTTTCAATCTTGCATGACAATCCTTTGCTTTGGTAATCAAAGCCATTGGGTGAGTCTTTCCACTCCCCAACTGTTTCGGCGTTGACAATAAAAGCGGCGGACAGACCCAAAAGAGACATGGACAATTTCTTTGTAATTTTTTTCATTATTATATCCTTCATTATTGTTTCAAACTACTTCTCGCCAACTCCTGAGATGACGGATGTGAAGCGTTTTCTGCCGGTGATGCCGACGATTATTGGAATAGTTTTTCCATAGGAGACAATATCCATTGATTTTATTTCGACCTTTGGCAATGGGTTTACAAAATCAGTCAGGTAGAGTCCTTTCTTATTTTTCTGAAAAACCACGATGGCGTTGCTGCGGTTTTTGGGATGCCACCAGTCCGGTATTTCACGCTTCCCGGTTGCCACGAACTCTTTAGTCTGGCCATCGGCGTAATGCAACACATATTTCACTGCTGGCCCGTCGTCGGTGTACATGGAAGTGTGAAGCACATAGATATTATTCAACAGCGCATTGACTGGGATGCCAGTTGCCTTCTCTGGAAAATATGGCCTAACCTTGCCCTTCAGCACAATGCAGGATTTGCCATGATTCTTTGCAGGATCAATGATTTTGAAAGGAACTGAGCCCTGAAGCCTGCTTACGCCGGGTGGAATTTCCTTGAAGTCGTTTGAAACTCCAAAATCACTCCAGCCGCCTTTTTTGTCGCCGGAAATATCATCTTTAAAGCCTTGGTTTACCACTTTGCTCAGGTCAACATAAAAAGCATCTTTGTCTTCAAGATATGTGACCTTGCTGAACTCCTGCTCCGGCAGTTTTGCCGCAAAATTGGAAACGCCGGCTTTTGAAAAATAATTCAGCGTGTTCTTCAAATATGACTTCGCCACGGCGTCGAGCTTGTAGCGTTTGGTGGCTGAAAGCTGAGAGAAAATTATTTGTCCCTTGCCTAATTTTACATCCGATATGACCGCTTTTATTTCATCGGTGTCTTTCCAGCTCCCAGTGGGAGATACTGCGACAAGCCCCTCGTTCAACGGGCCGATTGCGTAATCAAACATTGTGCCGCGATGCTTGGCCCAGGTGTCGAAATCCTCCTGCTCCAAACCGGCGAACAATGGATGGTCATAGACTGTCAATGAAACATATGTCGAGGGCGATCCAGCGACAATGCTGTTGTTTGGATAAAACGGAACTTTGCCGCATAGGCTTTGCTCGAAGCAGAGCAGTTTTCCGCCATCTTTTACCCACTTGAAGATGATGTCGGAGGAAGACACCAAGTCCTTGTCGAAGCTGTTGGCTCCTACAATCAGATATTTGTATGAATCGAGATTTGAGAAATCTGAAACAGGCTCAAAGGCATACCCGAAGTCTTTCAGGACTTCCGTTGTTGTGACAGTTCCGTTAACGCCCCGGAATACCCGCCCGAAATTATCGTAAAGAGCCACCTTCAGGCCCGGCTCCACTTTTAGCTTGTTTTCAGGAATTGAAATGGGATAATAATTGTCACCAACACGCTTGCCGTTTTTAAACAGGAACAGTTCCAGCTTGCCTCTTTTTGTTGCGTCAAATTCAGGGGCTTTATAGGAAAGAGTCATTTTTTTCTGCTCCATACCTTTAAGCTTTCCAAAATCCAGTTTGCCCAAGGCAATAATCTTCTCGTCGTTGAAATTCAACTGAGCCGCGACCTTGAACTCTCCGTCCTCGTTCAGATCATTTGTCACATAAACATCGACTTGCTGTTCTGAGCCTGATAGAGGGTGCTGGTTGAAAATCCCGGCAGTTGCCAAAGTGGGATTGTAAAGGCGCTTCACTTCAAAAGCCAGAGGCATTATCAAAGCCTTGTCATTCTTTTGCGGAAGCGGCCCTGGCTTGCCATAATATGATGAGGTGTTGCCCCAGTTTTCAGATAAGCAAACTAAATCATAGGCTTGTGTGTTGGTATGTCCGCCAATGCATTTTTCGCCTGCTTTGCGATATATCTCAACAAAGCGCTTGAAGCGTTTTTGGGCATAAAGTCGGCGGCATTCCGCTTCTTCCGTCAGATAAATCCTTGGCGAGCAGTAGTTCATTTTTAGTCTGATATAAGTGCCCACCTCCGCCTTTGGAGATTGCATAAATGAAATATATTTCTTTTTAAATTCAGGGTCGATCGGATTCAATTTGAAAGCGGGATATAATTTTTTGAAAGTGATTGGCCTGT
>CAZYVR010000029.1:0-26474 GCA_964651145.1 uncultured Victivallales bacterium | reverse complement strand
CAAGCTTAGTCAATTTTTCAGGCGTGCCATCGTGCCAGCAAAGGCCCACTGTGGGATAAACCAAATTAGTGCGCCGCAAGGCCTCAAGAGCCAGATACGAAAGCTCATTTGTCATATCCTGTCCGCTGGAATCCTTTCCGCCGATCATAACAGACATCGCAAGTCCGTCACGAACCAATTCATTTATTAACAGATAAAACTGTTCCAACAAAAGAAGAGCCCCATCATCCGTCAAGGCTCCGCTTTCAATGTCCTTTTTATAGAACGGATACAGCGTCTGGTCAATGCGCCCCGGCACAGTCAATCCCACATGGTCCGCGAGCATTACGCCCATGTCAATGAGCCACAAAAGCTGGAGCGCATCCCGAAAAGATTCTGGAGCTCCAAGCGCAATCCGCGCGCATGACTCGCTGATCTTGTTCAATTCAGAAACGCGCCATTCCGGACTGTCAGGAGCAATTGCACCCAGCGCGCCTTTTCCAGCATTTCCAATGAATCCAGACAGCCCCTCAAGGGCATAAATAAAAGATTGAAATGTCTCTCTGCATCCCTCTTCTTTAAAGTTGGACTGTCTCTCTTTTATTTCATCAATCAAACCGCCTATTCCGCAGTCAAAGACTCTTGTTCTGTCCAGTTCGCAATGCCCAGTCTGACCGGAAAGTCCGTGGAGACCGCCACCTTTAAGGTACTCGTCCGCGTTGTCGATTTCTGCGCTGCTGTATTCTACCGCCTCAATGCGCCCAGCCAAGATTTCCAGATCGTCAATGCCAAAGCGCGCGTTCATCAAGCGATCCCTGGCCAATATTCCCCTTCTCAACTGTATAGAGTGAATATCTTCCGAGCCCTTCAAGCAATCTGCATCAACAACGTTATCCCAAGGCCATTTCTGCCATTTTCTTTCAAGGCATCTTTCCCGCAAAATCTCTATTCTTTTTAAAGCGTCCATAAATTGCCCTTTTTGTTTTTAAATGCTGTGCTCTGTTCTTTGGAGGACTTCTTTTTTCAGGTCATCGGAAAGGCGGTTAAAATACTCGGAGTAGCCCCCGATTCTAACAATAAGGTTGTCGTATTTCTCAGGCGAATCGATTGCTTTGCGCAGGGCGTCGGAGTCAATCACATTTATCTGAAGCTGCATGCCGCCCAGATTAAAATAGGAAAGAATAAGCTCTTTGACTTTTTTCCTTGTGCCAGGCGATTTAAAAAGTTTTTTGTCCAGTCTCAAATTAAGGACAAGAGTGCCAATTCCTTTGCTTTGCGGCAAAAATGCCGTTGACGACAGCATCGATGTTGGCCCGTCTCTGTCAGTGCCCTGCATAGGGCCAACAGAATCCGCGATGGGAGAGGAGGCGAGCCTGCCGTCCGGCGTGGCCCCGATATTTGCCCCAAGCGCCGCGTAAGTCACAAACATAATGCACGATGGCAGAAAAAAACCGTTTCCACGCCAGCACTTGCGCTTCAATACCTCGCTGAAAATAAGCGTTGAAAGCTCTTGCGCCATCAGGTTTATCTCTTTTGAATTATTTCCAAACTTTTCAAAACGCCTGATTATTAACAGCTCTTTTTCATGCTCTGAAAAATTATTTTCCAACATATTCAAAAATTCATCTCCACTGATGTTCAAAACTCCCTCAAAAAATTTCTTTATTGTAAAGAGAGAATTCACCACATTTGCCAGACCCGCAAAATTGACAACGCTTCCGTTATATCTCGCCCCGCCGGAATTGAATTCCGCGCCGCGATCGATGCAGTCTTCAACAAAAAGCGTTCTTATTATTTGCGGCTTGTGAACAGCTTTGTGTTGCTGGTTTAAATTTATTTCATCAAGAGCCGCATTGATGTTGCTGCATAGGTCATTTTTAAAATAGCTTGCGAATTCTTCGTAGCCAGCCGCTTCTTTGAGATGGACTCTAATCGATTCTTCAAGAACGGAAAGTATATTGACTCCCCCATCTATAGAGCCCACATTTGAGCGTCCATTAAACATCAGCTCAGTGCAGCCTCCGAATGCAAAACTGTAAATATCATCGCCCGAAACACCAGTGTGCTCGGGGATGTTTTCAAGATACAACTCTTCATTGTAAAACGCTGGATTCCCGCAGCCGCTTTCCAGCGCGTCAAAAGCTGCGTCCCATATCTCATCCGCCATATTTTTATTGACTTTGACTCCGCAATTCGGCCTTCTCATGCCTTTCATTGTTGTCAGGCAAAGCGCGGTAAAATCGCTGTAGGAACTGCCTTTCGGGTCGGTTCCGCCAAGAATCATGTGCCAACCATTTCTTGCATCCATATTCTCCCAGAATGCTTTCAGGAGGCGGGGAGCCTCCTTGCCGCTGTCGTAAAATCTGCGCATATAAATGTCAAAGCGACCTATGGAGTCCGCTCCGTCAAGATAGAACATAAAGTTTACGGACAGAATCGCTTCATAAAAATTAGACGCAGGCTTGAGCGGCGCATGCTCCAAAGCTTTGATTAACTTGCCCAGGTCAGGGGAAGGTTGATTTGCATAAACTTGCCGCAAATGTTCAAGGCATCTTCCATGATAAGCAATGATGGCATCCATAACCTCAAGCAGAGGTGAATAAAACGATTCCGCGTCGACACTGTCAGTTGCCCCAAGTTTCTGCGCTATCCTTTCGCGATACCGCAACAATCCATCTTCAAGAATCCTCTCATAATCAATGATGGAATGCGTGTAGCCAGCCCCGCCAATCGCAAATTTGCTGGACAATGGATTTGCGGCAATGCTCTTCAGTTCATCCTTTATGTTTAAAAGAATATTTTGAAAATCTTCATTGGATTCTTTTTCGCAAAGATCATTAAAGCTATCCTGATTGAATGATATGGAAAAAGAGTAATTAAACGCAATCAAATTTTCTGACGCTCGCCAAATATCAGCATTCCCGCAAGGATAAAGAGGACTTTGCGAATATTCAGAAACATCTGAATTTTCAAGATGCCTTTTGACCGCTCGCGCCATTCTCTTCAACATTGGCGCTTTTGCGTCCTCGAAGAGGCCGGAGGCAAAATACTCTTTCAGGCCCCACAACATTTTGGATTCTGAGGAAAGATTGCGGAATTGGCTCATGTTCATTTACCTTTTAAGTTCTTGAAACAAACGCCAGTGTAGCCGATATCTGAAGACAATGCAGCAGCGCATTCCAGCACAAGCTTTTCAAACGCAGGCTTGTTCTTTTTGTCAAAGCGGCTGGAGAGCCCGGTGACGCCAATCCCAGCGACAGGCTCGCCGCTCACATTAAAAACAGGAGAACCTATGCAGAATATCCCTTCATTGTATTCATTGTCATCATAAGCAAGGGCGCATTTCCCGGCTTGCTTCAATTCCTCAAGCAACTTTTTCTTGGAAGTGATTGTCTTATCTGTAAGCTTAGGCATGTCTCCTAATAAAATATTTGCCGCCTCAGCATTCTCCATAAATGCAAGAACAGCCTTGGCAAAAGCATTCGCATGGCAATAAAGACGACTGCCAGGGACCACCTGAAGAAAGAAATCGACAGGCGGATTAACACAATCAAGCACCAGCATTCTGTCCCCGTCAGGAATTTGAATCTGGCATGTCTCGCCAGTGTCCCGGCAAAGTTTTTCAAGATGCCGCCTGGCGCGAATGCGCAAATCGAAGCGCGAATAAAGCCGCATGCCCAAAGTGAAAAACCGCGAACTCAACTGATAGCCGCCGGACTCGATGTCAATTTCAGCATACCCTCTGTCCGTAAGTCTTTTCAAAACACGGAAAGCCAAATTGGTCGAAACTCCGAGTTCTCTGGACAGCTCGGTGACCCCATAGGGCCTCTGATTCTCAGAAAGAAACTCCAATATATCCAACATGCCATCCACCGCCGGAACAGCGTATTTCTTCTTATTTTCTTTTTCTTTCATGCGCAACACCTATTTTATATTTATATAAAAATTTTAAATGCATAAAGAGCAAAGTCAATAGCGCCTCAATAAAGATTGTCTTAGCCATGCCCTTCAATTAAGAGAATTATACAAAATATTTCTCGCGTCTTCGACAGTGGCTGGAACCGGATTAAGTTCGGCGATGCCCTTCATATATGTGAAAGAATCTTCCGCCAGGCGATCAATTATTTCAGGAAACTCATCGTACTTTTTCTTGAGCATATGCATAAAATCGAAACGTCCAAAGTAATTGTCAAAAGCTGAAACAACATCATTATTGCCTGGATCGATAGCGTTCGCTATAAATTTGTGCTTCTCAGGCAACGCCCTGGAATTGAATTTAAGCGATTCACGATAAATGGAATACAGCGCGTCGCCATGCGGTATATCTTCAAAATGACCGCCGATAACATGCGCCATCACGTGAGGCAAGGTAACCACAGCGTTGCAAATGGCAATTCCGCCACAAGTATCGGCAAAGGCAATTTGCTCGCGCGCTTCCAGATCATTGCCATCTTTATAACAACGCTCCAAGTACTGACCAACCAATTTTAAAGCTTTTTCCGCATACATGTCAGTCATTTCAGAAGCGGCATTTGAAGTATATGCCTCAACCGCATGCGAAAAAACATCAAAACCAGTATTAGCAGTCAACTGGGAAGGCAAAGAAAGCATAAGCTCTGGATCAACAAGAGCCAGCTTTGGCATGATATGCGGCGATCCCATACCAGGCTTCTGTTTAGTTTCCGGATTGGCAATTACCGCAAAAATTGTGCATTGACTTCCTGTGCCCGAGGTGGTGGATATCGCAGCTATCGGAAGTGTCGCGTCAGTCACCGCCTTTTCTCCAATGGCGTAGGGCCATATAGGCCCTTCGTGAGTGGCTGCCACCGCAATGCCTTTAGCCGCATCCATTGAAGAACCGCCGCCTAATCCAATCACAAAATCACATTGCTCCTGTCTTGCCACTATTGCGCCAGCATCAATCAGCGTGGAAGTTGGATTAGGAATAACTTTGTCATAAATGACAGATTCTATTCTGGCTTTTCCAAGTATGCCCGATAATCTTTCGGCAACTCCTGACGCACAAGCCCAGTTGTCGCAAACGATCAGAGCTTTCTTCCCGAAACTGGACATAAGCGAATCCGCTTCATTCAGCTTTCCCGACCCTATAACAATTTTCTCTGGAGTGATAAATTCAAAAGCTTTCACTTCTTCACCTCTTTTAAATATAAAATATAATTATATATATATAATAGAGTTATCCCTTCAATAGTCAATTCCCAAATTCTAAATCTTTGACATTTTTATCGAGGAAAAGCAAGGCGACGGACCCGCCAAAAGTCCAATGCACGGGCGCGGAGGCAACATTTGCCTGTTTTAGCTTCGCTTTAAAAACAGCCAGCAGCTCTGACATTAGGCCATGCGCGCTGTCGCGCCCACGAAGTGGGTTTTAAAGTGGCTTCGCCGACCAGCGATTCCGCCGCTGAATGGCGTCCGGACATAGTCCGATTTTTTATATTAAGACTTAGGATTTCTTAATGGCGGCAAGTTGTTTTGGCCTCTGCGGAAATTTATATCCTGCCAAAGGTTTGAATCCCGAAAAAGCAATTTGGCTAATTTTGAAGAGGAAAATCCAATTTGAATAGCCGCCTCCTTTATATCGAAGCCGCAATCAAAAAGATTGTCGACAACAAACGCCACCCATTGCGGATATTTTGCATTATTCATGCTCATCTCAAGCGGTTCAGGGACAGGGCTGTTTTTCGACCTGACCAAAAGCGCCAGGCGAAATTTCATTTTTTTTATCGCTTCGGAACGGTTCTCATGCTGGGAGCGGCTCCCCGAAGCCTCAACGGAAATACTTGTGGGTATATGAACAAGGCGGACGGCGGAAGAAGTTTTGTTTTTCTTCTGCCCTCCCCTGCCCGTGGACTTAAAAGGCTCGAAGCGGCACAGCTTTATAAAATCAGCCTCTGCGGCAACGAGCCATGTGTTTCTTTCTTCTAAAAAGATATAAGAATTGCTATTTTTGCAACAGTCTGTCATCCGCTTCAAATATGTCCTTTTTAAGCTCTTTCCCGTTAACATTGCCCACATCAACGGAAGATTCAAGAGCTTTTGCGGCGGCAAGCCCGGCGGCTTCGCCAATCGAAGCCACAACCGGCATGACGCGCAATGAGGAATGCGCGCCGTGAGTGGAGCTTATTGCGCGACAAGCCATAATCAGGTTCTTGCTGTTTTCAGGCACAATGCAACGATAGGGGATTTCATAAAACTCGCCTTCCACGCGCTTGATTACAGTTCCAGCTCCTGTCGGGCTATGAATATCCACAGGATAATTGCTTCTGGCAATGGCATCATCAAACGTGGCCGCGCCAACAACCTCATCCTCTGTCAAAACATAGCTGCCCAACACGCGCCTTGTTTCACGCACGCCAATCTGAGTGGCAATTTTGAGAAGATAAGCGTCTTTGCAAAAAGATGATTTTTCCTTGAACAACTTAAAGAGCTCCATTGTCTGCTTGCGTCCTTCCAACTCGGAATTGGTCAGACCTTCCGAAGTCGCGCTGTTTTGCGCGACAATGCGCGTAGTGTTGAAATGAATATTCTCTTCCTGAAGAGTTCTAAAAATAAGCGCGTTCTCGCGCGGATCGCTGATTTCGCCTGATTCTTTTCCGGCAAGATAAATCTCGCTCATGTGCTGACGCAACTCCGGCATGTCTTTAAACCCCTTAACCCCGCCAAGCCTGAAGCACAACGTGGAAGGCTGACAGGCTCCGTCTTCTTTTCGGCCCATCTCATATTTAAAGCCAGCGTAATAAGCCAAATCGCCATCTCCGGTGCCGTCGATGAAAATCTTTGCGCTCATTTTTTTCAGGCCGGACTTAGTGGCAATGTCCACAGACTCAACATGCCCATCCACGCAGTCGGCTCCGACAAGCGAAGCATGAAAAAGAACGTCAACGCCAGAAGCCAGAAGCATCTGGTCAAGGACTATCTTCAATATCTCATCGTCGAACACATAGCCATTTTCATCAATGCCGCCAAGCACGCCAAGCTCCTGAATTATCTCTCTAAAAATAGGATTCGCCAAATTTCTTTTATCTGACTTATAACACATAAAAGGATTGACAAGCCCCGCTGTGGCCATGCCGCCCGCAAACCCGTAATGCTCCGCCATAAAAACAGAAAGCCCTTTGCGCGCCGCCGCTATTGCCGCGCAAACTCCACCAGGACCGCCGCCCGCAACTATAACATCATATTCTTTATTCATTCTCTGTGCCCTCTTTTGTATTTGCTGTTAATGTATTCTTAAACTTCTTTCTATATAGTAATAGTTCAAACAGCTTCCAACTATGGATTTTTCAGCAATAAACGTGGATTTTTGCATAAAAAACTCAAATAATTGACAATCCCCCCTTTAAGCCTTAAAATTCGCCGGAAAATTTTACATTCACTCCAACCGTTATATATTAATTGTCTGCCAATGGCAATCAGAGGCATTTTTAAAGAGGACCACATTTTTTGAAACGAAAAGTTTGTATAATAGACGGCTCCATTGCAACGGGGCTCGGAGATACGCTGGAAGAAAACTGGAAAGCCCTTTGCGACGGAAAATCCGCTATTGCTGAGCTCAAACATTTCTCCACTGAAAACTTGGAACATCACAAGGCCGCTTGCGTAAAAGGTCTTCACGAAGGCGCGTTTGAGAACCGAATATTGGAGCTGGCTGAAAGGGCAATAAAGCAACTAAGCAATGTTCCTGAAAACAGCTTTGTCATATGGACTGGCGTCAAAGAAAACGTGGAGCACATCGAATCCAAGGCGGCTGGAAGAAAATATGACAGAATGACTCTCCCTAATGAATATCGCCAACATATAGCAAATCAACTAAAACTGAATTCAGGCGGCATGGAAATAAACGCCGCATGCGCCTCGTCAACTGTCGGAATAGCAATGGCCGCGCAATTGATATCTGAAGGAAAATGCTCCAGCGCAATTGTATGCGCGGCAGATATTGTGAGCCGCTTTGTGTTCACCGGATTTTCAGCCCTAAAAGCGCTGTCGCCTACAGTCTGTCGGCCATTTGATGAAAAGCGCGACGGCCTGGCCCTCGGCGATGGAGCCGCAGCAATCGTCTTAATGGCTACAGACAAGGCCATTGCGCAGGGCCTAAAGCCCATGGCTGAAGTAAGTGGCTGGGGCATCGCAAACGACGCAAACCATATAACCGGCCCGGCCCGGGACGGCTGTGGCCTGAGCGACGCCATCAACGCGACATTAAAAATGGCTGACGCGTCTCCAAGCGACATAGAAGCTTTTTGCGCTCACGGCACTGGCACTGTTTATAACGACGGCATGGAGCTATCCGCAATTGAAAACATTTTCGGCAAGCGAAAATTTCCGATATTTTCCATCAAAGGAGCAATCGGGCACACACTGGGAGCCGCAGGCGCAATAGAAGCTCTGACCTGCGCCAAAGCCATTTCTGAAAAAACAGTTCCTCCTACGGCAGGGCTGAAAGCCCCGGAAGCGCGAGCGCAGGGAAGAGCGTCGCAACTTTCTCAAACAATTCCGGGCAAAAACATACTCACAAGCAATTCAGGATTCGGCGGAATAAACGCGGCTCTCCTATTGACTGAAACTGGAAAGATTGAATAATGCAAATAAAAGCAACAGGCGGAAGCTGGATTTCATCAAAAGGATACGGACTGCTGAACAGCTCAAGATCAGCAAAGCCGGAATTCGACAACGGGCAGCCAGTTTCAGCGCCGTCAGAAGAATTCACCTCCCTGCCATTAAAAAGATACGGGCGATTGGACGCGTACACAAAACTGGGCTTTGCCGCCGTTGGCCTGACCCTTGTCGACGCCAAAGTCCAACAGAACAATGAAAAACAAGCGATCGGAATTATAATCTCCACCAAATGCGGCTGCATGGACAATGACTCAGCATACTACGAAACAACGCTTGAAAAAGACGGACTGTTTGCAAGTCCCAATATGTTTTCATACACTCTCCCCGGAATTGTGCTGGGTGAATGCGCCGCGCATTTCAAACTAACAGGCCCTACTTTCTGCGTGGGCGAAGAAAACGCTCTTGGATCAAACGCGCTGACAACGGCAAAACTTCTCCTTGGCGCAGGAGCCGCAAAAAAAATAATAGTCGGAGCCCTCAACTGTTCGAAATCCAAAGCCTCCGCCAACGGCGCGGCGTTTGTAATGCTTGAAGCAAGCGAAACAGACGAACAAACTGAAATAGACTGCTCGGACAAAAACTCAATTTGGGACTTCTTTTAAAAATGGCAAAAGTTCTTTTAATATCATGCAACGAATGCAACGAGCCATATCCAGTGTATCCTCTCGGCATGGCAATCGTCGCGGAGGCCGTCCGAGAGCGCGGGCACAAAGTGACCGAATGGGATCTGCTGGCATCCAAAAGCTCCATGGATTCATTGCAAAAAGTCATCGAGGAATTCAAGCCGGACAGCGTCGGGATCTCATTGAGAAACATCGACAACATAAACAGCCACAACCTGATTTCCTATTTGGAGCTCTTCAAAAAAATGATTCGCGAACTGCGCGAGATGACAAGAGCGCCCTTGATTTTAGGCGGAAGCGCGTTCTCAATCTTCCCCGAAGAGATCCTCAAAGAAACAAAAGCCGATTACGGAATAACCGGACAGGGAGAAACAAGCTTCGTTGAACTGATAGAGCTCTTGGCCGAGGACAAAAAGCCGGAAAATAGAATACTGACAGGCAAGGCCCCCCCCCTGCCCTTGCGGCATCCTCGAAGAACCTTTGCCGAATATTATAAATCCAAGGGCGGAATGCTCAACATACAGACAAAACGCGGATGCCCGTTTAAATGCGCATACTGCAACTACCCACTGCTGGAAGGGCAAAGTTATCGCTTCAGAAGCCCAGTGGAGGTGGCGGATGAACTTGAATTTATGAAAGACACATACAACACTGAGTATGTTTTCATCACAGATTCCGTATTCAACGACCAGCAGGGGCATTGCCTGAAAATAGCGGAGGAAATTGCGCGGCGCAAACTGGGCATACGCTGGATGGGATATTTCAGACCGCAAAAATTCTCTGTCGAAGACGTGGCCTTGCTTAAAGAATCAGGACTGAGCGCAGTTGAATGGGGCTCCGACGCTTCGACTGACACAACATTGGCAGGCATGCAAAAAGGATTTTCCTGGGAAACAGTGGAGGCCGCCAACAACCTTTTCACAGATTCCGGCATTCCCTGCGCCCATTTCATTATCTTTGGCGGACCAGGCGAAACTCCGCGCACTGTTATCGAAGGACTCGAAAACATCAACAAACTAAAATCATGCGTCATATTCGCCTCCATTGGAATCCGCATCCTCCCAAACACCAAAATACAAGAAATAGCCATTAAAGAAAAAATTATTTCGCCAGAACAAAATCTTCTTGACTCTGTGTTCTATCTGTCTCCCGAGACAAAGCAGGAATTTCTGCATAACGCCATTTTGAAATCATTTGAAGACAAACCCAGCAGAATTTATCCATGGGACAAAATTGACCCCAACATAATTAAAATGATTCATTTGTCCGCCCACCAAGGCCCTGCCTGGGACTTCCTCCTCAAGCCTCCCCGCCGAAAACGCGCAG
The DNA here is from genome assembly GCA_964651145.1 of uncultured Victivallales bacterium. Lineage (GTDB taxonomy): Bacteria > Verrucomicrobiota > Lentisphaeria > Victivallales > GWF2-45-14 > CAZYVR01. Next base: position 15,909 of record CAZYVR010000029.1, on the reverse strand, counting down.
GAAGAGGAAGCTTGCATGATAAGCCTGAAAAATAAATTCCGCAGACGCAAGTCCTGAGACGTTGACTGGGACAAAGAAGCAGAGTATTCTAAAAGAAGTGATTTTAGAGAAAAACTTGAACACGAAGCTGACTGAGCAAGGTGAAAAAATGAAATATGCGATTGGATACCAACATCCGGAAAACGGAGAAGAATTTCCGCAAATAGTCAACGATTATCGGGAACATATAGCGGAAGTCTACTTCCCCTGGGTTGGCCAGGCGTCGGGTCGCGCAAGGCTCGGGAAAATACGCGGCGGCATGGACTGGAACGCGCAGGCCCAACTGGAAAACGACCTTATATCAATAAGGGAAATGGGGGTCAAGCTGGATTTGCTGTTTAATTCCAATTGCAACGGAGCATATGCCGTCAGCCAGCATTTGGAAAATGAAGTCCTTTCGATCCTCGAGCATCTGCACAACATCGCAGGCGGAGCGGATATTGTGACAACAACCTCCCTGACCATCGCACGCACTGTAAAAAAATATTTTCCAAAAACAGAAGTAAGAGCGTCTGTCAACATGAAAATAGGAACGACGCAGGCAATGAGCTACGTTTCGGGATTGTTTGACAGCTTCTATATACAAAGAGACATGCAGCGCAACATTTCCTGCATAAAAGAAATTAAAAGTTGGTGCGAGGCAAATGGCAAAGGTCTTTATATGCTGGCAAACAGCGGATGCCTTTATTGTTGCCCCGGACAAACTTTTCACGACAACACAGTGGCCCATGACTCCGAAATCGACGAAATAAAAAACATTCCCGACTGGACTCCGCACGTCTGCTGGAACCTGTACAAAGACAAAAGAAACTGGCCCGCCATAATACAAAGCTCATGGATAAGGCCGGAAGACATATCCAACTATGACGATATTATCCCGGTCACAAAGCTTGCGACGCGCCAGCACTCGCATCCGCGAATGGTAATCGGCGCATACACAAGCAGAAAATTCAACGGGAATCTGCTTGATCTTTTCGAGCCTTCGTTCTCGCCCATATTTGCGCCGCATTATATCGACAACTCTAAATTCCCCGCGGACTTTTTTGAGAAGACATCGCACTGCAAAAGGAATTGTGACAACTGCGAATACTGCAAAAGCGTTTTGGAAAGAGCTCTGAAATAGAAGGCAATTTTATTGCTTTGGAGGGATATCGAAGCCAAGCATCAGCATGTTCTTTTTCAACGAATTATCCGAGTAAGCCATGACATCATCCCAAGTATTGGAGACCATGTCTTGAATGGAGTTCTTAAAGTTGCGCCGCAGGAACATCCTGACTCCTTCCCCCCCAAGCCTCTGCCTATCCCCGTCCCCGAAATTGCACGAAAGGCACTCTGGCATTTCCTTGGTGAATATTATTATTCTGTCGTAAGGCTCAATCGCAAAGCGATTTGTGACCAAAGGAATATTTTCAGACATTCCGAGCTCTATATTCTCCTTGCAAGACAATGATAAAGGCTTATACACGGAAAAAGGATTTTGAGACTTATACCTATAAAGATGGGACAATCCAACTGACACTGCATCTATCCACATTTCCCGCAGATTTATTCTGAGATGCAAGCCTGACGCTATAACGGCCGGCTTAGAGCTCAACAAGCATTTATTCAAATTTTCAAACAGTTTTTTGCCTGAATTTTCAGAGCGATTATTCGCAATGAAAAATGCCTTAAGCATAGTGATGAAAAAAGAGTTGCTGTTGCTGCTGCTTGCCACTTCAGAAACAATCAAGTCACATCCATCCGTGCAATCCCGCGCAGAAGCAAAGGCCTCGCCAACTTTGCATTCATTTAACTGCCTGAAAGCAAAATCGAGTTTTCCACTCAACAAATTTTCACCATCCAGGAGCTGCTTGCCAGAATCAAGACGATTCTTATCCGAGACATCCGCAGGAAGGAGCTTTTCTTCGCTTTTTTGGATGACTCTCCTTACACAGCCAAGCAACTCGTCTTTCGTAAATGGCTTTGCCATATATTCGTCGCAGCCAATATTCCTCCCTCCTCTTGCGTCTATTTTTTCGAAAGACCCGGAAAACAAAATAGATGGAATATCAATTTGTTTGTCCTTCAGATTCTGGATAAGCTCCTCTCCGCTTATTTCCGGCATCAATGCGTCTGTCATGAGCAAATCGTACGAATTGGGCTCCATATTTATGCAATTCATCGCTGTTGCTCCATTGGGCACAACCGTCACCTGATAGCCAGCCTTCTTTAAAATGATGTTCATGCTCAATCGAGTGTAAAATTCGTCCTCGGCCAATAAAATACGCGTCCTCCTCATGTCCCCCCCAATAATAGTTAAGTTGCCAGAAAGCATAGCAATATTGCTGCCATTGTTGATTTTTATCCGTAATTCCTTGACAACCAAAGACTGCCGCTAAAAAACATATACAAAGCCGACATTGAGGGGACGCAATCAACTTTGAACTTAAAAAAAAAGAAAGCCACAACGGGTTAATTTGCAACGCTTTTCCATCTTTCACAAAAAGGGATGGAATCAACAAATATTGCGACATTTAAAACTAACAAGACTGCTCCGCCAATGCCAACGCTCCAGAGTCAGCTATTTTTTTCCTGTCTGAGCTTCTTTAATCTTTTGCTTAGGGCCTGCTGGGAAATCCCAAGCATTTGCGCAGCCACGCTCTGATTATTTCTGGAACGCTTTAACGCTTCACTTACAAGAAAGTTGCCAGCATCCTTTACCGTTGGAAAATCGCCAGGGAAAAGGATTCCGCCTCCCGAGTCTCTAGCGGGCATGGGATCAACAGGGCGATGTTTTTTTGTCTCTTCCGGCATTGATCCAAGCTTTTCCCGAAAAGACTCAATGGACAGCTCCTTATGGGACTTGTTTCTGCTCAAAGCGTCATAAACCAATCCCCGGAATTCACGAATGTTCCCCGGAAAATGATAAGTTTTCAAAAACATAATCAATTCATTTGAATAAGACGGCTTGTTTCTCCCCAGCTCCAAAGCCGCGGATTCTAAAAAATAATCAAGCAAAAGCTCTATGTCTTCAAGCCTTTTCCGCAAAGGCGCAAGATGTATGTGATGCGTTTTCAGCCGGTAATAAAGGTCCTTTCTGAATTTTCCAGATTCAACCAAAGCCTCCAAGTCAGCATGAGTTGCCACTATCACTCTTGCGTCGGTTATTTTGGAGACGTCCGAGCCCAAGGGAGTATATTCGCGTTCCTGAAGAAGGCGGAGCAATTTAACCTGCGCGTCTATGGCTAAGTCTCCAATCTCGTCAAAAAAGATGGTTCCGCCAGCGGCTTTCTCAACCAGACCTTTGCGCAAATGGTCAGCCCCGGTAAAAGCTCCCTTTACGTGTCCGAAAAGTGTGTCGGTAAAAACACCCGAGTCAACTCCGGCCAAATTCACAGGCACAAACTTTCCTTTTCTTTCGCTTAGGTCATGAACGGCTTTGGCAAAAAGCTCCTTTCCCGAGCCGGTCTCTCCAGTGATAAGAACGCCCCTGCTGCTGGGGGCTATCGCTTTGCAATACTGAAATATTACATGCATCTTTGAACTTCTTGTGATAATTGATGAAAAAGCTTCATGTTTTTCAAATGCTTCATCAAGCAGGAACTGCTTCATCAAGGTATTTTCTCTTTGCAGTTCTCTTATGTTTATTGCGCGGGCAACGCTTGCCGTCAGCCGGTTTTTATCAATAGGCTTCACCAGATAATCAAAAGCGCCCATTTTCATGCATTCCACCGCCGTCTCCACTTCGTTGTAGCCTGTCTCCACTATTATAATTGTGTCCGGGAACTCTAAAAGAATATCTTTCATCACTTCATGTCCAGACTTGCCGGGCATTTCCAGGTCAAGAAGAATTATTTCCGCGTTATTTTTTGCAGTCATCTCCAAAGCTTTCAAAGGATCTTCGCACTGAATAGTGTTTGTAAATCCGGCAACGTGAAGAGCCGCCTTCAAGCTGACCAAAGCGTTTGGCTCGTCATCGACAATCAGTATTGGAAACAATGGATTTTTTTGCATTCTTTCCTCCTTGTAAATTTATTTAATATCGACTGACCGCGTCGATTCTTTTATTATCTTCAAGCTGAGCAGGCAGGCAAATAGACACGACCGTTCCCTTGCCTTCCTGCGATTCAACATTCAACTCTCCGCCAAAATCCTTTATAATTCCAGCAGAAATAGAGAGCCCCAACCCGGTGCCGCCAATATCCCGCTTGGTTGTAAAAAAAGGATCAAAAATATTTTTAATATTTTCTTCAGGAATCCCCACTCCCTCATCCGCCACTTCAATGACAACCCGATTGCCTCTGTCTATTATAGACACGGCAACTCCACAGTCAACAGACGGCAAAGCCTGGCAGGCATTTTGTATCACATTGATCAGCACCTGCTCTATCCGTTGGCCATTGCCTTTGACTTTCGGAGCATCTTTGTTATACTTGATCTCCATTTTTTTTGTCGACCTTTTTATCATATTGGCAAGCAAAGTCAACGAAGCCGACAAAACCTTGTTGAGATCAGACGCCTCATTCATATCCGAAAAATTGTCATGCCTTGCATAATCTTTCAAACCGCTTACAATATTCTTTATTCTCTTTGCGCCATCCGACAGACCGTCAAACAAAGCTGGAACCATTTCCTGCATTTCCGAATATGGCAGTCCCCCGAGAGAAAAGTCGCCGTTATTCTTATAATATTCTTCAATTATAGGCTCGACCGACCTCCATGCGTCTCTAAGCATAGGCGTATTAAGTCCGATAAAATTAGTCGGATTGTTTATCTCATGCGCCACTCCCGCCACAAGGATGCCCAAAGATGCCATCTTGTCAGCCTGAATGAGTTGCTTTCTATGAAATTCAGCATTTCCCTCCGCAATTTTCCTTTCAGTTATATCTGTAAAAGTTTCAATATAATCAGGAAATGGCCTTGTTTCTGAAAATAAAGCCAAACCAGAAACAATGATATTTCGTTCCTTTCCGTCCTTTCCTACCAATCTGGTTTCATAATTAGAGAAAAAACCGGCAGCTTGCTTTGCGCGCTCTCTTCTCGCCAAACTCAAGGCTTCGTCAGAAAAGAAAGACTTATAGCAGAGCCCTCTTGTCTCCTCAAAAGAATCTATCCCAAGAAGTTCGCGCATCTTCGTGTTCATAAACATAATGCAGCCGTCATCAGTCAGCCGCCAAATGCCCACCTGAACCGTGTCCATTAATATTCTGTATTGTTTTTCGCTCTCTCTGAGAGCCACCTCCACAGCCTTCTTCGCCAATATCTCTTTCTGATATTCCTTTATTGTTCTGGCGAGATTCTTCTCAATTATTTTCAGGTCAGTGATATCGACTATGCTGGAAAATATTGCGTCCTCATCCATATATATTCCCCTTTGCAAAGAAATGCTCCCGACAAAAGAGCCTCCGTCAAGCTTCCTCAATCGTTTTTCAAATTGACGCACACAGCTATCGCGCGCCAACTTTCGCAGGATAACTTTATTTTCAGACGCATCATCCAAAAAATCAAAACTGGAGATTCCTGAAATCATGGATTCATCCGCGCCAAAAAGATCGACTGCCTGAGGATTGCAAAAAAGTATCCTGCCATCTTTAAAACGGGAAATAAACAACGCCACCGGACTGACTTCGGCTATGGTTCTAAAACGCTTCTCGCTGAGGCGCAGGGATTCCTCAACGCCAGCCCTAAGAAGGATTTGCTCATTAAGATGCCTGTTGGCTTCGGACAGCTCTTTTGTAGCCTCCAGTATTTTTCCCTCAAGATCCTTTCCCTCTGTTTGGAGTCGCTCTGTCGCCTCGCTTTTTTTTGTAATATCCATATAAGAAGATATAACCCCTGCGGGAAGCATATCCGTTGCGTTATAGAATGCGGCCTTCACTATAAGATAATGACAGCTTTCGCCGGATGACAATTCGAGCGAATCCTCAAATGAGCGCATGCCGCCTCCTGAAAGGATATTGCGCTCATCATCGTCGTATTGCTCCGCTTCCTGAGCGGGGAAAATATCAAAAGGAGTTTTTCCTATAAACTCTTCTTTGCCAAGTCCAACAATATGTTCAAAGGCCATATTGCACCCCATATATTTTCCGTCTCTATCCTGATAAGAGAAAGGAAAAGGCATTGCGTCTATCAAAGTTTGCCTGAAACTGACTTCTTCGGCTAATTGCGCGCCCCTCAATTTATCAGTCACATCCTCAAATACTCCCATAAGCAAGGCTGGCCCGCCAGCATCGCGACCAAAAGACTGGCCTTTTACGCGCAGACTCCGTTGACATTGACCGCCTGCTGCTTGAATTATCAGATCAATAAATTCAGTCTCTCCCTTCAAATGCTTGTCCGCTGCTTCGTTAAACGCCTCGCGGTCTTTTTTGGCAAGACACCTTTCCCATATGGCAGTGCGACAGCCATCCATTGCCTTTTCGGACAAGCCCAACTCGGAGCATTTAAAAATGTCCTCGTCAACATTCCACTCCCATGTGCTATCGCAGGCAAGCTGCAATAAAAAGCGCAAGCGCTCCACATCCGACTCGAACTTGCAATTGCCTGATTTTAGATTAGCCATAAATTGAAAGCTCTTTAATTAATTAAGTTTTCACCATCTGGAAACAAATTAAATTCATCGCCAAACTGAGCAATAAACTCCATGCTGTAAAGACGAACAAAAACAAGAGCCGGCAATGTGGCCACAGCCCAAAGATAAGGAATAAGCAACAAAGCATAAGCAATACAGCATGTCGCGGCGCATGCGACAAGCAAAATCAAAGCTATTATAATTCTGATTCCAAGCAGGCAAAATACATACTTTGCAAATGCCAGAGGCTCCTTTTTCAACAAGCCGAAAAAAACGCCGAAAGCTTCCACCGAATTAATTTTATTCTTGAGCATGACAGGCATCACAAATTGCCTGAAAAACATATATGCGCACCATGTCGACAAAGAAAGAGCCAATGTAAAAACAACAAAGAAGACGCCTCCGGCAATCCCCCATGCGTCCGGGGCGCAAATGCTCCCTGAGTTAAAGCAAACCTTTATCCATGGCAAACTAATAATGGCAGATATAGACACAATCGCAACAAACAGGACAAGAGCGATCAAGCTCAGGGCTATTCGCCACAGGAAAGCGGATGTTCCCAATCCGCGACATTTCTTGAACGGCTCGACGATTTCGGCGCGGTTTAGAGAAATATTGCCGATAAAGACAAATTCAGCCACCGACTTGACCCAATATAAAACAATTGAAGCCACAGCAAAAACAACAAAGAGAACAAGCAAAAAAGCAAGAGCAAAAATGGCGACATATAAAATTTTATCGTATGAAATATCTGAAACTCCGCCAGCGTCGCCTGTTCCTTCCACGGCAAACATGCTTATTGACTTGAGCGGATTCTGAGAAGAGAAAAAAGGCGCGCGCTTAAATGAGCTGAAAAAATCCCTGAAAGGCAAATTGAAATTAAAATAAAAGCCGCTATAGCCTTCAAAGAGATAAGTCAACCAAGCTCCAACCCCCAAGACAAACCACTTGACAATGTCAAACGGTTTAAAAAGAATCCGCAACATTCTTTCCCAAGCTCCGAACATTGGCTCCACGCATCTTATGTTCATCCTGCCCCCCTTTTTTGCATGCCCCCCATTGGGCAGTCAACTGGCCACAATCATATATTTTAAACCGGGAAAAACCCGTCAAAAAATTTAAGTCTGGATGGATCCCTCAATTTCTCTATAGTTTTAATTTCTATCTGCCTTATTCTTTCGCGAGTCAAGTCAAAATGCTTGCTCACTTCCACAAGAGTCTTCGGCAATTCCCCATGAAGCCCATAACGCATAACTATTATCTGTTGCTCGCGTTCTGTCAATGTGGAAAGGGCTTCTTTTAGTTTTTCTTTCAAAATGCTTTGAGCCACTTGCGCGATAGGATCGTCAGCGGTTGAAGAGCTTAGAAAGTCTTCCACCATTCCAGGATGCTCTTCGCTGACAGACGCCTGAAGAGATATCGGCTGACGAGCCATCTTCTTTATCGCGCTTATCCGCTCCCTAGGCATTTCCAGGCATGCGGCCAGCTCTTCTATTTCCGGCTCCCTGCCGTGCTCCTGAATGAAATGCTGCTCCATTTGATTCATTCTATTTATCGTCGTCACCATGTGAACTGGAATCCTGATGACGCGCGCCTGATCGGCAATCGCGCGCGATGCGGACTGCTTTACCCACCAAGTCGCATATGTGCTGAATTTATGCCCAAGCTTATAGTCGAATTTGTCAAGAGCCCTCATCAGTCCAATATTGCCTTCCTGTATAAGGTCGACAAGCGGCAAGCCTCTGCGGCAATATTTTTTTGCGATGCTGACCACCAGCCTAAGATTGGCCTCAAGCATATGTTTTTTTGCAGAATCAGCGCGTTTGCGCGACGACTCTATTTCTTTAAGGGCGTCCACAAAGTCCTCCAGTGACATCAAAAACTTTTCTTCCAAAAACTTGCGCCGCTCAGGATCAACGACCAAGGTCAGGTCATTGCCATCCACGCCTTTCGACATCAGTTTGTCAATGTTCACATTTATCGACTTGGCATATTCAAGAGCCACATCCCGCCACTCTTCAAGGCAGTCGCTTACAAGAGGATATTTCTGAAGAATTTCGACCGTTTTGTCTCTTGATTCCTTTATTTGCTTTGCCTTGCCTTCATAAAAAGCTTTTTTTAAATCGAAGTATGCGTCGGCTATCTCCCTCCTCCATTCCGGCATTTTCAGAAGAATCTGCCCATGAGGCGAATGCCCTTTTGCTCCAATGGAAGACGGATAAAAGAAGTTTTCAAAACTTTCAGCATTGCAGTCCTCAAAAATCTTAAGATGCTCAAGTGAAACAAACCCCAGTTGACAAAGGCTGTGACGGTATTCTTCTATATGCGTGCCTATTTGTTTTGTCAAGGCACGCTCTTCAACAGCCGTCAGCAAAGGAGAGCTGTTCATCATTTGCCTCAAATATATTCCGAGAGAATCCGTGTCGCCTCGTTCAGCGCCGGTCTCATACTCCCGCTCGCCCCGTAAAGAATCGGAGCTCGCGTCTATATAATCTTTGTTCTCCTCGTCAATCATATGAACCAATTAAAAATAATGCTGTTATACGTTAATTTTTTGACTCGCCTTCATAATTGTTGATCATCATCAATAGAAGCTCAAGACGATCATCCTCGGGCGTTCCTTGCTTAGGGGTGGCTGCGTATATTCTTTTCGCTTCCTCAACTGCTTTGTCATATTCATCTTCATTCCTGATAGAAGAAATATCTGCGCGCATTTATGACCCCCATGTTTAATTTCCGCATCAAGTATAAAAAATAACAGTTTTTCAACAATATTCAACCAGTCGGAATAATCATCGTTGTTGTTTATTTTTTTTAAAATGTTTAGAATAATTGAGAATCCAGCCTCTCGACGCTCTTTGGCGCAGCTGGCTCGCTTTGTGTCAAAAGTAAAAAAAAATGCTTTTCTGTCAGATGATTTCCTGGATTCAGTTTGAATCTTATATATTAGCCAACTATATTTGTGCTTTTATGTATTTCAGAAAAAATTGAAAACTGAAGCTCTCACGTTATATTAAATAACTTGAGCTAAAATATTTATTCAGGTGGAAAATGAGCGGGACTCCAAAACTTATAGTTTTATCAGAACAATTGCGAGGAAAAAGCTTTGAGCTTGTAAAGGATCTGCATACTGTTGGACGTGCGGAAGAGCGCGACATCTGTATTAAAGATCCAACAATAAGCACATATCATTGCGACTTTGTCAAAACGGGCAACACATATACAATTCGCGACAACAATAGCACAAACGGCACTCGCGTCAATAATGTTCCGATTACAGAGCAGGAGCTTCAGAACAGCGACATTCTTCAAATCGGCGGAGTTGAAATATTATATGATTGCGACGATAAGTCTGTGACAACAGTGATGAGAACACAAACCGGAATAAATCTGGAAGGAACAGACATTGGACTTTCCACTGTTAAAAAAATGGATAATTTTGACCCATTTGCCAAGAAAGACGGGAAAAAAGACAAAAAAAGTCAGAAAATTGTTATGCTCCTGGTTGCTCTGCTAGTTATAGTAATTCTTAGCCTGCTGGGTTTTTTGATTTATATGATGATGGGACAGCAAGGCTCCGCGCAAGGCATGACCTTGCTTCAACAGTTCTGAATTCCCATCTTTTGAGCTTTTCATAAAAACTAATAAAAACAATAAATATATAATCGGACTTTTGTATGGAAAAAATGCCGCCGCCACAGAATAACGCCTCCAAGGACCCTGTCAGCAAAAAGCCTCCAATGGCTTTGTTTATATGGATTATTATTTTCATGTTCCTCGGAACGCTCCTTATTTTTAAATTCAGCCCTATTGATCAATATGAAAAATGGGACGCTTCGGAATTTGAAAAAAATCTTCTTGCAGGAAATGTAATAACCGCCGAAATAACCCCCGAAACAAACAGAATACTGACTATAAAAGGCAAATATCGGAGCGCTTTGACAAACACACAGGCATTCCCTGCGCGCACAGACAAAAAACAGAAAAAAATGGACTCTTCCGAAGGCAAATACACTGCCACTGAAATGTTTTCGGAAAGCCTGATAAATATGTTGAAAGAAAAACAGCTAGAAGCCTCGGGAGTTCAAGTGACAATCCACAACCGGGAAACATGGTGGCAGAGTCTGGTGTTGACGATTCTCCCGATAATCATCATTGTCGGCCTGCTCTATTTTCTATTCTCAAGGCAAATCAAGATGGCTGGAAAAGGGGCGATGCAGTTTGGCAAAAGCAAAGCGCGCATGATAATGCCCGACGACAACAAAATCACTTTTGACGACATAGCCGGAGCCGATGAAGCAAAAGAAGAAACAAAAGAAATTGTCGACTACCTGAAAGACCCTCTAAAATACAAAATGCTCGGAGGCAAAATCCCAAAAGGCGCGCTCCTGATAGGCCCTCCTGGAACAGGAAAAACCTTGATGGCAAAAGCCGTGACCGGCGAAGCAAATGTGCCCTTCTTCTCAATAAGCGGCTCAGATTTTGTTGAAATGTTTGTGGGTGTGGGCGCCAGTCGCGTAAGAGATATGTTTGAACAGGCAAGACGACATTCTCCTTGCCTTATATTTATTGATGAAATTGACGCAGTGGGACGCTCAAGGTTCTCCGGCATAGGCGGCGGACACGATGAAAGAGAACAGACTTTGAATGCGCTTCTGGTTGAAATGGACGGCCTGGAAACTCAGGAAGGCGTAATCATACTTGCCGCAACCAACAGAGCGGACGTTCTTGACCCTGCCCTTACGCGCCCCGGGCGCTTTGACCGCCAAATAGTGCTTGACCTGCCGGACATTAAGGGAAGAAGGCAAATACTTGATGTCCACATAAAAAGCATTAAGGTCGACGAAAAAATAAACTTAAACAGAATAGCCAAAAGCACTCCCGGCTTTAGCGGAGCTGACTTGGCCAATCTGGTAAACGAGGCTGCTCTGCACGCAGCCAGAAACGACCGCAGCGCAGCAACGATAGCAGATTTTGAGGAAGCGCGCGACAAAGTCAAATGGGGAAGAGAGCGGAAAAGCCGCAAAATAAGCGAAAGAGAACGCAAACTGACAGCCTACCACGAAGCCGGACACACACTAGTGGCCTTGATGAGCCCGGATGCCATGCCGCTTCACAAGGTGACCATCATCCCGAGAGGCCAGGCCTATCTCGGAGCAACCATGCAGCTTCCAACAGAAGACCGCTACACTCAGAGCAAAAACGAACTGCTTGATCTGATCAAGGTTCTAATGGGCGGCAAAGAGGCTGAATTCCTCACCTTTAACGATACGACAAGCGGAGCTTCAAATGACATAAAAGAAGCCACCAGAGCTGCTCGCGCCATGGTATGCTCTTTTGGCATGAGCGAAAAAATGGGCCCTGTTCAGTACGGACAAAGAGCTGAGCATATTTTCATAGGAAAAGACATAACGCGCGAAGAGCCTTACGGCGAAGAAACAGCGCGCGAAATTGACCTTGAAGTGAAGAAGATTATAGAAGAGTGCAGAGACGCCGCCAGAAACATTCTCACAGAAAACAGAGACCAGCTGATAAAGTTGTCCGAAGAGCTTCTGGAAAAAGAAACTTTGGATGTCAAAGAAATAAAGAAACTGCTCGGAATGCCTCCTGATGAGGAACAAGAAGAAGACTACCTTGATTTGGAAGAAGACAGCAAAAGCAGCGAAACCTCTGACAAAGAAAAATCAGAAGAGAAAAAAGAAGGCAGCGGCGAATCAGGCGCATCATTGAACGTCACAGCTTGACGAAATGAAAGCTTCCAGCTATATTTCAAATATAATATCTGAATCCTCTGGAAGCATTTATATCCCATGCTGGGTTCAGCCGAGAGCTTCCTTAACAAAAATTGCGGGCATCCACGGCGAACATTTAAAAATACAGCTGTCTGCCCCTCCAGTAGATGGCAAAGCGAACGCGGAACTCTGCAAATTTTTCAGCAAAAAACTTGGAGTTCCAAAGTCTTCGATAGACATAGTCTCTGGCGCAAGCTCACGCAAAAAGACTCTTCGCGTGACTGGCGTGTCAAAAGAACAATTCATAAAAGCGACGTCAGCTTAGCTGGCAAAAAAAACATTGAGGCGCTATATTCAAAAAGCGCTGAATGACTGACAAGGGGATTGGGCCTGCAATGGATGTAAAATATATTAACGCTTTTACCGAGGTGATAACAAGCACCTTCGATACTGCCGTCAACTCAAAACCGTTCAGACATGATGAATTTCGCGCATTGGATGGAGATGTGCGGAATCCCGACGACCTCATGTGCATAATTACTTTTTCAGGCACATTGACCGGCGCAGTGCTGTTGACCTTCCCGGAAGCCACCGCCAAAAAAGTTTACGCCGGCCTGATGTTCGAAGAAATAGAAAAACTGACCGAGGAAGCTCAGGAGGCCTTCGCTGAAATACTCAATATGGTAATAGGCAATGTAAAAGCTTCGCTCCCTGACCAAAAACTTGATTTTGACGAGCCCATGGTGGCTACAGGCAAAAAAGTCAAGTTTGAAAACAGCGACGGCTTCAGATGGCTGCAAGTGCCAATGGCCTTTAAAGATTGGGGTCAATTCTCCTTGTTCATAGGAATGAAATAAATCCCCTTGGCTCAATTCTTCTGAAAAACGCGCAGCAGCAGCTGACAAACTATCTTATGCTGGGATAGAGAGTCCATTTGATAAACCATGAGTCGTTCTCCTCATTGAAATCCAGACAGACTACTCCGCTGTTCTGAAATTCGAGGACTGCTTTTTCCTCACTGCCGTTGATCAGATACGACACAAGCTTCTCCATAAACGGCAAATGCCCCACAAACATAGCGAACTGTTCGTGCTTTAAACTCCTGGCGAAGGCTCTAACGTCATCATCCGGGGCAATGCCATCTATTTCCATCATCCCTTTTTCCGGCTTGATCATTGAGGCAAGTATCTCCGCTGTCTGCTTGGCTCGCATTTTGTGGCTGTGCTTAATGCAAGAAATAAAAACGCCTTTGTCTTTAAGCACTTCTGAAATATAGCCGCTTTCAGCTATGCCTTCGTGAGTCAAGCTTCTTTTCGGATCTTCCTCTTTGGAAAAACTTTTCCCGTGTTGCGCCAGATAAATAGACATTATTTATGCTCCCCCGTTCTGTTTTGCAGAATAATATTAATCCGCGCGCCGTAAAAGTCAACCGCGTCTATTTATCAAGCCCCAAAAGAACAGATATAATCCTATCCTGTCCGGTGACAATCATTATTTCAGCGCTGGAGCCGAGCTTAAGCCCGTATGGCTCCTCAGTAATTAACACCTCCACAGGATAACAGAATGAATTGCTTTTTCTGACAGGCAATTCCGCTATCTGCATGACCTTCCCATAAAAATAGCCAAAGTTAAAATGATTGTAAGAATGACTCACAATTCGCGCGGCCTGACCCATTTTGACCTTGAATATCTGACGTTCGTCCACATACGCAACAAGCTTCTTCTGCTTGACCGACGACAGCCTTGCAATCACATCTCCAGCCTCAAGATAGCGGCCGCTGTTATAAGGCATATAAGTTATCATGCCGTCCTCAGGGGCAACCAAGCGATAATCCGACAAATGCTGCTCCAGAAGCTTCAGCCGCTTCTTTTTGCCAAGCAGTTTGACTCTCATAAGATGCTCCTCAGACTCCGCCTGCTTCATGATTTTTTCGCCAAGTCCGCTTTTCACTCTTTCGTTGTCCTTCATTGCTTTTTCAAGATTTGCCGAAGAGGTGAAGTATTCACCCTCGATTTCGTCCATCTTCACTTTTGATATGACTCTTTTTTCTCTCAACCCCTTGTAAATATTGAGTTTCTCCTTTGCTTTCCTGTATATTTTCAAGGATTCGTTCAAGGCTATTTTTGCATGTCGATAGTGGGTGGGCAGCGGATCATTGCGCAAAACTATCAGCGAGTCGCTCTTGGCGGCTATTTCAGCTTCCAGCTCAAGCACGGAACTTTTCAATATCTCGATCTGATCGCACAATTCGCGGCTGTCGAATTCAATCAGAAGATCTCCTTTCTTAACGTATTCGCCTTCTTTCTTTTTTACGCTTATTATCTTGGCGTCCATCATGCTTCTAAGCTCATGCTTTTCCATGCCTTCTATCACGCCATGAGCAAAAACAGTTTCCTCCATTTTGCCGGAAAACAACACCAGCATTATAGCGACAAAAAGACAAGCCGCGCATATTATCAAAGCGCGAAACACCTTGAATTTTTTGCGAATGTTTCCGTTCTTTTCCATTTTTCAACCCTTTCGTTATTTAAGTTATGCGGCGATGGCTGCGGGACGTTCCTTGCTCACAACAGACACTTTCCCAGGAGACATGCGCGGGACGGCCGCGCGTTTTGAGACACGCTTTTTCTTTGGCTTTTCGGGTTCCGCGGAGCTTTTGTTTATTTTCTCCTGAGTCTTATACATATCACTGTAAAGCCCCTTGCGCGCAATAAGATCGTCATGAGCTCCAAGCTGCTTTATGCATCCGTCTTCCATTGCCACGATCATGTCGGCATTTTTAACAGTGGAAAGGCGATGGGCTATAATAATAGTAGTCCGCTCGCGCATCAGATTGTCAAGGGCTTCCTGAACAAGATACTCCGACACCGTGTCCAGCGCGGAAGTCGCCTCGTCCAGAATAAGGATTTTGGGGTCTCTGAGTATGGCGCGCGCAATGGCAATCCGCTGCTTCTGCCCGCCCGAAAGCATTGTCCCGTTCTCGCCAATCTCTGTGCGATAGCCATTTTCAAGTTTATGCACAAATTCTTCCACGTTTGCCATTTTCGCAGCCTGCATTATTTGCGCGCGGCTGGCTCCCTTTGAAGCGTAAGCAATATTTTCCTCAATTGTTCCGCTAAACAAAAACGGCTCCTGGAGCACTACGCCTATTTTGCTTCTAAAGGATTCCAGATTCAGCTTCCTTACTTCTTTGCCGTCAATGTAAATCTCTCCACCAGTGACATCATAAAAACGCAGAAGCAGATTTGCAATTGTTGATTTGCCCGAACCGCTGGGGCCGACAAGAGCTATCTTTTGCCCGGCCTTGACTTTTAACGAAAAATCTTTCAAAACAAGCTTGCCGTTATACCCGAAATCAACATTGCAAAACTCTATATTGCCAATGACATGCTCAAGGTTGATTGGGTTTGCGCATTCCTGGATTTCCGGAATAGTGTCAAGCAGCCTTAATATTCGCGCCGCGCCAGTCATGCCCTGAGATATGGCGGTGGACAAGCCGCTCAACTGGACGATTGGAGCAACCAACATGCCCAAATAAGGCCTCTTCTGCGCTTTGTTCCGAGGAATCATAGCTTTCTCTGCGTCTT
>CAZYVR010000028.1:0-27485 GCA_964651145.1 uncultured Victivallales bacterium | reverse complement strand
TTTCAGGGAAGGAGTACAGTGATTTTTTAGTGGAATAAATAACTGAGGCAGCGATTGAGGCCTGGGCAGGCCGGGAGCCGGGAGCTTTGAGTTGGGGAAAAGGGCATGCTGTTGTGGGATTCAATCGAAGGATTTCATATTTTGACGGATCGACCGTCATGTACGGCAAAACCGACAACTCTGAATTTTCTCATGTGGAGGGCTCTGAAGATCATGGAGTCGATATGCTTTTCGCGTATGACTCAAAACATGAACTTGCCGGAATGCTCGTTAATGTTCCATGTCCTTCTCAATGCACCGAAAGCGCTTGGTTTGTTTCGGCCGACTATTGGCATGAAACTCGTCAGGAATTGCGCAAACGCCACGGGAAAAACTTGTTCATATTGCCTCAATGCGCCGCGGCTGGAGATCAGTCGCCGCGAAGCATGGTGAACCGTCAGGCGGACGCCAGAATGCTTCAGCTCAAAGGCTATGGGGATGAATATAACATGGCGCGGCGTCAGGATATCGCGGACAAAATAGCAGCCGCTGTTGATGAAGTCTTGCCTTTGGCTTCAAAAGACATTCGCGACGAAGTGGAGTTCGGCCATGAAACTGCCCATATTGACCTTGTTCGAAGAAGGGCGACAGAGGAAGACCTTGAAACGGCTAAAAAAGAAGTTGCGGCATACAAGGAAAAACTTGAAGAATTAAAAGGCTCCGATCCAACGTCTGCGGAATATTCATCAGCCTTCAGAAGAGTCGGCTTTAATCAGCGTGTTGTTGATTTATATGAGGATCAACAGCAAGGCAAAAATCTGACACTCCCTGTCGAGCTGCATTCTTTGCGCATTGGCGATGTGGCTCTTTGTTCAAATCGTTTTGAATATTTCCTGGATTTCGGTCTTAGAATAAAGAGCCGCAGCAAGGCTCTTCAGACATTTATTGTTCAGCTTGCGGGAGAGGGTACCTATCTTCCTACAGAGCGCGCGATGAAAGGCGGCAGTTACGGAGCTTTCATCGCCAGCACTCCGATAGGTCCAGAAGGCGGGCAGGTTATTGTTGATGAACAAGTTGAAGCAATAAACGGGATGTTTAACTGATATGAAAGCCGGATTTGCGGAAATAGACATAAGCCCCGAATATTTTCCCATAAGGACTTATTTCGGGAGCCGGGACGAAATAATCGATCCTATATTTGTTCATGCGTCTGTGATTGTCGGACAGAACGGAACAAAGGCGGCTTTTGTTTCAATAGATGTTGTCATTGTGGAGTGGGAATATGTGGCAAAAATACGCGAAAAGATTTTTGCTCAAACAGGAATTCCGGAAGAAAGCATTCTAGTTTGCGCGACTCATAATCATGCATGTCCGGCTGTAGTTGACCGTCCGAACTTCGAGAAAGAGCCTAAGTATCTGGAGTTCATGATAGAGAAAGCGATTGATGCAGTTGTCAGAGCCAACGCTTCGCTTGAATATGTAAAAGTCGGCGTGGCTTCCGGCATAGAAGCAAGGATTTCTTTTAACAGGCGCTTTATCAAGAAAGACGGAACGGTCATAAGCCAGCCGCAGGGTGTTTCGCAGACAAGCGATTATCTTCTTCAGAGGGAAGGGCCCAAAGACCCGGAGGTCGGCGTTGTCTGTTTCAGAAAAAACAACGGGGATATTGCGGGCGTTTTCGTCAATTTCGCTTGCCATGCATGCCATGATATGGGATCAATATCGGCGGGCTTTCCCGGAGTGATGAACAAGCGCCTCAAGGATATTTATGGACAAAGCTCTGCCTGTCTTTTTCTTAACGGCGCATGTGGAAATGTGATTCACAGGGATTACATAAACCCAGAATGCAAGCTTTCCGCTGAATGCGTTGGCGGAGTTCTCGCTGATGATGTGAAGATGATCATTGAAGGCATGGAGTTTTCTCTGGCAATGGATGTTTCAGCAAAAGAGGAGACTTTGCGCCTCAAGTTTCGCGACTTGACGGAGCTCGAAAAATGCGTTAAAGATCCTGAGCTCTTTGTGAACGTTTTTCCCAGTCTTATTGAGCGCGGATGGTATGATTATTCCTATGAAAAACTTTCCGAAATGAAAAAGGAAAGCGATGGCATTGATATTGTCGTGCAAGTTGTCAGACTTGGCGATGCTGTTTTTGCGGCGATTCCAGCCGAATATTTCTCGGAGTTCGCTTTGAGAATAAAAGAGGAAAGCAACGCGGAGAAGACTTTTGTTGTCACTCTTGCCAATGGCTGGCTGGGATATATTCCCGCAATGCAGGCATTCAGTCGCAAAGGCGGACATGAAACATCGACCGCGTTCTGGAGCAAAATGGAGCCGGAAACGGGCGATATTATAGCAGATAAAGCAATCGCGATAATTAATGGGATGATTTAAAAATGACTTTTAAAGCAGGCTTTTCTGAAATTGACATCACGCCTCCATTGGGAACCCAAAAAATAGGTTGGATGGCTGATTTGAGCGGAGATGTTCTTCTTGACCCGCTTTATGCCAGGATTGCAGTTTTCGATGACGGCAATAACAAGATTGGATTTGTCCAGCTCGACACTTTGTCGGTCAGGTGGACGCAAACCAATGAGATAAGAAACAGGATTGAACAAAAATATGGATTCTCCGGCGGAAACATCATGGTGTCCGCCACTCACAATCATGCGGGACCGGCAATCAGCAAGGTGTATCCGGTGGATAGGGATGAAAAATATATCGAGATAATGGTTCAGAAATGCGTTGAATGTTTCGGGCAGGCGTTGAAAAATACAGATGATGTTTCATTGGGCTTTGAAAGTGTTTTGGACTTTGATGTGGCTCATAATCGCCGTTCTGTGATGCGCGATGGAACTGTGCGCACGCAAACGCCGTCAAGCAATCCTGGCTTCCTTTATCTTGAAGGGCCTTCTGATCCTGAAGTAGCTGTGTTGGCGGCAAAAAATTCTTCCGGCAAGATTGTTGGATGCATCGTCAACTATGCCTGCCATCCAACTCATCATGGCGGGACAAATGAGCTGTCTGCTGGATTTCCTGGCGTCCTTAGCGAGAAAATGAAAGAATGGAATTGCCCTGTCACACTTTTTCTTAATGGCGCATATGGAAATGTAATAACCAATGACTTTGAAAAATGCACATCGCTTTCAAAAGAAGAATCGGGCGGCATGCTTGCCGACGACGCAAAAGAAGCAATAGGCAAAATGGAATTTTCATGCGACTGGAAATTGGGCGCGTCAAAAGAAACTGTTGATCTGAATTATCGCGAGATGACTGAGGATGAATGCAAAGGCAAAGCAAAAGGCGCGCAACGCTTCAGAAGTGATGAGCTTTATGAAACTTTCATTGACAGTTTAAAGGCGCGCATTGCCGAACGCGGGACGCAGCCTGCGGAAATCCAGGTTCTCAAAATAGGCAATTTGTATTTTGCCGGAATTCCAGCCGAATACTTTGTGGAATTCCAATTGGAGATAAAGACCAGATGTTATCCGAAACGCGCGCTGGTTGTCGGCGGCGCAAACGGGATGACAAGCTACGTTCCGACCAAAGACGCGTTCACTCGCGGCGGATATGAGACAACTCTTGGGCCTCCCAGTTATATGGCTCCGGAGACAGGCGATATTTTAGCGAAAAAAGCAATAAAACTTATAAAGGAGATTCTGATATGAGCATGTCAATAGGATTGCAGCTTTACACTGTGAGAGAAGAGTTGAGCAAAGATTTTAAAGGAACCTTGAAGACGCTTTCAAGTATTGGGTTTCAAGGCGTGGAGTTTGCGTGGAATTATGGCGGCATGGAGCCGGAGGAATTGTCTGACTTCTTGAAAAACATTAATTTGAAATGCATTGGCCTTTATTCGCCAGTTGCGCAAATTGAGGATTCAGGAAGCGATGCTTATAAATATGCAGAGGCTCTTAATAGCCCTTATTTTACCAGTGGAATAACGGACAAAACAAATGAAGCCGAATGGCCTGGTGCTATTGAATCGATAAAAAAAGCCGCAAAAATATCTTCATCAAAAGGGATAACTTTTCTTTATCATAACCACTGGCAGGAGTTTGAGAAGATAAACGGCAAATACGCGCTGGATATTTTGATGGATGAAACCGACCCTAACTTGGTCAAGGTCGAATTGGATACGGCATGGGTAAAAAAAGGCGGGGATGATCCAGTAGCATACATAAAAAAATATGCGGGACGTTTGCCCATGCTTCATGTCAAAGATATAGACGCTGAAAATAATGTCACTGAAATAGGAAATGGCGTTGTTGATTTTCCAGAAGTAATCAAAGCGGCAAAAGAATCAGGCGTTGAATGGATTGTCAATGAACAAGACAGCAGTTCCATAGGAGCCATTAAAAGCGCGGGAATCAACTTTAATAACTTAATGAACTTGCTTTAAACAAGCAAAAATAGAGGTGTGAATATGAAGCTCTCAATGATGTCGTACACAATGACTCGCCAGCCCGAACACTATAGCCTTAAGGGAATGTTTGAACTCGCGGCTGAATTGGAAATGGATGGAATAGATTTTTGCTTTTTCGAAGATAAAGATCATAAGGAATTGCGGAAAATGTGCGAAGATTACGGAGTTCCCCCAGTATGCTATACATTCAGAACTGATCTGAATTTTGACAGCAAGGCCGCTCGCCAGGAAGGCGTTGACGCATGCAAATGGGCTTTTGAAGCCGCAGTAACGCTGGGGTGCCCCAATGTTATGGCCCCAACTCCTGGCAAGGCGGGCATAGCAAGAGATGTGTCACGTCGCAACTGGGTAAGAGGTTTGAGAGAAGCCGCGCTTTTTGCGGAGGATGCCGGGATAAATATGACAGTCGAAAACTTTCCAGGAGTCGACAGCCCGTTTGTCATTGCCGATGACTTGCTTGAGGCTGTGCGCGAGGTTCCCGGAATGAAGATCACCTATGACAACGGGAATGCCGGCAGCGGCGAAGACCCGGTCGAGTCTTTCAACAAATGCGCGGAGCATGTCGTTCATGCCCATTTCAAGGATTGGGATATTGTGAGCGAAGAAACGGAAGGCTACAGAAAAATGCTGGATGGGCGCTATTACAAACCAGCGCTTATCGGCGAAGGCTGCATTGACCAGAAGGGATGCGCAAAAGCAATGAAAGATTTCGGCTACTCAGGTTGCGTCAATATCGAGTATGAAGGCAATAAATATACCCCTCAGGAAGGCATGCGCAGAGTGGTGGATTACTTGCGCTCGCTTGATTGATATTCAAACCCATTTCCAATATCGCTTTTTCTTTGCTGTTTCAGAAAGCTGAACAAAGCAATTGCAGTAAAGAAATAGCAATTTTAATTAATTGCTGAAACGCTGAAAATAACTATAATATCCAATAGGCACAGCAAGCAAGCTTAAATAAAACAGGAGAAAAATTATGGCTGGCACATTTAGATTTTCATTTGGTCCATGGAACATTCACGAAGGAGCCGATCCGTTCGGCCCGATGGTCAGAGAATCCATCGATTTCAACAAAAAACTTTCCATGTACAAAGAGTTGGGATTTGACGGAGTGCAATTCCACGATGACGACGCAGTTCCAAACATGAACGACTTGTCGCCGGAGCAAATCATAAAAGAAGCCGAAGCGGTAAAAGTGAAGCTTGACGAGCATGGACTGACCCCTGAATTTGTGGCTCCGCGCCTTTGGGAGGACCCGCGAACTGTTGACGGCGGCTATACAGCAAACTGTCCGAAGTGCCGCGAATACGCTCTCGAAAGAAGCAAGCGTTGTATTGACATAGCCAAAGCTCTTGGAACAACAAACATTGTTCTCTGGCTTGCCCGAGAAGGCACATATATTCGCGAAGCCAAGGATTCCGTAGTCGCAACTCAGCGCATTGCGGACGCCATTCAGATGATGCTTGACTATGACTCAGATATTCGCATAATGATAGAATCCAAACCCAACGAACCTATGGATCACACTTATATTCCAACTATTGGACATGCTATTGGCCTTGGCCTTATGACCACCGATCATACGCGCGTTGGAGCCCTGATTGAAAGCGCGCACGCAATACTTGCCGGACTTGATCCATCAGATGAAATGGGTTATTCGCTTGCTCACAAGAAATTGTGGAGCGTGCATCTCAACGATCAGAACGGACTTAAATTCGATCAGGACAAATCTTTTGGCAGCGTGGATTTGAGGCGCGCATTCAATCAGGTGAGAATACTTGACAAACACGGATTCGGAAACAACGGGGAATGGGTTGGCCTCGATGTAAAAGCGATGCGCACTCAGAAACTTGATGTGTCCACAAAGCATCTCAGCAACAGCCGCGAGATATTCATGAAGCTTCTCGAAATCAGCCGCGGGCTTGACGAAGGCAAGATGAACGCAATGATTGCGGAGCGCGATTACGAAGAGCTTGACCTATACATAATGAAAAGCCTTTTGGGTTAGGACGAGCTAGCAAAAAAATAATGGCGGGCAACAATTTTTTTTGATGTTGTCCGCCTTTTTTCATTGTCAATATGGGATGATCTTATGCGGAGTTCAATCTTCGTGGATCTTTCCGTATTCGTCCAGAATGGCTTCCAGTTCGCTGGCGGCCTCTTCCCATTGGAGTGTTATCAAGGATATGTCGTAGTCTATGTCTTTTATTCGTTTGTTCAAGCCCGCAAAATCTGTCCCTGGCGCGTTTTTGAGCAAGTCGTCAAGGCGCTCCTCTTTTTCCTTTTCAAGCGTTTCAATCTTTTTTTCCAGGGTGGCGGTTTTTTTCTCAGCTGTTCGTTTTGTCTTTTGCATTTGACTGCGCAGGAAAGCTCTTTCTTTGCGCTTTGCTTTTTGGGTGTTTTGGGCTGTTTGGTTGTTTACGGTTGTTTCAGCTTTTGCTTCGCCTGATGTTTTTTCCCGATAATAATCGTAGTCGCCTTGATATTTTGTGACCGTAGGCGGCGTCATTGCCAGTATGGTTGTCGCAACGTTTCGGATGAATTCAATATCGTGGCTTACCAGGCATACAGCTCCGTCATAATTTCTGATGGCTTCCTGAAGAGCTTCGCGCGCAGCTATATCCAAATGAGTTGTGGGTTCATCGAGCACTAGGAAATTGGGCGGATTGACAAATATCCGCGCAAAACAGAGTCTTATTTTTTCTCCGCCGCTTAGAACTTTGCACGGCTTGTCAGCCTGCTCGCCTGAGAAGCCGAATGCGCCGAGAATGCTTCTGTAATTTTTATGAGGGACATTTTCCGGGGCTGCTTCTCTGATTATTTCGTAAGCTGAGCTCTCGGGCGGAAGGATTTCGCCGAATTCCTGAGCTTGATAGCCGACAACCACTTTGTGCCCAAGGACTCTTTCTCCTTCGGTTGGCTTCATGGCGCCTGCTATGATTTTAAGCAAAGTGGTTTTTCCAGAGCCGTTATATCCCACAAAGCCTATTTTCTCTCCGCGTTCTATTTGCAGTTCAGCGTTCTTTGTCACCCAGTTCTTTCCATCGTAAGTCATGCCTATGTTTTCAAGGCGAATAATTTCCGAGCCGGAATGCGGGGCAGGCGGGATGGATATGCTCCCGGAGTAATGCAGATTGTCCGGCAGACTTATATTGTCCATTTTGTCAAGGGACTTTATCCAGCTCTGCACTTGTGTCGCTTTGGAGCTTTTTGATCTGAAGCGGTCTATGGAGCGCTCAAGTTGCTCGCGTTTTTTATCCTGATTTTTCTTTGCAGCCTCCATTGCTATGAGGCGATTTTCGCGTTCGCGAACATAAAAATCATAGTCGCCAGGATAGCGCGTGACTTTTCCGCCATTTATCTCGATTGTAATGTTCGTAAGAGCTTTAAGCAGGAAGCGGTCATGTGAAATAAGGAGAAGGGTGCCATTGTAATTGGCCAGGAATCTGTATAGCCATTCGATGGCGGGCACGTCGAGATAGTTTGACGGTTCGTCTAGCAGAAGTATATCCGGGTTGGATATCAGAGCCCTTGCAAGTCCGGCGCGCATTTGCCATCCTCCGCTGAAAGATGAAAGCGGAGAATTAAACTCTTCCTTTTTGAAGCCTAGGCCGCTGAGAGCCGCCTCGGCGTCATTTTTCATGCGGTATCCGCCAAGGTGTTCAAATTCATGCTGGAGTTTTCCCAACTGGTCGAGTTTTCGCGTTTTTTCGTCATCAGTCAAAGTTTCAAGCGTTTTTTCCAGCGCGTGAATCTGTGCGTGAAGTTCCGCCAGCCTCGGGATTGAGTCGCTAGTGAAATCGACTAGAGAAACATTTCCTTTGTCGTTTACCAGATGTTGCCGCAAGTATCCTATCCGCAAGTCCTTCGGGATGGAGACGCTTCCTTTGTCTGGATATATTTCTTTGGTTATTATTCCGAAAATTGTTGTTTTCCCCGCTCCATTGGGGCCGACGATGCCGACTCGTTCGCTTTGGTTTATGCGAACGGTTGCGTTTATAAGCAAGTCTTGCGAAGCGTAGCTTTTGCAGACATTTTTAAAATCAATCACTATTTCTTATTCCTGATGTTTCTGGCTGACAAATTTGCGCGATAGCGCTTAGTCTGGTGTTGTTTCTATTCTTTGGAGGTGAGGTTTCTTACTATTGTTGATAATTGGTCAATGTCCAGTGGCTTGAGGAGGCATTCTTCAGCTCCAGCCATTATCAGTTTGTGCCTGTCTTCTTGCTCAATATATGCGGTCATTACAACGATAGGCATGTTTGAGAGCTCGGGGTTTTGTTTTATATTGTCCATTACGCCGTATCCATCCATGTTCGGCATTTGAAGGTCGAGAAGCAGAATGTCAAATTTCTTTTTTGCCAGGATTTCCAGGCAGGCAATGCCGTCGGGCACGCATTCAAGCTCGTAGTTGGTTTTTTTAAACATCAGTTCAATAAGCATACGGTTTGCTTCATTGTCTTCGGCAAGGAGTATTGTTTTGGGTTTGTTGTCTGCGATGGCTTCAGTTTTTTCTTTTTCTTTTTCTTTTTCTTTTTCTTTTTCTTTTTCTTTTTCTTTTGGGATTGACGTTGATTCGGTATTTATAAGTTTGTCGCCTTTTATCTGTTCTATTATCTGCTCCAACTGCATGTTTGTGGCTGTGTGTGTGACCGGAGTTTTGTCAAAGTCAGGAGATGGGATAATGTCATCTTTATGGAATAGCAGTTCGAAGAAGGAATTTCCTTCGTTCGTTTTTTCAGCCTGGAGTTCGGCGTTAAGCAAGTTGGCGTTGGCTCTGGCAATTGTGAGATTAAGCAAGAGTTTGCCGGCTGAGATAGGCACAGGGGCATTTTGATTTTTCAAGAATATATTGTATATGTCCGCGATAGGTTCGAGTGTTTTAGCTTTTTGAGAGTCTTTTATCCAGAAAGTCACGGTTCCGGCTAACGAATTGCACCCGAATGATATTTTTGCTTCATTGGGCAAGTTTCTGACCATGCATGAGATGATCGCGCTGATTATGTGGAAAAGAACATCCCGGTCAGTCCTTAGCTTTTCCGGAGTGTCCGCGGAAAAGTGATTTTCTAGCATTATTTTCTTTTCTTCCGCTTCAAACAGGTTGAAATTTACTATCTCGCGGATGAACTCAGCCGTTTCGAATTCGGCAATGTTCAATTTTACTGTTTCTGAATCAAGTTTCGCCAGTTGTAGCAGGCTTGTTATCATGTTATTGAGCAGTTCAGCGCTTCTGTATATTGCGGATATTTTTCTTATGTGTTCTTCGTGGCTGTCTCCATCTTTTGCGCTTTTCAACATCAATGAGGAAAAGCCCATTATTGCATTCAAGGGATTTCTCAGCTCAAGCGACATATTGGCAAGAAAATCGGATTTGAGATGGTTTGCGCGTTCCGCTTCTTTGCGGGCCGCTTTTTCGCGCGTGTGGCTTTTTTCCAGCTTGGATATGTAATTTTGCATTCTGTCGCGCATGAAATTCAGGGACTTTATCAAATCGCCAGTTTCATCTTTCGGGTAGCTGCGCGATAATTTGGTGTTAAAATTGCCTTTGGCCAGATTGTCTGAAAAATCAGCGGCAATGAGAATCGGCTCTGTCAATTTTTTTGAAAAATATATAAGTATTCCCAGAAAAACAAGAAAACCTGTGATCGTAATAATTGCTGTGACGGCTATAACGGAAGTTATTTTTTTTTCAATTACCTTAGTGAATGTCACAGATGGCGCGCGCGTGTACGACTTTTCGTTCAAGTCTTTTAAAATGGAGTTTAGATTGAAAGCCAGAAAAAGGAAAGCCACAAGGGTTATTATGGCGGCTCCACCGCCCACATATGTCATTATTTTTCTGGCAATGCGCATCTTGCTTACCCCTTAAATATATTCATTTGTTCTATGATTTCCGGTTTCCCTTTAGTTAAGAATATACTTTTGAATTTGCTTTTCAATGCCGGGATCAAATTTTGCGGCTTTTTTCGCGTATTCACTTGCTAGATCATAGCGTTTATTCCAGTCGCAGAAGATTGCGAGTTGGAGATAGCTCCAGGCCACTTCGAGGCGTTTTTTCGGACTGGTGATAATTCCGTTTTCGATGGGCTCCTGCCGCAATTTTGTATAGTGGAGCATTATTTTGACAAATTCTTCCTGAGATATGTCCTGCCATTTTAATTTGATCCGTTTCCCGTCTGGTGTTTTCAAGGAGAGTCCGTTCATGTTTCCGACAAGTTTTCCGCTCAGGACCCTTCCGCTGTTCAGTTTTATATTTTCACTTTCGTAGGGAATCTTTTTTAAGAATTTACAGAGGCTGCTTTTTATTAATAAAACTTGCTCTGAACGTTGTTTTTCTATTTGTTTTTTTGCTGGAGGCAGACTGTTGAGGTAATTGTTCAAGGCGGAGGCTGACATTGCAAAGCCTTTCGGGCTTGGACGTTGGGATGCGAATTTGCGGTGCTTGGCCAGCCATTGTGCATTCAACTGATACAGTTTGATTGATGAATCTGCGCTTGAAGCAGATTTATGAGTTTTTACGGAGCTGGAAGTCGGCTTGGCTTTTGTTCTCCATTTTTTGGATATTGCTTTTTTTACTTTGCGAGCAAACAGCGGTTCGAGAGTTTTCTTGTCGCCGGTTTTTGAAAGAAGGCAGTTCTGCCATTCAGGCAGGCGGCCTTTCCATACTTTGCCCCCGTAATCCTTTTTCAGTGAGGTTGAGGCTGCATAGTAAGCGGCGAATGACTGGCTTATTTTTTTGGATGGCGCGTTATTATACATATCTCTAAGAAGAATAGCCAGCATGCCGGGGAGCCGTAGATATTTTTCATTTTCAAGCTTTGCCTTCAGCGTTTCGGCTGATATCTCCGACTTTTCCAGGAAGCTTATTATTGCTATATGCGGGCTTGTCTCGTCTATCTCCGCAGCGTAAAGTCTTTCCACTATGAATGAGCAATTGTTCTTGGCTTCATTGTTTCTGTTTAAAAAGTTTGCCAGAGCCAGTTGAACTGCGGCTTGTTTGCGCTTGGATAATTCAGCCGAGGCGTTTTCGAATGCCTCTTTAGCCAGCTTTTCAGCCTTTTTTGAATCTCCCGCAGAGAATGCAGCCGTGGCTTCTTTAAGCAGATCTTCAGGGATTCCGGTTCCGTTGTCCTTGACGGCGGCGGAGTTTAAATTGAGCATTTTCTGTATTTTGCCTGTTTGCCATCCCCAAAAAAGGACAGCCGCAATAAGAAGCAGAGCCAGCGTATTTGCAAACAAGAGAAGCGGAGACTTCCTTTTTCCTGTTTTTTGCGCAATGGAGTTGTTCAGCCGTTCCATATTCATGGCTGTTCTTGTTCTTTTTACGCTTTGAGTCATTGTGTTTGGGCGTTTTGGTTTTTTTGTGTCACCCTTCAGGCTGGAAGTTAGTATTTTTATTATTTCCCGGTATGCAGGTCTTCTTTCAGGCTCTCGATCCATCATTGTCAGTATTAGTCTTGATATTTCGGAGGGGATTTCCGGGCGGTGATGATGAGGCGCTATCGGGTCTTTTTTGAGTCTAAGGCGGATCAGCTCGTCTATGTCGTTGTGGTCATATGGAGTGAAGCTGGTGATAAGATGGTAGAATGTTGCGCCAAGGCTGTAAATGTCGCCCCAGAAATCTTCTTTGCCGTTTATTACTTTTTCCGGGCTTACATAATGCGGGCTGACCCAGGCTTTTGTCATTTCAAATATTTTGTCTGTTCGAGTGTCGTTCACTGCCTGCGCTATGCCAAAGTCCCCTATCTTTGCGTTGTCTTCAGAATCCAGCATTATGTTGCCTGGCTTGATGTCGTGGTGTATAATTCCATGGCGCTTTGCGTTGTCCAGTCCTTCGGCTATGTCTCGTATCCACTTAATGACATCTTTGATGGGCAATCCGGCACGTTCAAGTTTCAGTTTTTGCTCAAGTGATCCGGCGCTCATATACTGCATTATTATATAGGGCTGATTTTCATACTCTCCGCAAGTGTAGATTGGAATCACTGCGTAATGGTTTATTGTGGCGGCGGTTCTTGCTTCATGAAGAAAGAGTTCACTGCGTTCTTTTGCGCTTGCCACGTCAGGATTAAGTATTTTTATGGCCACTTCTCTGTCGAGAGCCATGTCAAGAGCCCGGTAAACAGTGGCCATTCCGCCAGCTCCCCCTGGCTCTTCCAGCAGATAATTGTCAAACCATTTGGGGACAATTAGATTTGCTTCGCATCCTGGGCAGTTAAAGTGCGCAAAGGAAACAAGATAGCTGACATCCAGTTTCTGTTGGCAATTATAGCATGATATTTTCAGAGGCTGATGGTCATCTTGGGAGATGTCGACGGCTTCAGTGTTGGTTGTAGTGAAGGGGGCCATTGTTTCGTTGCCGTCTTGATTTTCATCTTCTTGAGGCGCAGCATGAGGAGGTTGGCTGCTGAATGGTGTTGGCTCTATTGTTGTCGTGGCGTTCTGGTTTACGACAATCTCATCAAATGCTGTTTGATGGTTAGCGGGCGCCTCTTCCATTTTAGTGACAACGGTTGCGTCGGAATCGCTTTCAGGGCTATGCGCGGATGGCTGTTCAGTTTCTGCTTCCTGATTGTCATTTTGCGGAGAGCCTGGGTGCATCGGCAATATTATTTTTGTGTCTATTTTTCCGTTTCCGGAGTTGTCGCTGTTTGCGGTGTTTTGCTGTGTCATTTATCCCTCTAAAATTTATTCGCCGTTCAGTTATCAATCGAGCCAGACTGTCTGAAGCGGTTTCGACTGTTCCAGGACTTCCAATAATATATCAGTCCGTTGCATTTTCTTCAATTTTTCAAGAGCTAAATTTTTAACAAGTTCACGATCGTTGCAATCCGAGCTGACATGAGCCAGCAGAATGCAGCTGGTTTTTTCGGAGAGAAGCTCCTCAAAAGCATCGACGGCCTCTTCATTGTTCAGGTGGCCGTGGCGGCCAAGTATTCTTCTTTTCAAGTGAAGGGGGCGCTCGGAGTCCCTAAGCATTTGAATGTCGTGGTTTGCCTCAAGAATCAGCGCGTTGCAGTCGTGGAGTCGGGCTTTTGCGAGACGGTTCAACTGGCCCAGGTCTGTGGCTACGCCTATTTTTACGTTGTTTGCTGTCACGATGAAGCCCACTGGCTGTATTGCGTCGTGCTGAACAATAAAAGGGTCTATGTGGAATTCGTCTATTTTAAACGATGAGCCGGGGGCGAATATCACTTTTTTCGCGCCTACTTTATTGTATTCGCGGAGGTATTTGAATGTGTCAACTGTCAGATATGTTGGCAAATCAAGGTAATCCGCCAGCACGCGGCATCCTTTCACGTGGTCGTTGTGCTCGTGCGTTATGAGTATGGCTTTTATTATGTTTGGGGAGATGTTTAGAGAATCCAGGCGCGACAGCATTTCTTTTCGGCTGAATCCTGCATCTATCAGTATTCCTCCCTTTTCATTGTGCAAAAGTATGGAATTTCCCTTGCTGCCGCTTCCAAGCGCTGTTATTCCTGTGCGCATTTGATTATCGTCTCCATAATGTGTATATTAAATGCTGTTAAAAAAATTATTGCCAGGAAACTCTTGAGCGGGTCATTCCTGAAGAATTTGCTTTAGCATATAGCAACAAGCAATATACTAAAATTATTTGTGAATGAAAGCTGGAAGTTAACATTTTTTTTTAAGGACATTTAATGCCGGAGCATAATTTATATCAGTCACAGGAATTGAGGCAGGAGCAAATCCTTGCTCCTCAACAAATTCAGTCGTTGGAGATACTTCTCGCTCCTCTTCTGCAACTTCAGGAAAAAATATCTCAGGAAATCGCGGAAAATCCGGTTTTGGAACAGGATAAGTCTGTGGGCGAAGATTTGGCGGGAGACCCTTTTGCCAATGTGGCCGCCAACGAGGAAGAATCTACTGAAGCCAAGCAGACAAAGAAAACTGAAGATGATGAATTGGAGCAAATGGTGAGACTGGCGGATTCGTGGCGGGATTATCTGCCGCCAGCGCACAGCAGGCAGGTCTACTCTTCGGATGATGAAGAAAAAAGACAGCACCTTTTTGATTCTTTGGCGGAGCAGCCTTCTTTGCAGGAGCAACTTTTGGAGCAGATGCGTTTCATTGACGCCGAACCGATAATTATTGAAATTGCTGAAATTATTGTGGGCAGCATTGATGACTCCGGATATTTGCGCAGCCATCTTGCCGATATTGCCATAACCGCCAACGCGGATATGGATGATGTGGAGCGGGCTTTGAAATTTGTTCAGAAATTTGATCCGCCCGGCATTGGAGCCAGAGATTTAAAAGAATGTCTTTTGCTTCAACTGAAACGGGAGGGAAAAGAGCAGCCGGTTCTCGTGCGTTTGATCAAGGAACACCTTGATGACATCGCAAAAAACCGTTTGCCTCAAATAGCCCGAAAAATGAAAATTTCCACAGACGAGCTATATGAAATGCTCACAAAAATACGCGAATTGAGTCCTCATCCGGGCACCGCCATTTCTCCAAGCAACCCTGTTTTTGTGATCCCTGAGGTTTCAGTGGAAAAAGTCAGCGACGAATTCAAGATCTCTTCAAGCGACGACCATCTGCCGAAGTTGCGCATTTCCTCTCTTTACAGAAATCTTTTGGAAAATCCTGAAACTCCGCAGGAAACGAAAGACTATATCAAGGAAAAACTTGCAAGCGGCAAAATGCTGATTAAAAGTCTTGAGCAGAGACAGAGCACTATCAGAAGAATTGCAGAAGTCATTGTTGACAGCCAATATGACTTCCTTAGAAACGGCATTGAGAGCCTGCGTCCAATGACTATGCAACAGGTGGCGGACAAATTGGGCGTGCATGAAACCACAATCAGCCGCGCGATCGCAAACAAATATATACAGACGCCGTCCGGGCTTTTTGAATTTAAATTCTTTTTTTCATCTGGTTATCAGGCTTCAGATGGCGAAGAGCTTTCTTCCAAGAGCATCAAAGAAAAAGTCAGTGACTTTATAGCAAGAGAAAATCCTGACAAGCCGCTCTCAGACAGTAAACTCTCGAAGATGCTTAAGGAGCAGGGCATTTCTGTTGCCAGAAGAACAGTGGCAAAATACAGAGAAGAGCTTGGCATCCAGTCTTCTCATCTTCGCAAAGAATTTTGACATATGGACGTTTCAACTGCGGGAAATAAAATAAAATGGAAACGGCCGCTCTTTATCTTCGCGCTTTTTGCTGCCTGCGTGCTGATGGCCTGCTGGGTGAGAACCGTTCACTATAATAAAGCCGTTCAAGCCATACGCTTTGCCACTGGCAAGGATTTTGTTCCTTTCACTGTGGAAAGCGCCATGATGTATTCTTACGCGCATGATGTGGCGACAGGCAAGGGCGTGCCTCGCTGCGACAAGGGATTGCTGGGCATGGAAGACATTCCTGTTCGCGGACAGATGTCTTTGGGCCTGGAGTATTTTACTGGCTGGGGATACCGTCTTAAGAATCTTTTATGGAAATCCTCCGCAGTTTATCCCGACTCTGAATGCTATGAAGACGATCCCGATTTTACAGTCTGGGCCAGATTTCAAATAAGGCTTTGGGTCAGCGTTGCTTCCGGCTTGATTTTCTTATGGCTTATTGTGTTGCGTTGCCCATGGCATCTGGCTTTGATCGGAGGTTTGACTCATGCTTTTTCGCCTGCCGCCGTCGCGCGTTATACAGGGCAGGACTTGTTGCGCGGAGAATTTTGCCTGCCGTTGCTTGTCGCGTCTTTTCTCCTTGCCGCCTGGGCATTCAGGCGCGCTTCTTTTCTGAGGCTGATGCTTTTGGGAATTGCTGTTTTTTGCGCGATTTCAACATGGGACATGTGTCAGGTTTGCTTTTCGCTATGGGCCGTCTTTGAGATCGTTAGAATCCTTGCTGGCGGAAGTTTGAACAGTAAACGCCGGAATGTCTGGATTGTCGTTTACATAGCTCTGGTGATGGCGGCTGTTCTTGTGCCTTATCACCGGACGCATGGCTTGATTGTTTCTCCGCTTATTCTGCTTTTGGCTCCAACCATTTTGAGCCTTTGCTGTTTTGCTTCGGCAAAAAAATATTCGCGGCGGTGGGCTGTGTTTGGAGTTTCAGCCATTGTCTTGTTTTTTGCATGGAAAATTGCGGGTCAGGGCGCGTCATACTCCGGCAATTACAGTCATTTTGCCGAGCTGGTCAAGGCAAAGCTTGCGCATGGCAACGTAAAGCCGAGTGATCCTACAAAGCTTAATTTTGCGGCGCGAATGCTTTGGACTCCGGCTTTGCATTCAGCCACATGGAAAATGACCAGATTATTTTTCCCTTCTGTTTTTTGGGCTTTTGCCGGAGCTTTTATTTTTGCCTTTCCGTTTGCCAATGTCAGAAAAAAAGTACTCAAGGGCTTGTCGCGTTCTTTCTTCCCGATTTTTATGACTTTTGTCTTTTTCATAACTTATGTTTATATGGTCAGGTTTCATGTTTTCTGTGTCGTTTTCCTTTGCGTGGCTTTCCCGCTGCTTGTTTATGACTGGAGCCGGGCGTTTAAATCCGTCACTCCAAAGATCATTGTTTTTATTATCGCTCTCTTTTTCCTCGGCGGCGAAGCGGATTTGTCGCTCAGGCTTGAGAGAAGCTACAATAATATAGGCTCGGCATTCAGGGAATATGGCGCGCTTATCAGGTGGTTCAGGCAATCCGGGCTCAAAGACAAAGCGGTTCTTGCGGATATGACGCTTTCACCGTTGCTGAAAGCCTATTGCGGCGCGAGGATACTTCTTCAGCCAAAATTTGAGCTGGGCAGAACAAGAAAGCTGGTCGAGGAATATATAAACATTATGTTTCACGGCACAGAAGAGGATCTCAATAAATATTGCGTAAAGCACGGCATTGAATTTATCGTCTACGATTATGGCTACAGTTATCGCTTCAAGCCGCACATTTACACTAACAGATATATGGCCGCCGCGGATCTGATCAACAAAAAATCCCCGGCTTATCGTTTTTCTAATTACCCGGACGAGAGCAAATGGTTTTACAGGATTGAGCCTCCGCGCGATCTAAAAGACGCAAGCAATCTTTTCATAGTTTTCAAAGTCATTTCACCCAAGGACAGAATCAACTCTATGAAGTGCGTAATAAAAGGCGAAATGGCTCTGAAGTATGGACAGACAAGCCTGGCAAAGCGCTACGCCAGAATTGCGTTTTACAACGATCCATGCTATATCCCAGGGCGTGATTTTTTCGCCGCCGCCTACGGATATATCCCCAACATAAAACTCAGCGACTACAAATGACAAATGAGGCCGATCCAGAATGTGAGGGGATAGAAGCGGACAAAACGTTTGTTTACAAGCTTGTGGACAGGCATGAATTAAATTTGCATATTTTTAATCCTGAAAATCATAAGCCGGAGGACAAGCGCTCGGCTATTGTTTTCTTTTTTGGAGGCGGCTGGACAAATGGCGCCCCTTCGCAGTTCTTTCCTCATTGTCAATATTTGGCTTCACGCGGCATGGTTGCCATCAGCGCGGAGTACCGCATTGAATCCAAGCATGGAACCACGCCGTTTGAATGCATAAAAGACGGCAAATCCGCACTGCGCTGGGTGAGGGCAAACGCTTCAATGCTTGGGATAGCTCCGGAGCGCATTGCCGCTGGCGGCGGTTCGGCAGGCGGGCACGTGGCGGCCGCTGCTGGAACAACAACAGCCTTCGAAGAGTCTGACGAAGATAAAAACGTCAGCTTCAAGCCCAACGCGCTGGTTTTGTTCAATCCTGTTTTTGACAATGGCCCCGAAGGCTATGGGCACGAACGCGCAAAAGCGCGCTGGAAAGAATTTTCGCCCATGCATAATATCAGCAATGATACGCCACCTACAATTGTGTTTCTTGGAAGAGAAGACCAATTGATCCCCGTGTCCACCGCGGAAAGCTACAAGGCTCTCATGGAGAAAAGCGGATGCAGATGCGAATTGCATCTTTACGAAGGCCAGGCACACGGTTTTTTTAATTATAACGACGGCAAGAATGAGCATTACTCTCTCACCATGCACGAAACGAACAAGTTTCTTGTTTCATTGGGATATTTGAACAGTGAGCCTGTTTTAACGCAAAATTAAAGGTGTATCAGTTTGTCGTCGAGGGTCAGCGGTCCTTTTAGATGTTCAAAGGACAGCTCTTCCAGATTGTTCACGATGAGCCGCACTCCTTTATAGAGAATGTCGTTGATGATTATTTTTGAATTCTCTTTCGACTCAGACAGCCTTGAAAGGTCTTCAAGCTCTTTTTTGTAGCCGGCCAAAGCGTTTTGCAAGTGTTCTCTTTCTGTCATCATGCTTTGGATCTGTTTTCGTTTTTCCGGCGAAATGCCTGCCAAATCGGCATTTCCGTTTCTCGGCCCGAGCATGAGCGTTATATGTTCGATTGTATGAGCAACTTCTTTAATATGGCTTTTTAATAATTGAATTCTGTCTGTGCGATAGAAGTCATGGCCTGTTTTTAAAAGAGTTGAAACATCTTTCGGCGAGCCGGCGCGGTTGACTTTTATTGTCTGCAGAGCGACGCATTCCCCTCCGGTCACGACTCCGGCTGTGATGTTGCCGCTGGCCTTGAGTATTGAATCGACGGCTTCTGTTTTTATTGATATGTCGTTTCGGCATTCAACAGTGGCGTTGTAGACAAATTTTGCCTTGAAGTTTCCGCCGCAGATGACAAGGGCCTGGTTCTTGCCGTCAAGGCGTTCCAGCTCAATGTCGCCTTCCGATTTCAGGTGGCATGCTCCTCCGCTTCCAGATATTTTAATGCCCTTGGCGGCATTGATGTTTACTCCGTCTTTGACGTCTCCGTTTATTTCCACAGAGCCCAGGAAGTCAATGTCCTGAAGTTTTACATCGCCGTTTATGATCATTGCATCCTGCAGTGACAGGGTTTTGTCTTTAAATATGACCTGCCCGCTTTTTTGCGCCATGAAAATATTTTTGTCTTTGTTAAAGTATATTCCGTCTCCGTCTTTCAGCGGCACATTTGGCGTGTCCAGGCGCGCGACCATTTGTCCGGTTATGACATTTTTGAAAAAATCTATATTGTCAGGATGACTCTGGAGAGGAGGGGCGTTTTCCGTCTCCTGCTGCACGAAAAATTCAACAAGTCCGTTGATTTCCTTGGCCACGGGCACCATGTCGGAGTATCCTGGGACAGTCGTTCTTTTTTTGTTTTCTTCTTTTCTGTTGCTGGGTCGGAGCGAGAATCCCAGTAGCGAAAGCTTTTCGAGGAGCTTGTCTCTTTTTACAGGTTTCAGCATGAACCCCTGGCAGTCCGCCAGCGATTTGTATAGATTATGCTCATCGGAAAACGCGGTTATCATCAATACCTTTGTGCGATCTTCCGCGCTGATGCCTTTTTCTTTTTCATATTCCCGAAGGAATTTTAGCGTTTCGGTGCCATCCATTTCCGGCATGGCTATATCGAGGCATGCAAGCTCGTACGGTTTTTTCCGCTCATAAGCTTCCTGAAGCATTTCCAGCCCTATCAGACCATTTTCTGCCGTGTCGCAGTATCCGAAGTCATCAAGATGGCTTGAAAGAGCTCTGCGATTGATCGGATTGTCGTCTACTATCAATATTTTCATATTTTATTTGCTCCAGAGCTCTTTTATAGTTATAGAATGCTTTTATATTATGCTTGCAATATAAACTCAATGTTTGAAAAAGTAAAATTTGACAGGAAGTTGGAGGAATAAAAATGGATTCGATCATTATTGATAAGTTTGAAGGCGCTTACGGGAAAAGGCCGTCGGTTGTATCCCGCGCGCCGGGCAGGCTGGAAATTCTAGGCAATCACACTGATTACAATGAAGGGCTGGTATTGAGCGCAGCGGTGGAGCAGGTGACTGAATTTGCCGCGTTTCCGGTGGATGGGCGCATATGCCGCCTTGTTGACTTTCGCGATGGCAGTTCCGTTGAATTTGACCTTGACAACATAGACACACCGGTTCCTGGCGATTGGAGCAATTATATAAAGGGCGTAATATTTGAGTTGAGAAAAAGAGGCTTTGAGATTGGAGCCTTTGAAGGAGCGATTCTGAGCACTGTTCCTTTGTCCGCCGGAATGAGCAGTTCGGCCGCTCTTGAGATTTCAGCATGTTATGCCTTTAAGGAAATTTTCGGCATTGATTTGCCGGGTGAGCAATGGGCTCGCATCGGGCAGGCGGTGGAGAATGATTATATGGGCGTTGGCACAGGGCTGCTGGATCAGTTTAGCTCTGTTTTTGGCAGGAAGGACAGTCTTATATACTCTGATTTCCGCACAGTGGAGGTGTTGAAGAATGTTTCTCTTCCGCATGGCTATGTGGTTGTAGTGGCCAACTCAATGGTCAAGCACGATCTGGTCGACTCCGATTACAATGTCAGAAGAGAGAGCTGCGAAAGGGCTGTCGAACTTTTGAAGCAGGATTATCCAGATATCAAGGCTTTGAGAGATGTTACGCCTGATATGCTGGAAAAAAGCAAAGGTCTTTTGGCGCATCAGGATTACCTGAGAGCTCTTCATGTCGTGGGCGAAAATGACCGTGTCATCAGGGGAGTGTCGGCTCTTGAAACTGGCGATATAGAGGAGTTTGGCCGTCTGCTTTATGAATCCCATGAAAGTTCCCGGAAGAATTTTGAGAACAGTTGCCCGGAGCTTGACAGTCTTGTCGAGCTGTCCAGATCTATCCCCGGTTGCCTCGGGGCAAGATTGAGCGGCGGCGGCTTTGGAGGCATATCTATTCATGTGGTCAAGGAAGATCTGGCTGAGCTTTATTGCGAAAGACTGATGTCAGCTTATAAGTTGCAGACAGGCAAGGAGACGGAAACAATAATTTGCGCCGTGGGCGATGGAGCTTCTGTTTGTCATCTGTAATTTATTGACGATGCGCGACACGCTGATTATTTATCGCGAAAGACTGGCAAAGACAGATGTTTGGCATATGTTAAGTTTTAGCGATGGAGTGTGAAAAATGGAAAACAAATTAAAGAGCCGTTTGGCTGTTATTGTTGAGCTTCTCTCGGCGCCAGCTTTTGTTGTTTGCCTGGAAAACAACAAGGTGCATGCCACAAATTTTTTGACGGCCAGGCATTTGGGCGAGAGTTTTTTGGAGAATTGCATGATTGAGTTGGTCGGAGTTGATACAGACTCTCAAAGGCTGCAATTTCTTAAGTTTGCCAGAAAAGAGCCTTTTCCTGTATTGGAAAAATGCTCTCAAAAGGATGCGCTATTTCACCTTATGATGTTTTCCGCTTTTACTGGAGTTGTTTATGGGACTTCCTTCGCTCCTCCTTTGGAGCGCGCAAGCTCAAGCAAAACGGATTTTCTTTCAGCCAAAACCGAAACAGCTGCTTTTCATTTTAGCTATATCCAGAACTTTGCCACTGGCGCGTGGACATTTGCGAATGCCGATCTTCCCATGTCTCTTGGCCTTGTTGAAGAGTCGAAAAATATGCCGTCTTTTGATTGGAGAAGCATTATTTTTAAAGACGATCTTCCGCTTTACGACAACACCATCGCAAATTTGCGTCAACATGGCGGCAACCATAAAATTCACTATAGAATAAAAACTCACAAAGGTGAGATAATTCAGGTTTGCGACTACTGCAGCCTTGCGGCGCCGGATGGGAAATGGCCAATGCTGGTGGGAAGTGTTGTTTCTTCAGAAAAGACTTCCAGGCATATTCAAAAAATGGAACAGCAGATACTTGCTGGACGGCTTGTGGGAGGCATGATTCATGATTTTAAAAATCTTCTTGGCGGCATTCAAAGTTGCATCGAATGGTCTATCTCACTGTCGGAAAATGACGAAGTAGCCGATGCCCTGCACAAAACACTGTCATATACAGAGCAAGCCACAAATCTGATTTCTGGAGCTTTGAAGGTCAGCTTTGGGGAAAATGACAATAAGATCGAGAAGATTTATTTGAGTCAAATAGTCTTGAACCTGGAAGACTTGGTTAGAAGAATACTGCCTGCCTCTATAAGTTTGCACGTCGACCTGCCGGAAAAACTGCCGCCTGTTTATGGTCAGCGCGGAATTTTGAAGAATATGTTGCTTAACTTGTGCGTGAACGCGCGCGACGCAATGAAGCAAAAAGGAAGCAAGCTTATAATTGAGGTTGCAACCACGGAAAAATTGGACGAGCATGGCGGACCTCAGTTGTTTATAGTCTTGCGCGTTAAAGATGACGGTTGCGGAATGTCTGGCGAAGAAGTTAAAACAGTGTTTGAAGCATTTTACTCCACCAAGGAATCGGGCGCGGGTCTGGGGCTTTGGATGGTGAAGGAAGCTGTGCATTCATTTGATGGCAAAATTGACATTCAAAGCACGCCGGGAGAAGGCTCTGTTTTTGAGATTATGTTCCCTGTTGCTGACGACAAAAAGGGGGAATCCGAAGACGGCGCCCCAAAGGAAAGCCAAAGCAACAAAAACGCGATTCGGGAATATGTTTCGCCGGAAACATTTGCGCTGGACTCCTCAAGGACTGCGCTGTATATAGAAGACGACCCTCTTATCCGCGACAGCGTTGCGCAATGGCTTGATAAGCTGGGGTTTGAAGTGCTTGTGGCGGAGGATGGGCAAAAAGGGCTGGAAATCTTTGAGAAGCATTTGGATGATATAGATGTGATCATACAAGACTTGATCCTTCCGGGCCGAAGAGGCGACCTGCTGTTTGAGGACTTTATAGCCGCCAAGCCGGAAATTCCTATTATCATTTCAAGCGGCAGCTCCGACAACGAAGAGATGGCAAGATTCAAGCAAAAAGGGGCTTATGCTATTTTGCCAAAGCCTTTTAAGGTTAAAGAGCTTATAACTTTGCTGGACTCTTTGTTTGGGACTTCCGCAAAATAGGCAATGTGACGGAGCCGGCAAAAGCAATTTTTTTTTCCATCTTAACCCATTCGCCTCGGTTTTTTTATTGAAATTTCAATGTTTTAAGTTAGATTAAACCTGTTTGTGCACAAAGCCGGGAACTCTTGGGGTTTTGCCTGGTGGCGCAATGTTGAAATAATCAATTAGATGAATCTGTTTTTAAAGTTATAAATATAGAAAAATCTGTAAAAACGCAGTGGAAGTGTTATGACAAATAGAAAAAAAGACAAATGCAAAGAGTTTGTTTCCGGCGCAGCTGCCGCTCCAGGTGAAAGCGGCAAAGAGGAAACAGTAAGCAAAGAACAAAGAATTGACATAGAGCAGGAAAACGCTGTGGAGTCGGAAGAAATTTCCGGAAAAGAGAGCAGCCAAAGCTCGATTCAGGAGAAACTCGAAAAGGAGCTTGCCGACAGCAAAGACAAGTATCTGAGGATTCAGGCTGAATTTCAGAATTACCGGAAAAGAGTAGCCAAGGAAATGTCCGCTGCGAGAGTTGTTGGGCAGGTTGACGCGATTATTCCGTTTTTGCAGGTTTTTGACCATTTTCATATGGCCGTTGCCGCTTCAGACAAAGCCGAAAATATGGATGCCATAAAAGATGGCCTGAAAATGATTTTGGCTGAATTCAGCAAAGCTATAGAAGAACTTGGCATTGAAAAAATTGACGCCACGGGGAAAGATTTTGATCCGAATCTGCATGAAGCTATGGCAAACGAAGAGTCCGAAGAGCACGGCGAGGGCAAAGTGATCAAACAATGGGCGTGCGGTTATCGCATGGGCGAAAGACTTTTGAGAGCCGCCAATGTGGTGGTTAGCAGTGGCCGCGGAAAAAACAGCAAGTAAAAGTTAAGATGGTTAATTATGAGCACTGATTATTATGACATATTGGGCGTGAATAAATCCACCCCTGCGAGTGAAATAAAAAAAGCTTACAGAAAGCTGGCGGTAAAATATCATCCGGATAAAAATCAAGGCGACAAGGCTGCTGAAGATAAATTCAAAGAAATATCGCAAGCCTATGAGGTCTTGAGCGACAAGAAAAAGCGCGCGCAGTATGACCAGTACGGGCATGATGCCTTTACCAACTCTGGCGGAGCTTCGGCTGGCGGCGGTTTCCATGATCCATATGATATATTCAGTCAGGTGTTCGGCGGCGGCGGCGGTGGCGGCGGCAGTATTTTTGAAGACCTTTTCGGCGGCGGCGGCTCGCGACGTTCCGCTTCTGCTGTAAGAGATGGTTCGGACTTGAGATACGATTTGGAGATTGACTTCGAAGACGCCGTTTACGGAGCAGATAAAAAAATACAAATACCGAGGCTCGATTCTTGTTCAACATGCAAAGGCAGCGGATGCGCCCCAGGCTCCAGCAAGGTTACTTGCACGCGTTGCGGAGGCTCCGGGCAGGTTTCAATGGCTCAGGGCTTCTTTAGCATCAGGCAAACTTGTCCTTCCTGCGGAGGCGCCGGCCAGATGATCAAAAAACCATGCCCAAAATGCTCAGGCGACGGCAGGGTCAGAGTCGAGAAAAGCTTGCAGATCCATATCCCGCCGGGAGTTGACACAGGTTCCCGATTGCGCGTTGCCGGTGAAGGCGAAGGCGGATACAGAGGCGGACGTTCAGGGGATTTGTACGTGGTTATTCATGTGAAGCAGCATGGTGTTTTTCAACGCGAAGGCAATGATATTCTCTGTGAGCTTCCCATCGATTTTCCTTTGGCGGCTATGGGCGGCGTGGTTGACGTTCCAACTGTGACCGGAAAAGCAAAGATGAAGATCCCGGAAGGCACGCAAAGCGGGACTGTCCTAAGGATCCGAGGCAAAGGCGTTCCATCTCTGCGCGGCGGCGGGCGCGGCGACCAGCATGTGAGGATCTTTGTGGAAACCCCCAAAGGGCTCAGCAAGGAACAAAAGAAAGCATTGAAAGAGTTTTCAGAAGCAAGCAATCCGAAAAACTATCCGGAACAAGAATCGTTTTTAAAGAAGGCTAATCCTTTTTTGCATAAATAGAACATTTTTTGCAACAATAGGGGGCAGGTGAAATGAATCGAGATCAGTCAAAGAAAATGAACGTTCTGGTTGTGGATGACAGTCCCACTGTTCGAGCTGTCATTAAATCCCGGCTCAAAGAAGGCGGCTATGGTGTTTTTGTCGCGGAGAATGGAGCAGAGGCGCTTAGGGTTATAGTGCAGAATCACGGTTCAATAGATCTTGTCACTCTTGATGTTGAAATGCCGGTGATGGATGGATTCAGAACCTGCGAAGAGCTTAACAAAGAAAAGTACAGAAGCGTTTTTAGCTCCAAAAAAAGCGGCAAGCTGCCAGTGCTTTTCGTTACTTCAAAGGATTCTCTGGAAGACAGAAAAAAAGGCTTTGAATTGGGAGCCTCTGATTTTATTGGAAAAGATTTTCTTGAAAATGAAATATTGATGCGAGTCAACAAAATATTGAGGCCTGCTCAAAGAATGAAAGGCCTTTCTGCTTTGGTTGTCGAAGACAGCAGTATGTACCGTGTTGTTGTCGTTGACGCTCTGATGCGCGAAGGCGTGACTGTCGATGAGGCTGAGAATGGCAAAGAAGCCTATGATATGATTGCGGGCAATCTGAATAAATATGACATGCTCGTAACTGACTTGAACATGCCTGAAATGAATGGAATTGAGCTTATCAACGCGGTTAGAGTTGAACTGGGGCTCTCAAAATTGCCTATTGTTATCCTGTCCAGCATTAGTGACAAAGTAACCCAGTTGGACTTGTTTAAATGTGGAGCCAATGATTATTTGACGAAGCCTTTCATAAAGGAAGAATTATTGGCTAGGCTCCGGGTGCATTTGGAGCAGGAGCTCCTTAACAGGGAGTTGAAGGGAACTCTTCTTGAAATGAAGAAGCTTAACAGCGAGCTGAAAGAAAGCAGGGAAATAGTGGAAAAGCAGAGCAATCAGCGCAAGGAGCTTCTCCATGTCCTGTGTCATGACCTTGCCAATCCCTTGTCTTCCGTTATAAGCGCTCTGGAGTTGATGGAGGTCAGTCCCGCCAGCGAAGAAATTAAGGAGGCGGCGGAAGATGTCGCTTACAAGGGGCT
Source organism: uncultured Victivallales bacterium (assembly GCA_964651145.1). Taxonomy (GTDB): domain Bacteria; phylum Verrucomicrobiota; class Lentisphaeria; order Victivallales; family GWF2-45-14; genus CAZYVR01. The sequence continues at coordinate 1,146 of CAZYVR010000028.1, read as the reverse complement.
TGATATAATCAATCTGGTCCGCAAGATGAGAGCGCTTGAAGAAGGCAAGATGGAGTTCAGGCTTATTCCCGTCAATCTCAAAGAGTTTTTGAACCAATCATGCTTAATGCTCAAGAAGAAATTTGAGGATAAAAAAATCGAAGTTGAAGTTGATGTTGACGATTCTATTCTTGTTCAGGCAGAGCCGATTTCTTTTCTTAATTCAGTCCTTAATAATCTTTTCACTAATGCAATTAAGTTTTCTTACGAAGGTTCAACAGTGACAGCCAAAGCTGCCCTGGATGGAGCCGGTTGCGTTGTTTTAACTATTTCCGATTCCGGCATAGGCATGCCAGAAATGCTCTTGAACGACATTTTTGACATAAATAAGACCACCAGCCGCCCCGGAACCAAGGGAGAGCAGGGGACGGGCTTTGGCATGCCGCTTGTAAAGAAATTTATGAATGCGTATGACGGCGAGATCAAGGCGTTTTCACGTTGCCTTAAAAAATATCCTGACAATCATGGAACAGACATCGAATTGCGCTTAAAGTCAGGAAAAGATTGATGACTCAAAATAAAAAAAATAAAGACAGCTTTCTGACAAAAAATAGGAAAGCTTTTCATGATTTTCATATTCTGGAAACTTATGAGGCAGGACTGGAGCTTAAGGGGACTGAAGTCAAAAGTTGCAGGGCTGGCTCTATTTCTCTTGCCGATTCGTATGCCAGGGTCGATAAGGGCGAGGCTTTTTTGTTCAATGTGCATATTGCTCCTTATGAGCATGGAAACAGGTTCAACCACGATCCGCTTCGTCCTCGCAGACTTCTTTTGCATAAAAGAGAAATATTGAAGATGGTCAGTCTAGTACGCGAAAAAGGAAACTCCATTGTTCCTTTGAAATTCTATTTGAAGCGTGGCAAAGTCAAAGTTGAATTAGGCATTGCAAAAGGGAAAACTCATTTTGACAAGAGAGACACTCTCAGGAAAAGGCAAGACGACCTTGAGTCAAGAAGAATTATGGCGTCCAGGCGATAGCCGCGTTCTCGCAATTTTTGCAACATCGCATTTTTTCGATGCCCCCGCATTAGACGGCTCCGCCAAAAGTCCTAAAAAATAAAAAAGCCGACAGAGTCGGAATAAAAACCGGACTATGTCCGGACGCCA
>CAZYVR010000027.1:0-28264 GCA_964651145.1 uncultured Victivallales bacterium | reverse complement strand
TTTTATTATTTCAAGGCGATGCGCCACTTCCTTGACGACGGCTACGCTGGAAGCCGCGTTGTTTCTGGCTTCTTCAATAAGTGTGGTTGTGTTTTTTGCCGCTCCGGCGCTGCGCTGGGCGAGATTTCGGACTTCTTCAGCCACCACTGCAAAGCCTTTGCCAGCTTCGCCGGCTCTGGCCGCTTCCACTGCCGCGTTCAGAGCCAGAAGATTTGTCTGAAAAGCAATCTCATCGATTGTTTTGATAATATGCACAGTTTCATTGGTGGAGGACTGTATGCGGGTAATGGCTTCAGACATGCGCTCCATATCTTTGTTGGCTTCGAGGATGAATTTGCTCACATCATCAGACATGTCATTGGCGTTTGTAGCATTTTTAGCATTTTGCTTCGTCATTGAAGACATTTGTTCCATGCTGCTGGATATTTCCTCCAGGCTCGCTGCTTGATTGCTTGCTCCTTCGGCTAGGGATTTGCTTCCAGCCACCAGATGATTGGACGAGGCTGACGCCTGCGAGGATGCCATAGTCATTCCTGAAATTACTTTAATAATTGGCGCTGTTATTTTTTTGGAAAGAATAAACGCTATCAGAAAAGCCTGAAGGAGTCCGAAAGCTATTCCGCCCCATGTTATCCATGATGCCCAGTATCTGACTTGTTCAATGCCAACAACTTCAGCTGATATGGCTTCCGTCATTTTTTCGCGTGATATTTCTTTTGATATAGTATTTTTTATTTGGCGGTTTTTTTCGCCGACCTCTGACATGTTGTAAAAGTTTGCCAGATTTACAAGTATTGGAAAAATGGCGACAAACATGAAGTTGAGTTGCATTTTTGTGCTTAATTTCATCGGGGTCTCCTGCTTTTTTTCTTGTTTTGTCGTGTTTGTTCATACAAATTCCCCATCATACTCCCTACGTATAGGTTATACCACATTGAACCACATAATGCCATCTTTAATAGACAAAAATATTTAAAAAAAATGTTTTTCGACTGCTCGTTAGTTTTTTTTGACTTTTCCGGGGGTATATTTGAGCACAATTTAAAGTGAAGGTTGTGTCTTATGCCAGATAAAGGATTTATTCAGGTTTACACCGGAAACGGGAAAGGGAAAACGACAGCGTCGCTTGGCGTTTCCTTGCGTATTCTTGGATGCGGTTTAAAAGTTTTTTTTGCTCAGTTTATTAAAGATGGAAAAAGCGCTGAATTTGAATCCTTGAACAAATTTGGCGATGCCTTTGTTCATAAGCCTTATGGTGGCGGGCGTTTTTTGCGCGGAGCCGCATCTTTGGAGGACATTGGCGCGGCCCGCAAGGGATTAGATGAATGCGCCGAGGCTGTTTCTTCTGGAGAGTTCGGCTTGGTTGTTTTTGATGAAGCGAACTCTGCCGTAAAAGCAGGCTTGTTTTCCGCAGAAGAGTTGCTTGAGGCGCTTTCGCGCAAACATGTCTGCACGGAAGTTATTGTGACAGGCAGGGACGCCACTCCAGAGTTAATCGAATTTGCTGATCTTGTGACTGAAATGAAAGAGATCAAGCACTACTGGAAAAAGGGAGTGCAAGCAAGGAAGGGCATAGAAAAGTGAACCAGACATCCTTGTGTTTCTTTGACTGGTGGAGAGATCATTCTTCAGAATTTGAGGCAGTTCTCTTTGATGTGGACGGCACGCTTATTTCTGGCAGCCAGCTTTTGCCTGGCGCTGACGCAATGATTGCCTGGCTGAGGAAAAATAATTTCCCATTTTATCTGCTTACAAATGACGGCAACCATTCGTTGGAGGAAAAAAGCGGGCTTTTGTCTTTGGCGGGACTGCAAATAGCGCCGGATGAAATAGTTTCATGCAGCTCGGCTCTTGAAAGTTATGTGGAAAAGAACAATCTTCATGGCGGACTGGCCTTTGTGATGGGCGATCTCGGAAATCCTGACTATGCGGAGCATGCGGGCTTGAAGGTCACGCGCAATGTGGATGAGATCGACGATTGCGCCTGTGTTATAGTTGGCGAAGGCAGTTATGATTGGCGCAAAAACATAAACGCCGCAATCAACACAATAATCCGATACCCGGGGCGGCCTGTCATCGTTCCGAATCCTGACAGTTACTGGCCCAACGGGCCAAGCGGCGAAATTGGGATAGGCGCAGGCGGGAAAGCCCGTTTTATGAAGTCGATTCTTTCTGAAATGGGAATTGACCTAGAGATCACATACCTTGGCAAGCCGTATCCTTCAATTTTCGAATATACTTTTTCTCTCTTGAAAAAGCGCTTCGGGCTTCCGGGCGACATGCCAAAGGAGAAGCTGATAATGTTTGGAGACAATTTGCGGTCGGACATCCTTGGGGCAAACAATGCGGGCTATACTTCAATTCTTATGCTTACTGGAGTCACAGGCATTGAGCAGGCTGAAAAAGCCGAAGGCGGGCTCAAGCCTGATTTTATCTTTGAATCTTTATAATCTTCACGCTATAATATGTTTTAGGATGAGCAAGCTGGAAGGTTTCTTATGTTTATAAAAAGCACGGTGTTATATTTCATGCTGATTGCAGTGTCGGTTGTGATGATTGTGCTTTTTGCGTGGTTCAACGCCGACAGCTACAGAAACAACATAATTGCTCAGACCCAGCGCCAATTGTCATTGACAGCGGAAGCTCAAGCGATGCAAATTGAGTCGGAACTGAAAAGAATTAAATCGGATCTGACTCTTTTCTCTAAACTCAATTCTATTGTCACTTGGCTTAAGTCTCCAGAAAAGGTTGATTTCGCGACCAGCAATAGACTTATAGCAACCATTGGGGAACATTTGTTGGAAACAATCAACGGCTCTTTTTATATTATTGATTCCAAAGGGATTGTGCTTGCGAGATTTCCCGGGAAAGAGTACTATGAAACAAAGAAACAAGATTATTCCCAAAAGCCTGGCGTTGCATATGTGTTGAAGCATAGAACACGATATGTCAGCGATATTTTTAAAGCCGCTTCCGGCAAGCTTTGTTTTTCAATTTGCAATCCAGTTTTTGACGGCTCTAGATTTATAGGCATTGTCCGCACCCTCGTTTATTTGGAGGCCATTGACAAAATGCTGGAGCACATTAATGTGTCCAGAAAAGGTTATGCGTGGATTATAGATTCAAATAAAATGTTGATTTGCCATAAGATCAAAAGTCAGATAGGCAAGGATAAGATAAAAATAATGAAAGAGCATTTTTCTGGCGAAGATTGGTTGGCTCTTGACAACACAATTGAAAGAATGATCAGAGGCGAAACTGGCTCCGGAATATATAATTATACATCTTGGAGTGACAAAAAACTTAAGCTTGTCAAGAAAGTTCTGGCTTTTGCGCCTGTAAAAGCGGGCCGGATCAAGTGGGGGCTTGCTGTTTCCGAAGACTATAGCTATGTGATGGCGCCAGCGAGGGAATATGTCAGGAATCAGATTTCCGTGGGACTTCTTCTGCTTGTTATTTTTATTCTTTGCGGAGTGACTATTCACAGATACCGCTCGGAAACAATCAAGTTTGAGGCTTTGGCCAAGACTAATGATGAGCTTGAGGTCAGCAGGAAGAGGCTTCAGGAGATTATAGACCATTCTCCAGCTTTTATTTACATCAAAGACCGCGATGGCAGATATCAATTGGTGAACAAGCTTTTTATTGACTATCTGGGCAAGTCTTTGGGTGAAGTGCTGGGCAAGACCGATTTTGACTTGTTTCCTCAAGATGCTGCAAATATTCTGGTGCAGAACGACTTGAAAGTGTGGAAAGAAAAGAAGCCTCTTCAGAGAGAGGAGACCATCAGTGGGAAACATTATCTTGGGACTAAATTCCTGTTGCCGGACAGCGAAGGCCATTTAGACTCGTTGTGCGGAATATCCATTGACATAACGGGACTGAGGGAGAAGGCAAACGAATTGAACCAGGCAAAAGAGCAGGCGGAATGCGCAAACCGCGCCAAAAGTGAATTTCTTGCCAATATGAGCCATGAAATACGCACTCCCATGAACGGAGTTATAGGAATGGCGGAGCTGCTGATAAACACGGAGCTGGATCCTGAACAGATAGATTATGTGGAGACTATAAATGTTTCTGCCGGGGCATTGTTGCATGTGTTGAACGACGTGTTGGATTTTGCGAAAATAGAAGCCGGTAAAATGGAATTGCACCCGGAGCCTTTCAACTTGCGGGAGCTTATGCATGAAATAAGACAGCTTCTCATTTTGCAGGCTAGCAGCAAGGGGATTGATTTTATCATTCATTATCCACCTGAAATTCCCGAGCATGTAATTGGCGATTCAGGAAGGATCAGGCAGGTTTTTCTTAACATCTGCGGCAACGCCATTAAATTTACAGACGAGGGGCAAGCTTTGCTTGAGGTAAAGTGCGCGAGCAATGACTCAGGAACAGTTTGTTTTAAGATTAGTGTAAGTGATACTGGAATTGGCATTGAAAAAGATAAATTGACAAAAATCTTTGAAAAATTTACTCAAGCAGACTCTTCCGCTGCAAGGAAATATGAAGGCTCTGGTTTGGGATTGGCAATAACAAAAGCCTTGATTGGCATGATGGATGGATCTATTGATGTGCAGAGCGAAATTGGCAAAGGCTCGGTGTTTACAATTGAATTTGCTTTGCCGTTGGATAAATGCGCGGAGCCACGCCTGGAAAGTTTGAGCGACATAAAAAACAAGGGAGATCAGATTGAAGCCCAAAAGGACATAAGAAATTGCTTTGCTCTTGTAGTGGAAGACAATGCAGTGAACAGAAAACTAGCCATCAAGGCTCTTGAACAACTGGGATGCAAGGTTGACAGCGCAAAGGAAGGCTTGGAGGCTCTCAATAAGTTTAAAAGCAATAAATATGACATTATTTTCATGGACTGCCAGATGCCTGTTCTGGACGGTTTTCAGGCGACTCGGGAAATCCGTCTAATTGAAGAAGAGTCTCAATGCGGACATATTCCCATAGTGGCGCTTACTGCGCATGCCATGAAAAAATACCGTGAAGAATGTTTTAATGCCGGAATGGATGACTATATTTCCAAGCCAATGAAACAGAAAGCCTTGACTGATGCTTTGAATAAATACTGCGCTTGAGTTTATTCTCAGCTTACCCAGCGTGTTGCTATTTGTGTGTATGCGTCTGTCGCTTCATATATTTTGTTTATATAACAGAACTCATCGGTCTGGTGGCATTGAGCGGCTTCGCCGGGGCCGAGCGCCACTGTTGGAGGAGCTCCGAACGCCTCTCGCAAAGCTGACGCGTCCGTGAAGTATGTCACTCCTTTGGGTGTCGGAGGTTCTTTAAGGCAAGGAGTCATTATTTTGAACACTTCCTGAATCCAGTCGTTTTCCGGATCGGAAAATATCCCGCTTGCGTTGACTGTTGGAACAATCTCAATGTCTTTTCCCAGGTATTCGCGCAGGTCGTCGATCAGTTCCTGATTGTTTTGTTCCGGGATCGTTCTTATGTCAACATAAAAAGCTGTATGATCAGGGACTAAATTATAATTTATGCCGCCTTCTATTTTTCCTGTGTTAAGTGTGGGCATTCCGAGCACAGGGTTGGGCGCGCATTTGAATTTGTAGTCGCGAAGCTTTAGAATGGCTTCGGCTGCTTTATAAATGGCATTCACGCCTTTTTCGGGCATAGAGCCGTGCGCTGTTTTTCCTTTGGCTGTCATTTTGAGCCATAAAGCCCCCTTGTGTCCGATCATCGGATAATTCGAGGTGGGTTCTCCAATTACTAAAGCCCCAGCTTTGCCTAGAACTTTTTTTTCCACAAGAATGTTTGCTCCTTCACAGGCGTTTTCTTCGCCTGCTGTGATGACCAGCTTCAGCCCCGCTTCTCTATTGTCTATTTGAGAAACGCGAAGAGCCGCGACCACCATTGCGGCCACTCCCGCTTTCATGTCCGAGGCGCCCCTGCCGTACAATTTATCGCCGTGTATTTCACCGCTTGCCGGATTGCGCTTCCATTGCGCGTCGCCGAATGGCACCACATCGACGTGTCCAGAAAAACAAATCGGCAATTTTCCTTGCTTTCCGGACAGTCTTGCTATCAGATTTGCTCTTCCGGGGGCGAGGTCATGGTATTCAGTTTTAAAGCCGGCGTCTTTAAGAATATCGCCAATAAATTTTGAGCATTCAGTTTCATTTCCATTGACAGTGTTAATGCCTATTAGCTTTTGAGTCAATGAAACTGGATCAATATCCATATTTTTCATAATTGCAACGTTTTTTAAATATCTTCGAGATTTTCAGTGGATCCAGCTTCGCGCGAAATGGCAACGCGTCCAGACCGGGCTACTTCGATCAGGCCGTAATCTGAGAGAAGGTCAAGCAGATTGTCGAGTTTTTCTGCGCGCCCGTGAACTTCTATGCCCAGTTCGTCTTTATGCACTGAGACAATATTCCCTTGAAACAGTTCCGCAATTTGAACAATTTCCGCGCGTTTGTCGCAGGGAGCTTTTACTTTTATCAAAGCAAGCTCGCGTTCAAGGAACTGGCGCCCTGTAAGATCGGTCACTTTTATGACGTCTATAAGTTTGTTGAGCTGTTTGTCTATTTGCTCAAGCACTCTTTCGTCGCCGGTGGTGACTATGGTCATTCTTGATATTGTCGGATTTTGCGTTTTGTTTACAGTCAGCGAGGATATATTGTAGCCGCGTCCGCTGAAAAGACCTGCCACGCGCGCCAAAACTCCGAATTTATTTTGAACCAGAACTGAAATTGTGTGTGTTTCATCCATATTGGCAAAACCTTTCTTCTATAATTTATTCTTAACAATATCTTTCAAAATGGCAAAATGCCAGAATCCTTGTCAAAATTGTGGAGCTAATTCAACATTACCTGTCCGCCGGTTACAGGAATCGCCTGGCCTGTCTCGTATTGTTGCTCAACTGCGTAGATGATGGCTTTGGTCACATCCGACGGGTCGCAGCCGCGGTTCATTGGGATTTTGCTTTCGTAAAATTTCTTCACGTCTTCAATTGTTTTTGCGCCAGGCACTTTATTGCTGTTCAGGTATTGAACAAAGAGGCCTCTGTCCGAATCGCTCCACAGAGGGCCGTCAAAAAAGTTGCCGGGACATACGCTGTTTACTTTTATTTTGTCATCTATAAGCTCCAGAGCAAAGCTTTGCGTCAATCCGATAGTTCCGAATTTGCTTCCTGCGTAAGCTCCGTTCCGGTTGCTGCCTGCAAGGCCGCTTTTTGAGTTGATCTGGACTATGTCTGTCCAGGCTCCGCCTTCGGCGTTCTGCTTCGACATTGCTTGCGCAATATATTTTACGCACAGAAAATAGCCGGAATAGTTTACGTCTGTGACAAAGTCCCAGTCTTTTTTGTCAAGGCTCTTTACGGAGCCAGCTCTCAGCACTCCGGCGTTTGCCACGAAAAGGTCAAGGCCGCCGCACAATTCCACTAGGCGGCCGGTCATTGCGGAAACAGATTCTTCGCTGGAAATATTCACCTCAAGCGCAAATGCCTTGTTTTTGCCGAATTTTTCGCAGAGTTTTCCCGCCGTTTTTTCGGCTCCATCGATGTTAAGGTCGGCGATTGCAACAGTCGCTCCTTGAGCAGCCAGGTTTTCGGCGATGCCCAGGCCGAAGCCCTGAGCTCCGCCGGTGACCACGGCTATCTTTCCTTCAAGCTTGCCTGACACTCCGCCTGATGCAACTTTTTTGCGGTAGGATTCGACTTCCCAGTTTTCTATAAACGACCTGTGAGAGTCAGAAAGGAACTTCGGTCCCCCGAAAGCGGCAGTCATTTGCTGAACGAGTCCGGCGTCTTTGGCCAGCTCTGCAACTGTGAGCGCGTCTTTGTATGTTTTGCCCGCGCAGAACACCGCTTTGCCGGGAACTGAAACAACCAGAGGCTTGCAGCCTTTTTCCGCTTCAAAGGCTGCTATTGCGTCTTTGTCCGGGTTGTCAGAGATCAGCGCAAAGGATTTGGCGTAAACTATGTGGTCTGGCGAGAGCGGGCCTTCCGACACGTTAAAAGGTGGGAGGCTGACCACTGCCATGCGGCTTGATCCGTCGCCAAGCAGAGTGCGGAGCTTGGGCGCTGTTTCTGTGACAAATTTTAGATTTTTTTGCTCAGTTTTCAGTTCGGTCGAGACACAGAGAGCTTCGCAATATACGGTCAGCTCGTCCATCATCTCAGAATAAATGCCCTTTATTTCCTCTTCTGTGTCAGAACTGACAAATACGCCGTGATTCTGGAGCATCACAACGTTTGGCTTCTTTCCTTTTTCAGCCGCGTATTTTTCCACTTCCGAGGCAACATGCCTGGCCAGGGTAAAGCCTGGATCCACATAATCCACCCACAATGCGTCGGGAAAAAGGTCCGCGCATTTTGATTTGCCTTCTTTGCCGCAAGTCAAGGCGTTAACCAGCCCGGGATGCAAATGAACTACATACTTATAGGGCAGGGCCTCGTGCAAAGGAGCCTCAACTGAAGGGCGTCCGGCGGAGTCGTGGCATACAGCGTCCGCCATCATTTTTTTCACTATTGACTCGCGTTCGGAGGCGTCAGCGGAATTGACGTTGAACACTTCCCTTATTTTTGCGCGATCCATTTTTACAAAATCGTTTTCTTTTATTTCTGCCAGGGCAATTCCGCTGGGTTTTACATATAGGTTTTTCTCGTCTTTATAAGAGGTGTTCCCGCCGCCGGCAAGCACAAATTGAGCGTTTGCTCCATACATGCGAGACAGTTCAGTTATGACTTTCAGTGACATATTGTTTCCCTTTTTTTTTAAATGCCGATTTCAGGTTCCAGAAAAGGTTCGGCCGTTTTGTCGTCTTCTCTATTCGAAAATATATTCTTTAAAACTATTATGCTTTCTATAATCATCCAAATTTCAAGAACCATTATAATAATGCCTATTCCAAGCAGGAGCCAGTCTTTTGATAAATAAAATCCTTTGATAGTGTCTGTCATTGCCCAGCCAGTCATAAATATCATAAACACCATGGGCAATAGCGTGAAAACAATTGGATACTTTTTCTTTGCCAGATAAACTGTCACCACGAGCAAAGCCAATCCGGCTAGAAGCTGATTGGTGCATCCAAACAGAGGCCAGAGCCTCAAAGCTCCTTTGCCTGAGCCATTGTGAAATGCAAGCAAAAATGCGGTTGTCACGGCAATCAGCGTGGCGGGATGCTTTCCGGCCAGAAAAGGAACCTTGCATAATTTTGCCAATTCGCCAACAATGTATCGCTGAATCCTGGTGGCTGTGTCGAGCGTGGTCGCGGCGAAGGATACTATAAAAACGCCAAGGATGGTTATCGCCACTTCTTTGGGGACGCCTATGCCAGCGAGCATTTGAGTCGCTCCGGCTACAAAGGCATTGATTTTGCTGCTTAATCCCTTGGCTGCCGCCCAACTCGAATATTGATGGGAAAAGGCCGCTGCGCCTGTAAAGGTTTCTCCGTCGTCCGTCAGTCCCAGCCCGATTCCTGCTCCGCAGGCGATAATGACAAACACCGCCAGCATTCCTTCGAGCAGCATGCTTCCATAGCCGATGAAGCGGGCGTTGGATTCGCAGTCGCATTGCTTGGATGATGTCCCCGACGAAACCAGCGAATGAAAGCCGGAAACCGCGCCGCAGGCAAGCACCACAAAAATCATAGGCAGTATAGGCGGCGCCCCTTTTGGATGGAGATTCAATGCCGGAGCCGCCATTGTCGGGTGAGTGAAAAGCACTCCCAGGGCAAGAAGCCCCATTGCTATCAGCAACTGGTGCGAATTAATGTAGTCGCGAGGCTGAAGCAGAACATGCACAGGCAGCGTTGAGGCTATATACACATATACCAGAAGAAGCACAACCCATATGGCTGTCGGATCCAGGCTCAATAGTGTTTTGCCGGCTTTGTTCGCGAAAAGCATCGTGGGCATTTCCATCGGAAAATGGGCGCCCGCAAAAATAGTGATATACATAAGAATAATCGCAATTATGCTCGGGAATAAAACTGGGAATTTCTTTTTGCAGACCAGATAGCCCAGCCCCAAAGCTATCGGTATTTGCAGCCATACGGGCAAAACCGCCTGTGGATACATCCCAAAGCACTTGGCTATTACCACTCCAAAAATGGCCACAACTATCAGCAGTGCGAAAAAAATGATTATAAGAAACAGAGCGCGCACTCTGTTGTTGATCAAATCTCCAGCTATGTCGCCGATTGAGCGTCCTTGATGCCTGAGTGAGACAACCAAGGCTCCAAAATCGTGCACAGCTCCCATAAAGATTGCTCCGAAGAGCGACCAGACTAGGGCGGGAACCCAACCCCATATTATTGCAATTGCCGGGCCGACTATAGGGCCGGTGCCTGCTATCGAAGTGAAATGGTGCCCAAAAAGAATGGATTTTTTGGTGGGTACATAATCCACATCATCGTCATATTTAACGCTTGGGCAGATATTCTTGGGATTGATCTTGAACACTTTGCGAGCTATAAACTTGCCATATGTGTGATAAGCGACCAGATAGAGTATCGCGCTTCCTGCCGCGATAATAACTGAATTCATGTCCTTTTTCTCCAGGCTTTAAGTTAAAAGCAATATTATAACCTGAATCAGCGTCAAAGTCTAACCGACGCAAAAGAAAACCAGCGACAAAGAATCAGGAATTTTTTTGCATACTCTGGCTGCCGCTCATTCCGGGTGTAGAGGTCAACGCCGTCAACCGCAACCATGAATTCCCGGTCTGAATTTAGGAATTTGCCCAGAGAGCTTTCCATCAATTGATATTCCTTTTTCTTTTCCCATTCCCACGTTTAAGGGTTGATGTATTATAAGCATAAATACGTATAAGAACTTGAGCCAAAAGAACAAGCTTGAAAAATATTTTTTCAGAAAAAGATGCAAATGAGGGATTTTTAGGCCAAATCAGTGCGAAGCACAGTTTGATTCTTTGTCGCTGAGAACAGGCACAAAAAACAAAAACTTCTAACTTAATTGCAAAAAAAAAGCTCATTTTATGATTAATGGCTTGCATCTTATTTACTTATGTAATAAAATAGATCAGGAGGGGAGGGTATTCGACTCTCTCTTGTTAAGTTAAGGGAGTATTTAGAAATGTCAGAACGTGAACGAGGCAAGGTGAAGTGGTTTAGCGCTTCAAAGGGGTACGGATTTATTGAACGTGAACAAGGAGGGGATATTTTTGTTCATTACAGCGCGATTGAGTCGGAAGGCTATCGCTCGCTGGATGAAGGGCAACCAGTGGAATTTGCTGTTGCCGAAGGCAAAAGGGGATTACAGGCTGACGGCGTAAATGTTGTTGCCTAGCGTCAATTCGGCGCTTTTTCCCTGTTATTAAAATCAAAGCCGATATCTTTGTGATATATGCGTGGTATTTTTTGTTGCCGCGTATATGTTAATTGAGTCTTTATACTTTTCTTATAGAGGCAATTGTCTTCATTAAAAGCATAATTAGGGTCAATGAGCTTAGATATCGGATTTGACAATTTAACTCCGGAATTAATAATCCAGTCAGTGGAAGACGCTCTGGCGTGCCCGATGACTGGCATGACTGCGCCATTCCCGAGTTACATTAATCGCGTGTATGAGCTTCAGGCTGAAGACGGCACGCGTCTTGTCGCAAAATTCTATCGTCCCGGCAGATGGTCGCGCGAGGCCCTTCTGGAAGAACATGACTTTGTTCTTGGCTGCGCGGAGGCGGACATCCCGGTCATCGCTCCTATGAAGCTTGCCAATGGCGAGACTCTTGGTGAGGCTGATGGCATATATTTTACAGTTTTTCCAAAGCGTTTCGGGCGCGAGCTTGAGATCAACAATGATGAGGCATGGCTTCGTCTTGGCAGCACAATTGCCCGCGTCCATGTTGTTGGCGCATCCCGCGAAGCTTGCGCCAGAACCGAACTGCATCCACACAAGTCCACAGAAAAAGACATACGCCACCTTCTTGACGGCGGATTTATCTCGCCAGGGAGCGTTAGAGAATTTGAGGACCTATGCCAGTCCATCATGGATGAGATTGGCGAACTTTTTGACGATGCTGAATTCATAAGGATTCACGGCGATTGTCATCGCGGCAACATTCTTGAGAGGCCGGGCGAAGGGATGATGATAATTGATTTTGACGACATGATGGTTGGTCCGCCGGTTCAGGATCTCTGGCTGTTGCTGCCTGACCATGTCCCGCTTTGTCGGCGCGAAATAGATCTGCTGATTGAAGGCTATTCACAGTTCAGGGATTTTGATGATTCGTCCACGCGCCTGATTGAGCCGCTTAGAGCTATGCGCATTATCTATTTTTTAGCCTGGTGCAGCAAGCAGATGGATGATTTTAAGTTCCAGCATAATTTTCCTGACTGGGGCAGTGACTCTTTCTGGCGAAGAGAAATTTCAGACCTCAATGTTCAGTTGCGCATCATTCGCGACACAGAAATCAGCATAAACCGCAGCTCCGAGCCCGTTTACATGGGCCGCATCCTCACTGATCACTAATCCTGAAAAAGCTCAACAGCAGCTGTGAAAAATTAGTAATTCATTCATAATAAAAGCTTAGTGACTTAAATACAAGTGGCTGCCCCCTATAGACTTTTGATTTTATCTCGTATAAAGGAAATCATTGGGTCACTGTGGAGCAGTACCCCATTACCAAAACCAATAGGAGAGAATCCTACTATTACCCTATTTAGTAAACATCTTTCATTTAAAAATATTATTGTTACTCTAGGGCTAATAAATACGCATTCCCATACATGACTTATCCTGTCGTATTCATACTTTTTCACTTTAAAAAAACGATGAATGAGAATGTAGTCATTATAAACTTCTATATGACAAATATAGAATAAAAGCAATGAGAATATAAGACCCCAAATAGCAAATATTTTCAAAAAATGTGGATTTATAAAATCAAAGTCATAAAATCTCAACAATAAAACTAGTAGCACAATTGGAATGAATATCTTATATGCAAAAGTCACTATTCGTGATGATCGGAATATGGGTGTCATGCACTTTACCTCTTTTTATAATTAACTTTTCCTGTTGAAAAAGTTTTAATCGGGGTCAGCCACCTTGTTTTGTGTCGCTATATCCTTGCTATAAGCTTATCAGTTTTAAAACACAGTAATAAATTGCTTATTGCGACAGCTTTACTCCAGTATACTTCCCGTCGATGATTTTCGCAAGCCAGTTTTTCTGCCAGTATTTTATTGTGCCATTCTCGAAAACTTTTGACATCAGTGAACTCGAGACGTTTTAAAAGTTTTTCAATTGCTTGGCAAACTTAAATAAAAAATTACGTCAATGACATCTATGTGTTATATGATAACAGACATTATTTTTCCAATTACGTCTTTGTCTTGGCATATGATCAAGCCCCTTATTGAAAATTAGTAATTCATTCCTAATAAAAGCTTAGTGAGACGGCTCTGCCAAAAGTCCAATGCACGGGGGAGGAGGCAACATTTGTCTGTTTTAGCTTCGCTTTAAAACAGCCAGCAGCTCTAACATTAGGCCATACGCGCTGTCGCGCCCACGAAGTGGGTTTAAAAGTGGCTTCGCCACCGGCTCCGCCACCGGCTCCGCCACCGGCTCCGTCGGTTTTTATTATTTTTCAGGACTTTTGGCGGAGTCGTCTAGTGACTTAAATACAGGTGGCTTACTCGATAATGATTTGATTTTTCAAAAAGGCTGATCTATTGTTTAAGGGGGCAGAAAAACCTGAAAGTCTGGCAAAATTTAATTTTAATAATTAATTTGACTGGGTTCGCGCATGAAAATGGAAATGCAGACAACAGTTTTTATCAGAAGAGTTTTCAAATGCAAATCACTGCCATTGCTGGCTATAATTTATAAAATTGGTTTTGCTTCTTACGACTCTATATTGAAAAAAGGATTAATAGCTCTTCCATTCAGAATGCTCCACAGCCTGTTATACAGATTAGGCTTTGCAGGAACAGGCAAATTTATTTACTCTAACCAAGGAAAAGACACAACTCTGTCTTTCAATGCCAGAAACACTCAATTCCACAGCATTTTTCTTCCTGAATATGAGATGGGATATGAAGTTGAAACAATAGCTCTTTTAGATCATATCATTACTAAGGATGATATATTTTATGACATTGGCAGCAATTGGGGACATTTTTCATTGCATATAGCCAGCAATGAAAAGTTCAAAGGACAAATCTTTGCATTTGAACCAATGCCAACAACATTCAAAGACCTTCAGGACATTGTGAGGCAAAGTAAATTGGAAGACCGCATTGAGTGCCATAACATAGCTTTGTACAGCTCCAACCAAAATGCCTTCATAAGCGCCCATGGAGTCCATAGCGGATCCGCAAAATTAAACAACAATGGCATTGGATCAGCGACAAAGTTGCAACGATTGGATGATCTGGACTTGCCTTTGCCATCGATAATGAAAGTTGATGCCGAAGATTCGGAAGGAGAAATCTTCTCAGGCGGCAAAGAAATGTTAAATATGAAAAAACCTTTTATTGTTTTTGAAAACTGGCTGGATTTAAAAAATCCGGAAACAACTCTTCTGCCATTGGCGATTTTAAAGGAATTAGGATACAAGTTTTACCTCCCTGTTTTTCATCAAGAATGCAACAGAAGCTATTATTATATCAAACAAGGAGAATATATAAGTTCAGATCTGCCTGAGAAAATGGATATTGCTCTAATGAGATTTCACATGGAGGAACGTTTTATTTTAGGAACGCAAATTAATATTTTTGCATGCCATGAAAGCAAAATGCCAGCATTAAGACTGGCATTCAATACTCCCAAGTTCGACTAACAGAGTATAAGGCTTCCTGAAGCTCAATATCTCATACGCCATGGAATAAAGGCAAAATAATCTTCGCCTTGATTTTCCGGACGCTGAAAATTCTTCTGTTTATTTTTCCTGAGCGGTTCCGGGTTTGTTTTTATGCTGAATAGATTTTCTATGTTTCCTCATATTTTCTGATGAAAAAAGCTCGGCCAATGGAATTTCTTTTTTCTCCTCAGTGCTTCCATCTGCTTTGTTTGATTTAGAAGGTATGTTTCTAATAGGCTTTTCTCTTTTCCTGAATAAAGCAGAAAAAACAATCAGAATGATAGCAATTAGAAAAAGAATGACAATAAAAAATACTTTTTTTCTCATTTCTTCTCTCCGGTAATTTTCTCAAATTTTTTGCTTAACAAATAGTCATATCTTTTTAATGTTTTTTTTAATACGTCTAAATAAATGTTATTTTCTGTTTGTTTACTGAGCAGTAAATCATTTATCTTTTTCACTCTTTTGTATTCGGTGTTTAATTTTTTACTCTGCGATTCATATAATAATATACTCATCAATAATGAATTTATTTCAATTGCCATATAATATTTACCTAATTCCGATTCAGTCCTATAATATACGTCGAAAGGTATTTCCTTAAGATAGTTTTTTTTATAAAATTCCTGGACGGCATAAATTGTTATTGCAAGGAAGAATGAAATATTGTTTTTGATCTTTTTTTCATCTTTTCCTGGTTTTTTATTCTTAAACTCATTTTCAAACTCTTGCGCAAATATTTCCCATGCCTGTTCTAGGTTCGTAGTATTTTTAGTTTTAATACGTATTTTTAATCTGTAAAGTTCCCTTCCATAAGGGCTCTCTATAAATTTGAGATTATCCAGATATTTGCATGCAGTTTTTCCGTCAGTGAAAATTATAACACAGTCTAAAAGATCAAAAAAACATGAATCAGAGACTCATAGGTTTGGGATTTTTTCAATTATACCGACACATTTATCGATGTCATCCTGATTAGGGGATTGCGTCGTTATTGCTCTAAATATATACTGAGGCAGCATTACGAAAAAATCATACTCAGAAAATGGACATTTTCTAGGAGTATTAAAGGCTTTAGATTTAATTAACTCTATAAATCTATTATCATTGATATAATTTTTTAAAAAATCTATCAAATAAGAGCGTACTTCTTTTTTTTCTTCGTCATGCAGCTTAAGATCCGCAATTCGTGAAAGGAGCTTATATGCCATATTCATTTTGTATTCCACATCAGCTATATTATTTCCGTGCAATATATCTGAAGTCAATCTTGATTTTATCTTGCTCCAATCTTTAAAAGAATAAGATTTCATCTTATCAGGGTAAATTATCCTGGTAATCGGCACCATCTTTGCATTTATAATTGTTGCCATGAAAAAAAAGATAATGAAAAATATGACTGTCTTATGCATAAATTAAACCTTTGGTTACCAGTTCACATTGCTTGAACTTTTTGCCCAATTTCGAGCTTTGTCTACAGTATAACTTTTTGATCGTTCAACTATTCTACAGCGAATTTCTTGATCTTCATATGTACCCTATAGACCTTAATCGAGGTCAGCCACCTTGTTTTGTCTGGTATGCTCCCGCCTTCTTTTCAATTTTTAAAATGCTTCTGGGGGCGCCGGTGATTCTGTTAATATTTTGACAATCACATAAGAAGAGTTTTCAGGTAAAAAAATACTTGAAAGATTTTTCTCAATATTAACTTTAGAAGATTTTTCTTGAAAAGGAGTAAATACTTCTATGTCCTTTACTTTTATATTGAAATGTAATTTTACCTCTGAGGTTACATTTTTTGCTCTAACTGCTGTAATTAAATTCACACGGCTTCTATGCTTGCGTTTCAATTCTATTTCTTCATCGACTTCGACATCGTAATCACCTGCCAAGAGGTGGAGAATATATACATCTGGATTACTTTTTGAATAATGTAAAGATGATAAATAACCTTGAGCTGAATCTATCTCAATTGGTCTTGTTAATGAAAAGCGCCTTAATATCTCTAGAATATCAGGGGGATTGCTATCTTGTAAACGTCTTGGATGCCAAAAAAGATCATGATCTAATTCATGCCACTTGGATTGATTTCTACAAGGTTCAGATTTTATTGTTGATTGCCAATTATCCTCCCAAAAATTCTTGGGTCCTTCAGGCTCCTCAAAGATTACGTCAACTCCATACTTAGATAAAAACTTGCAAGTAGAAGGATTGCCGTTTTCATCATACAAACCACAAGGCCCCGTAGCAATGACTTTCCCTCCAAGTGAAAGGTAGCGCTCCAAGCTGGCGCGCTCATTATCAGATAAACACAAAACAGAAGGCAATAATAAAACCTCATACTCCTTTGTGTTTTCTGGTATATCAAAAACTGTGCCAGTTGGAATGCCTGCGTCAAATAGTGAAGTTATAGTATCTTTATAGTCCGTTTCGTAACCGTTCTTGATATCCCCGAAAAATGTATTATTCCTTGTGTTATAAGAAAAATATACTCCAACTTGAGATAGCACCTCACTTTCAAATAACTCATCGTGCAAATGCTCAAAAGAAAAAGCTTTTGCCATTATTTCCGGATCATCAGGCAAATGAGTCATCTGCGAATCTGCTAATCCAAGTCGACCTTTTAGTGTAGAAAAACAACAGCCCGATCCAAGCATTTTATTTAACGCCCAAATAATATTCCCTGAAGCTTCACTAAATCCAAATCCTTGCCCAATACATTTCAAGCCAAGTTTTTTTGCCTGAGCCAAATGATGAGAGCTCAATGCCAGTTTTTCAGCTATGCTCTTGTTTATTGTAAGAGGATCATTTGTGCTAGGGGTATTTCCACAAAGTTCCAAATGCACAATATTAACCCCTCTTGTGAATTGACGCACATCTTGAGCGGAATGATTGCTGGATCCACCATAACTGCCCGAGCAACAACTTGTTAAAGGAAACTTTTCAGGAAGGGATTTTTTTATTTTTTCCAAGAAGTCACCATTGCTTGCAAAACGAAATGCAATCCAATCTTTCCACTTTTTATTTTCCCAGTTACCCCAGAAATTCCTATTCTCATATCCGGGGATATCGTATCCATAAATATTCTTAAACTTTAGTCTGCAATATTTACAGGCACATACATTAAATCCAGAGAAATAGATAGCATCATCACACATCAATCCATCAAGTTCTGTCTCTTCTAGTAATAATTTTAAATATTTTTGGTAGGCGTTGATGAAATCAGGATTATTAAAACAAAATTGTTCCGCTGTATATCTAGGCAAATAAAGGGGTTTTGATGTTGTTATATCAATCATCCGCCAGTCATTTAATAATTTCCCGTCTAATGCCCAGCTTTTTGCTGCTGTATAACTTGGGGAAAATGGAAGATGTGGCCCTGAATTTATTTTCACTTCTCGCATGCCCTCACGTGTACTGTGACGATGCGTCAAGGTCGCTGAATGATGGTCGAGAAATTTAATGTTACGCTTATGAAGTTCGCTTGCAACAGTTCTCATATAGTCATGAAGACAATCCCATATAGGCATGAAATCCCAACGGAAATGAGCCCCAAAGACAATTGCCGCATCAACATGTGATTCGAGCATTAAATCAGCTCTGCGTATGA
Organism: uncultured Victivallales bacterium; assembly: GCA_964651145.1. GTDB lineage: Bacteria > Verrucomicrobiota > Lentisphaeria > Victivallales > GWF2-45-14 > CAZYVR01. The sequence continues at coordinate 9,856 of CAZYVR010000027.1, read as the reverse complement.
TTTTCTTATAAACATCGTCATCTGGCCATTTTAAATCTTCCCAGACTATCCACCAACTTGTCATTTTACTATACATCTTCTCATCCCTATTGATTTCTAATTTAATTATTTATAGCTCATCCAGAATTCGTGGGGATTTATCCAAAGATATGGCTCCACGCTTGTCTGACAATTTGGATAGGGCCATCTTAAATAATCCGTGTGTCCATCAAAAAACAAAGAATTGCAACCTTTGCTGTGTCTGTTTGTCAAACGTTTTACATTTAATTCTGCGTACGCAGCGCCCATGCTGTCTGGAAAAACTCTTTCACTCCCGAATGTGTCCATGGTGAGCATAGTTAGAGATGGTGTTCTTACTTTTGACGCCTTGTAGGGATCCTGATTTGCGGTGGCGGAAGATTCAAATATGCGGTTGGGTTGCCAGCAGTTCATTCCATATGATATATATTTTAAATAGCCAGTGTCTTCTTTCTTGCTTGGACAACGAAAAACATAAGAGCCTTCTGCTGTATCTTCTATCCGATATTTTTCAGGATAAAGTATTTCGCCTATTTTGTGGTACCAGTAACGCTTCATGCCTGTTCCGCTGTCGATTTCAACGACATAGCCGTTATAGTCATCCATATATATATGATGTCCTGATCCAATGTTTTTAAGGTTGCTTGCGCATTGTATTCTTTTGGCTGTTTTTCTTGCCTGTCCTAGCGCAGGCAAAAGCATAGCCGCAAGAATAGCTATGATCGCTATTACAATGAGCAATTCAATGAGTGTAAAAAAACATTTAATCATTTCAGTTCCTTAATTTGAGTTTCTTTCTGCTGTTATAGCAATTACTATAGGCACATAAGCTTGTTTTCCTGAAACTATTTCTATTCTTTGGATAGGAAGATCAGGACGCGGATTTATCCATTCATAAGAGAATAATGAATGATTTCTGTTATCTGAGAATATAGAAATGTTCTCTGTGTTTTCAAGTATTAAGTTGGGCTTGAAATTGTGCCAGTCAGAAATATGCTTTTTATTTAAAACAGGAATTTTTATAGTGGTTCCGTCATTGTCTCCATATAAAATATGGTAATAAAAAATTTCTTTGCCTTGCGGCTCATTGAGCCATGCGGCTGTATGCAGAAAATGCAGTCTGTCGGCATAGGTGTTTTTAGCTTCAATCATTACTTTTTGCGGCAGGTTTATGCCATTTACAGGAGAGTTTAATGCGATGCATGATCTATTATTATTTACTTTCGGATTTACGATATTGAATGGAACTCTGCCTAAATATTGAACTCCGTGTTTTAGTGCGTCCAAATCACTTTTGGGGCCTTGGTCTGTCCAGCCGCCTTTTTCATCTCCTGCGACTTCGTCAATGAAACTTCTGTTGCACGCTTCCTTTAAATCAATAAAAGAACAGTTTGCCTGTTTTGCTTTTTCATCACCTTGTTTTCCATAAAAACCGCTTAAAAGATTTGACATTATTCCGTTTATTTCAAGGGCGTCCTTATGATTTTCTTTGGCGATTGCTTTATAGAGCCAATAATATTTGCAGGATATAAAGGCAAATTCACCTTTGCCATAACTGCCAGTTGCGATTGCTGGGATATTTGAAGTTTTATTGTCAATTACCCAATAAGCCAAAACTTTTCCACTCCAGCTTTTATCCGGCATAAAGGCCATAAAAGATGGTTTAATATTGAATTTGAAGGTTTGGCCGGAAAGCTTAGAATCTCTTGCAGCTACAAACTTGATGCCTGTTATTTTTCCCGAGGTCATTTTTTTAAAAGGAAGAAACGTCCTTGTCATAAATTGAGGAACATTCGCGTTGTCTTCCAGAATGACATTTCCTCCGGCTTTTACAAACTCAGCAATTTGATCTTGTTCATTTGGCTTCAAGCCTTTTCCTCTTGAATCTTTATCAATTCCATTCATTACAATTAAAACCCCCAGGGAGTCAAGTTTGCCAAAATGCTTGGAACTAATCATTTTACAAGGCAATCCAAGATTGTCTAGAATTTTTTTGTATCTTATGGGATAATGTGTGTTGACCTTTTCCCCATTCTTTGATCTTTGCCAATTAGATATCCCCACCAGCTTTGAACCGGCTTTGGAAATATCAATCTGTATTCCGATATTTGTGAATAAAGCGCATATGTAGCGCAATGCATGGAGACGGTAATTCGTCGAAAGTCCTTTTACCCAATTTATCTGATCTATAATTAAGTTTCCTTTGCCCAAAGAAGTCTGTGAAAGGGCTCCGCTTGAGATAAATTCTTTTCCTTTTGAAGGAATACAGCCAGCGCTTATTATTCCCTTGTAAAGAGGCTCAATGTAATGACCGCCGCCCACGTATTGACCCGGCGCGTTTTTGCCTTTTCTGTTTTTTTGCCAAAATACTTCCTGAGAAGTAATCCCAAAAACAGGCTCTCCGCTTGCAACCCTGTTTAAAGGAAAGTCTTTATTTTTAATTGCAACTTTTTGTCCGTCAACGCCTATGCTCGACAAAAGTTTTTTAAAAGCGGCATTGTTCATGTTCCAGACGTAAGCAGTTCCTCCATCATTTGTGAAAATATTAATTTTCCCGAGAAGTTTCTCTGGTAGATTTTTGTTTTGTCCGTCAATCAAAACTATGTCTTTTTCAGGAGAAAGTTTTGTTGCAGATGAAATCATATTTGCTTCAACGCCAAGTTGTCTCAAAGCTACAGCAAATTCACTTTCATCAGTGGAGAGCATTTTAGGATTTTTCCAGTTGCTTTTGTAGGATTTGAGATAATCAATCATGTTTCTAAATATCATATCAGCTTGAGGCGCTTCATTTAACTTAGATGAGAGCTCCAGCTGTGAGCCTATTATTACGCCTTGTCCGTATTGGACTTCGATTAAAGGAGAAGCAGTGAGGCCCTTGCGTGTGCCTGCTGCCACGATTGTTCTACAATTGCCAAGAGTGGGCCTGGTGTAATTAAGACGCGAAACGACATGCCTTTCATTGCCTTGCCCTGTCCAGTATTTAAGATCATCAGGTTTTAACGTATTTAGCAATGGATGGCCCAGCGCTGCAGGGAATGTAATAGAGGAAGATATTGCAGGCTCCAAAGGAATCCTGGCAGGAAGCAAATCATGGTTCGGTTTTTTTTGTTGAAGAATCAGAACTCGTCCACCCTGTTTTACAAAGTCCAAAAAGGTTTTTTTATTCTTTATTTTCTTTGACGCATTCTTAGCGACGATCAATATTTTTGAATCTATTTTGTCAATGTTTTTAAGTTTTCTGAAAGGAAGTTTTGAAACATTGCCAGGGTCAAAAACAGCAACTTCAAAGTCATTTTTCAGTGGATCAAACATTTGACTTATTGAAATTTTTCGAGAGTCTTTTAACACAAGCTTTTTATCAGATGTTAATGTGAACGAGAATACACCCTCTGTGCGAGTTTTTACATCCGGCATTTTAAGATTGATAACTTTTCTGTGCAATTTTCCCGCATCAAGTTCGCATTTTTCAACGCCGTTTGAAATTATTTTATCCTCAACCTTAAAGTTCCATGAGAACTCAAAAAATGATTTAAAATAAGAGCCATTATAGATTGTGACAGTGCGTGGAATTATTTTATTCGAATAGAAGAAACTATCCCATTCTTTTATATCCGCTGTTTTGGGCGCAAGATATTTTTTGCACGCTTCGGTTGTTGGCGTTGGCGGGTTTGGAGTAGCTGAGGCTCCTACTACAGTAAAGGGGCCTACAGACGGAAAGTCAAGGTATCGCGCAGAGCCTATAAATGCCTTTATCAAAACGGCGTCTCCTTTCATCGCGCTTTTCCACAATGGCTTTTTAAAGGCTTCTTCACCCACAAATATTGGCGCGGAGTTCAAAACCTTCAATGCTTTCAAAGTATATGGCCATTCCGCGAAATAAATGGGCTTCTGGCAGTCCCATCGCCATTTCGTTTTTCCTTTCAAGCCAAAATATCTATGAGTTTCAAATTTCCTTGGCTCCTCCAATTCGCAAAAATACGCGTAATTGGGCAATATGCCTTTGTCTGGAGAGGCGCTGCGTCCGGGAACCTCTCTAACTCCATGCAATGTTATGATGTCTGTTTTGCCATATAAATCGCCGTCTCCTGAAAAATAGACAGGGCGGGTAGGGTCAAGTTCTTTTGCAATTTTTTCAAGGCTAAGCAAGTACTCGACAATTTCAGCCTCATATTCTCTAAAATGAAGGTTTTCATTGGAAAGCCCCCACATTACAATAGACGGGTTGTTTCGAGTGTATCGAATCCACCGCCTCACAAATTCTGTCATGTTCTTTTTGTATTCCTGAAAAAGGGCTCGATTGGCATTGAATTTTTTTTCGCCAACGAGAAGGGTCTGCCATGGTTCACATCTTGTGATTGTCGTCGCGACCATCATGCCTTTTTTGTTGCAAACTTTATAATGCCAGTCATCGGACAATTCAAAAAAGCGTATCATATTTATATTGGCGTCTTTAACTGCATTAAAGTCGCGCAGAAACGCTTTCTCTCTCAATTCCAAATCCGAGTGATCTTCTCCTCGGCTTCTGTAAGATGAGATTTCTGTATTTCTTATCTTGCAAATTTTTCCGTTCAAGTAAAAGAATGCCGGGTCTTCTCCAAGCTTTTTATTGCCTACGCGGAACTCCCTGAATCCGAATTCAGTGTCTTTGGTATCAATTAATTTGCCGGCCTGATTAAAAACGTTGACACGAAGCGTATAGAGTTTTGGAGCGTCTGGATACCAAAGCTCTGGATTCTTCCATTTCTTGGATAATTCAAGAAAGTTTGTTTTCTTTGAGTCAACATTTAATGTTTTTTTATTTATAGGTAAAATGTTTTTGTTGTTATCAAGCACATATGCTGAAATATTGAGCTTATCAGAAACCTGAGAGTCATTTTTTACAGTAATTTCAGCATCTAGCCTTTTACTTAAAACCGATGTTTTGACATAAACGTCGTCTATATATATTTGAGGATATTTTTCAAGGTATGCCTCGCCAACAATTCCTTCAAAGCGATTATAGCCTGTATTTCCAGGATTCCATGCAGCAAGCTTTATTCTTTGGGATACGTCCTCGTTCGGGTTTGCTTGATATATACTCATATCGGATACTTTAACGGCAAGAGTATTTTCAGTCCCAAATTTTGCAAAACGAGTTACATCAATCCAAAACGGCAACCTGCCGCCCTCTTGGCGTCCAACGCATTTTCCATTAAAATAAACTATTCCTTGCCTGCAGATATTTCCAAAAAATACTTTCACCACGCTGTTTTTCCAATCTTCCGGGATACGTATTTCTCTTTGGAACCAGACATGATGGGCTTGTGTGTATTGACGCATGTCGCCTGGAACATTTGTTTCTTTCCAGCCATTTAATGGAATTGTCTCAGATTCTTTTTCAGTTGCGGGTTGCCATTGCCATACACCCCTTAAATTTATTTGCTCTCTGTTTGACGCAAAAGCTATCTGGCAAAATGCCATCAGCATCAAAAGCGTCAGTCTTTTAGAATATTCCATGCGTCAACCTCGTTTATTTTAAAATTATGCGTTTTTTATCGAATCAAGCCCGAAAAGTTTGTCTGTTACGTTTTTCTCTGCCTTTTGGGCCCAGTTTGTAAATCTGAAAAACTCGCGCGGGGAAGAGTCGTCACAGCCATAACGCTTGTTGATGTTTGTATGACGCAAGCGGAATTTTTCCTTGAACTCTTCCTTTGTCGGAGATGATTCTCCGGAAGTCCACGGCAGCCATTCAAATATTTGCGATTCATGGCATAAGCTCATTTCAACTTTGTCCTTGTAAGTTTCAGTTATATCCAAAGCGAGATCATAATGTCCGCCCCCTGCGTATGGGTCGTCAACGTTTACTATAACAGGGCTTTTTATTTTTTTCTTGCTTTTTTTAGATAGGCAAGGATAAGCGTTAGGAACAATTAACTGATAGGCAACCATTCTGACTGCCCACGCCGTATTGTAATGATCTATGTGAATGCCGGCCAAAGGATTCTCTATGACAGGAGGACAAAAAATAAAATTAGGTTCAAATTCTCGTATGGCATTCCATAATCCTCCAAGAGTATTTTGATTCACAAAAAACTGCCTGGGAACATGTTCGCCGTCAAGGCATTTCAGGCATTCATAATCCGCGCCCAATAACTCCGCGCTTTTTCGCGCTTCTTTGTCGCGACGCGAAAATGTTTCATCCAAACCCATTTCGTGATGCCCCGAGGCGCCTCTCGTTGTCGCAAGAATTTTTAATTCAACGTTCTCTTTAAGACTTTTTTTCAGGAGAGCAAAGAATCCTCCGGCATTGAACTCAAAATCATCCTGATGCGCCATTATCGACATTGCTTTTAACATTTTTTAAACCTTCAACACTTTTTGCATCTTTTTTATTTGCTTGAGATAATTCAGGCTCTGAGTTACTCCATCTTTCTCGCCAATCTGCCACGACGCTTCGTATTCCAAAGCACAATACCCTTCAAAGCCGTCACGTTCCAGCAAAGCGGCAAACTGCCTCAATGGAACAACTCCTCCTGCGCCTGCCGGATACGCAGCCACGCGCCGTTCGGACATTGTCCCAAAAGGCTTGCCCCAATCTTTAACATGGCAATGAACTATGTCATCCTTTAAAATATTATAAGCTTTCAGGGGATCTTCCGTTTCATTCATGTTGTTTGCAAGAAAGTTGGCGCAGTCGAACATACATTTGATATACGGCGAATTAAAATGGTCGATGATAGCTTTTATTTCGTATGAGTGCCCTGGCAAGCGACCATGGTTTTCCAGCGCAAGGATAATTTTATATTTTTCAGCTTCGGGCAGGCAAGCCTCCAGGCCTTGCAAAACAAGCTCAAACCCATTAGCATAAATCATTCCCGGCTCTCCGCCGCAATCCTCGTGGTATCCTCCAAAAATTCTTACCAAAGGCGCGCCAAGCTCTGCCGCCTCATGAATGGCATTTTTAACTTTTTCTATATTTTCTTCGCGTTCTTCCTTTTTGAATTTTGCGAAGTTATTCCCGCAGGCAATAGCGGCAAGTTTCAGTCCATTTTTTTCAATCCACTTGTTTGCCTGTTTCATTTCTCTGTCTTTATTTTTGTATTGCCATGGATAGCAAATCGAATCCATCAGATCAATGCCTTCAATCTGCATTTCTCCGAGAAAGTTTATATATCCTTCCAGATCTATTTCTCCATCGCTAAACATTTTTGACATGCTAATTGGTGTGCACGAAATTCTCATTTTCCCATATCCTTATTTGGTTAAGCTTATTTTTTTTGTTCTGAGTTCAGTCAATAGTTCGTCATATTCAACACGATTTAAAGGGAGGTTTGCTTTTTGTTGCTTTATGCTTGAAAACAACATTGCGTTTGCCCATTCCACCGCATGAATTCCCTCATTGCCCGGCGCAACCATTTCTTCATTTGGAGCTCCTGAAATTATGCTGTCAATAAAACTTTCAAAAACAACTTTATGACCGCGCGGAATGTCTGGAATTTCAATTTCCACCGATTCCGATTCTATAGTAGCAAAAGGTTCTTCGCTTTTTCTCACCACTTCATCAAGGTCTTCCGCCAGTTTAAAAAAGATCAGTTTATCATTTTCACGAGTCAAAGTTCCTTTATCACCAACAATTTCGACGCGGTCTATTCCGGGAGCCTCTGCCGTGTTAGCATAGAATCTGATAGGGAATCCTGTTTTTGTGAAGATTACAGCATTAACTTCGTCTTCAGTCTCAATTTCATGGAAACGGCTTGAAACTTCGGCTTGCACACTTTGCGCTTCGCCAAACCACCAGTAAAGTAGGTCAAGGTTGTGCGGAGCCTGATTCATCAAAAGTCCACCGCCTTCGCCATTCCACGTTCCACGCCAGGATTGACAATCAAAATATTTTTGAGTTCTCAACCACTTTGTGCAAACCATGTCCGCCCTGCGAATCTTTCCAAGCTTTCCTTTATCCATCCATTCCTTGATCACTTTGTTTATGGACGTTGTTCTCATTGAATACATCGTGCTGAATTTTGTTTCGGCTTTGCGCCAGGCTTCAAGTATCATATCCGCTTCCGATAGGGTCACAGCTATGGGCTTGTCACACATCACGTGTAGTTTGTTTTTAAAGGCATATTCAGCTATTTTCAAATGCGATGTATGAGGCGTTGTAATAGCGATCGCGTCACAAAGCCCGCTATCTATAAGCTTTTCATACTCTGAAAAAAGTGTTGTTTCGCTGGATACAACCTGCTCCTCTCCTAGTTTTTTGAGACGTTCTTGTGATATGTCACAAACTGCTGTCACTTCACAATTTTCAATTTGTTTGAGCGTTTTTATATGTCCCTCGCCCATAACTCCTGCGCCTATTACTCCAAATCTCACCTTCTTCATAGTATTCCTCTAAATAATTAATTTCTTTTTAAACCGCTGCAAACTAAAAGCCTGGATCAACGCCAATTTTATGTTCGCCTTTGACTCGGCCGCTAACGCCTTCCAAGTTTTTAACAATCAATGCTTTCATTCTTCAATTCCTTTTTTAGTCGCTCCTAGGAAAGCGCTTTCCTTTGAGCGAAAAAAATCTCGTCCTTTTATGCGCCTTTCAGAGATGGCTTCAGAAATGCGTTTTTTACTGTTTTTTCTTCTAAAAGATTCATCAATATTTCAACAGCCTTCGATCCTATTCCTTTATTATCCGGGGAAATTGTGGGCATTGCATATTTATCCGAGTACATTGGCAGCATATTGTGTCCAATTACAGGTATATTTTTGTGTTTGCCTTTCATATTGTTCATTGCGTCATTAGCTATATAAGCAATTTCTGAACCGGAAACGAACAACCCGTCAAATTCGTTCTTTTTATTTGCTCTGAGCAAATCAGAAAACACTTTCTGGATAAGTTTATAATTTTTATCGTGTTTTTGAGAAAAAGGATGAATCAGGGATGGGGAGCCAAGTCTTTTTTCCTCAAGCAAAGCTTTCCATCCTTGCAAGCGCAAACTTGTATGATACTCATGTAAAAAACCAACAAACGCCGGCCTTGAGCATCCCTGAGAAAGAAGGTATTTGGCTGCTAGGCGGCCAGACTCTATTTCATCACTGCAGGATGCTGGAATTCCGAATTCACAGTCCCTGTTGAGCCACACAACTGAATGCATCTTATCCTGAATGTTTCTGGCAATCTTAATATTAGGAGTGTTGACTGGTTGCCAGATTAATCCATCAATTCCTTTTTCCAGCATAACATTTATGGATTCTATTTCTCGCTCGGCATCCCAGTCGGAAATGCCTAGAATGATATTATAACCTTTTTGCGCTGCAGATTCTGTGATAGAGTTAAGCATCTCAACATTAGAAAGTGGCCGCGCAAGGGAAAGCATTTGCACTCCAATAAGATTTGTCTTCCCCGAAGCCAAGCCCGAAGCGTGTATGCTGGGTCTGTAATTATATTTGCGTATGACTGCCTCTACACGCTCTTTTGCCTCTTTTCCTACTTTTTCCAGCGCTGTTCCATTAAAGACTCTGGAAACAGTGCTTATTGAGACGTTAGCCTCTTTTGCTATTTGAGTGATTGTTATCTTTTTGTGATTCATTGTTCTCTTTTTTACTAGTTCAAGGAAAACGCTTTCCTTAATTATAGATCATTTTGTTTGTTTTGTCAACACCCTTTATTCATGTTCAGCGACAAAGAATCAGAAAAAAGTAAGGCGACAGCCCCGCCAAAAGTCCTGAAAAATAAAAAAGCCGACGGCGTCGGAATAAAAACCGGACTATGTCCGGACGCTATCCAGCGGCGGAATCGCTGGTCGGCAAAGCCGAAAGCTGTTGGCGCATAAAAGATTGCGCGCCAGCGCGCATGGCGTATTGAAAG
>CAZYVR010000026.1:0-28311 GCA_964651145.1 uncultured Victivallales bacterium | reverse complement strand
CCTCACGGTAAGGGTACTGATCCATTGAAAGCCACCCGTCATAATCGCAGCGATCCAACCAGTAAAGCAATTCTAGATATTCAATGCTGTGAATAGAGCCCACAATCATATCATCATCCCACGTTTTATAGTTGTCGTTGAAATGCATATGAAAAAGTTTGTCGCCTGCCTGTTTCGCCAACACTACGGCTTCAGCCAAATTTTCGCCGCCAATGAATGCGTGCCCTGTGTCTATTGTAACTCCAACATTCTCGCATCCGGTTTGCTGACAAACCAAAAGCGTGTCAGCTGTCCTGGCAAGAAAAGAATGAGTGCGGGGTTCTTTTGCCTTATATTCCAGAGCCAATCTTAGGCCTGGAAATTCCTGCGCCAAGATGCTTATATTTTCTGTTAAATATTTTCGTTGAGACAAATAATCGGCCTGAAAAAGATAGTCATAACCATCCTGGCCAGTCCAAATATTAACGGTCTGGCACTGCATTTCGAGAGATATCTCGCACATTGACCGTAGATAATCCATTGCCTTGTTCCGCACTTCGAATTCTTTCGAAGAAATGCTTCCATACTTCCATAATTTGTCAGTAAACAAATCAGGGATAATGGAAACGCATTCTAATCCCATGTTGCCAAATGCTGTTTTCATTTCTTTAACATTTGCAGGAGAGATATCCCATGTCCCCACCAGCTCAATGCCTGAAATGCCGTCTATATGCTCTGCCCGTCTGAGCATTTCCATAGAAGACGGATTGTCTTTGTAACTGCTGCAAAAACGATCGCAAGTATTGCCCAGATTTCCTAAAATTGCCGCAAACTTTCTCATGCCTAAAGAATCCTTTCTGTTTTTTATCCTAATCAATGGAGAATATTAATCTGGAAACAATGTTTTATTAGCCACTTTCTGAAGCAGTGTATTTTGATTCATAAAATTGACATGTCCGTCAGCATAGAGAAGGTTAATTCCATTAAGATGCCTTGTGTATCGATAATCCGGGTTGTTTTCGAAGTCCCAGTAGCCGCCAAAATCATAGCCAACTGAATCTCCAGCAAGCACTTTGCCTGATGGATTATGGAGCCTTGAAATGCTCTGGCTAGTTGGCTGGGCTATCGTATAGTCAGTTGTATAAGGAAGTGTCAGATATCTGCCCATGCCGTATCCCCTTATGCCATTAAAAATGCTTACGCTTACAGGAGAAACTCCGCGCTCCGCAGAAGGGCACCAAAAAATAGTTTCAACATTATTTCCAGCGCAGGGATATGTTCCGAGAGTCCAGTCTTTATAGCCCATATATGGGCCAAGCGCAATCCACCATCCGTAACGGCTGCTGCTCATGTCAGAGCATATGGCCGGCGCAAACCCGTTATAGTCTACGCTGTACATGAAAAAAGCCGTCCCTATATTTTTGAACCTATTTACGCAGGCAATTCTCTTTCCTGAGGCTCTCGCGTTTTTAAGGGCTGGCATAAGCATGCTGGCAAGGATTGCTATGATAGCTATTACTACGAGCAATTCAATAAGTGTGAACGCAATACGCCATTTCGCATGTCTTTTTTTTAGGTGCCTAAACATTGGCTTTTCCTCCATTCAAGTTTTTTATTGTTTCACCAGTAATTATTTCCGCGTTAATGTTTTTTGTAAAAACTCCTGATCTGTTTGTGTCTGCAATCCGAAGCTTCAGCCACTCAAGAATAGCGTTTTGCAACGGCTTTTTATCGCTGATTGAGTCAGGGCTCAAACCGTTAAAGAAAAATGGATTAGAGTCTCCAAAAACAAGATATGACAAATCATCAGGAACAGATATGCCGACTGCGCGCAATTCGTCCATAACAAACGAAACCAGATAATAACCAGAGTAGACCGCGGTAAACTTCGATTTGTCGGAACCCCAAGCGGCGAGCCGCTTTTTTAAGTCCAGAATCGAAATGACTCCGTCTTCAAACGTCCCACATTTTTTGCCCCCAGAAAGCTTTTTGATGCGCTGAAAGTATCCATTGTAAGTTGAATGTGGATTTAAATGCAACTCAGAGGAGTCATCGGCATGAATAAATAGAACTTTTGAATGCCCCCTTGAAAACATATAATCTGCGATAGCCTCTCCTCTTTGTGGCTGGCTTGAGCAAATATAATCGCTCAGAGGCAAAGGATGACTGTTTTCTATCTGCAATACAGGCGGCCCGTCATCTAAAAGAGCATCAATGAATTTTTTATTAAAGCGAATATTGCTATTTGAATTTTGCCATATTAGGCCGTTTAAACTATTTTTTGCAATTTCCAGAAGAGTTTCAGATTTATTGGATTCAGGAAGATAAACCGATTCAAAATTCATCCCACTCTGGAGAACGCAGTCACCAATGGCAGAGTCAAAAGTATTTGTTGAGTGCTTCCCGTCACCTTTCAATAGGCCGACAAATAGTTTTCGCAATGCTATATTCTTTATTTTTTTGTGATTTATGAAAGTTCCAAGCCCGCGCCTGGGAATCAAAAATTTGTCATCAACAAGCCCCTTGATTGCTCCGCGAACAGTGAACCGGCTGACATTGAAGAGGCGACACAGTTCATTTTCCGGTGGAATCTTGAGAGATTCCCCATCTGAATCCATTATCAGCTTATAAAGATATGCTCTTACTCTCATATATTCCGGCATAGCTACTTGCATAAAAAGCTCCCATTATAGCACCGTACATTACATACATGTCACAATAATACATGACATACACGCAGAAGTAAAGTCATTAAAAAAAAACAGTGACAAAAAATCAGAAAAAAGTGAGGCGTCAGTCATAAAAAAAACGGCGAAGCCGCTATAATGTCCAGCCTTTCGGCTGGGTGGGATCCAGCAACGCAAATGCTGGTCGCCCAACGGGCGAAAGAAGTTGGCGCACAGAAGATTGCGCGTCAGCGAAGATGAAGTGTCAACTACCTAAAGGCGGTTGCGAGCTTGCAACGCAACTGACTTAAGTTTGCTTTGGCGTCAGCAATGTTAGCTTATTTTTTTGCCTTGCTCAAAAATAAACTTTATGCTGTCAATGTCCCATCTGCGCTGGCGCGGCAATGTTTTAAGCTCCTGAATTTTCGCCTTACGGCGAGCGCTCATTGCCGCGCGGCTAACCGGGATTCCGCCCCGGCAGGCGTCCGGGGAAGCCCCCGGAGGCAAATTTATTTTTTATTGTCCTAAGCAACTGACGTATTACGAAAAAAGTAAGGCGACGGAGCCGACAAAAGTCCTGAAAAATAAAAAAGCCAACAACAAAAATCGCCTCTTCGCCGCGCAGAATCCTCAAATCGGAAATATATTCAGCTCCTTGCGGATTAAAAAGGGCAAGTGTGTTTTATGGGCATTCTTGTGAACTTTAAGCATTAGCCATTATTTTTTCAGAAAAGATTTAAATGAAACGTTTGCCTCATTCAAGCATTTTCCATTTTTTTCGCTTATTTCAATCATATATTTTAATGTTTTTGGCTCGCCTGCTTTATAGACAGTTTTGGTCCATTGCGGATAATCCCCGTTATCGCAAATACCCAGTCTAGGCCAATTCCATAATGACAGCCATGCGTTGTCTTCCACAAGAAAGTCAACAACATATTTGCCTGTGTTCCTGACCGAAAGCATTCTAAAGTTGGGTTTTCGCATCGCTTTCCATTTGCCTATTTTCACTAATGCTCCATTTGCGTCAATGCTTCTGTCCAAACCGACAAGCTCAAGGTTTTCTGGCTGTTTTTTAGGCTTTCTGATTCCCAGGACACACTTTAAAAAACTAGTGTTTTTCTCTACAAAAGGAGTATACACATAAGCGGCCTCTATTGAGCGCGGAGTGAAGTTCAGCGTTTCGCAGACTTTGCCGTCATTCCAGAAATACTTAAACTCTATAGTTATAAGATTAAGCTTTTTATTTTTCTTAAGCTTTGCCTCCACATATTTCACATGTGGGAAATGCTGATTGCGTGTCCAGCAATGAATCAATGAAGCGTCCAACTCCATTGTTTTTTTGATGTCAACGACAAAGCTTCCGGCTTTTCTTATTCTTGCAGTGTAGGCTTCAGTCTTAATAATTCCCCAAGTTCCGTTTTTGGAAAAACGGATTGTTCCAGAAGCCAAGCTGTGCGGAACAATCCAAGCGGCAATAGCCCAAATGACAAGGATAAACTTGACCGACCTCATTTGACTCTCTCTATTTCAATGCCGTTGACGCCTACGCCGCCTGTGAATTCAATGTCAATTTGTCCATCATAAGCCGAGATGTTTTTCATTTCCAGCACGTAAGGTTTTCCCCATCCGACAAGACCGAAGGGGTCAATTCTTTCAGGATGAACAATATTTTCAACCTTGACCCCTATGCGGCGCATGTTTGGCGTTTTAATGCCAATGTAAGTTTCGGCAAAATGGATATATACATTATATTCGCCTTTTGGAACAGGGATTTTGTAAAGGACGCGCGAGCCGTAGGCTTCCGTCTGGTAAACCCTGTCAAGGTCGGTTCCTTTAATTTTCAGATCTCCGCGATCGGCAAAGGTAGCGCCTTCGTTGCCGTAGGCTCCGCAATTTGTGAATTTCTGATCCGGGAGCCAGCGCGAGCCGTCCGGGCCTTTGTATTCGTTTTCAGTGGCGCATATAATTCTAGCGCGGCCTTTTTTCAGGTCGGCAAGAAGTTTTGTCTGATTATCAAGCGCCGCTCTGTTGCCTTCGGCGCGGGCAATGGCTGCCTTGGCTTCAAAGTCGTCCATGAGGACACGCAAAGCGAAGGCGTCTTTTTCCAGCAGGGCTTTGAACATCAGCGCAATCATGTCGCCGGGAATAGTTTCAAGAGAAGCTGAATCGTTCAACACATATTCAGTTTTGGCAAATATTTTCTTTTCGACTTTTCCCGGCAGGCTGAATTTGCAAAGGATGTTCCCACTTGCGCCGTCAAGCTCGAATATGCGAATGTCATAAGGCTTCATTTCAACGGAATATTTGCCGCCGCTCAAAAAGCCGCTTGACATGTCGCGGTCATAAACCAAGTCTCGAACTTTGAATGCGCCCACCTTAAAAAAGCCATTTGATTTCCAAGGAGCGTTATTGACAAGGCGCAGATAAGTTTTCCCATTTTTTTCTGCCGATTCAGCAATCACGCCCTTGACGTTTTTCCCCGGAAGCGTTTTGAATTCGACTTCGGGAGTGACAAGAAAGCTCTTGGCAAAGCGGCGCACAGCCTTGCCTGTGCCAGTGTCCATGTTGCAGTCGAGCCAACCGTAGAAAACTATTTTGGGAACAGTCCATGAAAGCACGTTTACATATTCAGCCATAGCGTTGTCTCCCGCCCACCTTGGGAGGAATACGCCGCGTCCGGTCTTGCTCCATATCCATTTATCAGCGGCGTCCGCTGGCTGATCAACTTCGTCAAGCCCTTTATGGAGATGGAAATAAACTGAATCAAGCGACTTGATTATTTCTCTTGATCCGCGATTGTTGGTCATTCCTTTGCAGTACATCCAGTTTTCATATGGGCTTAAAAATTTTGCCCATACTTTGGCCAGTCCCACGAGGTGTATCTCTGGATTGTCTTTGAACAACTCAACAGGCAAGCCGCTTTCCGTATAGCATCTGTCAAGATATTTGTCCCTATCTTTCCGGGTGGATTCCGATTCCAGAAAAGGGTTGTCTTTTATGCGCACTGCCGGTTTGATATAAAGCGGCCATTTATTTTTTCCAGAGCTGATGATCTTTTCTATTTGCCCAAAAAATTCGCGTGTTTTTTTGGCGCGCCAGTAAATCCACAAGTCCTTGTGTGCGCCCATTAATTTTTCATAACGCTTCATGAAGCGCTTAGGATCTTTCGAATCGATTTCTAATTTTATGCCAGTTTCTTTTTCAAAAAGTCCGACAGTATAATCGCCGTAGCCCACTTCAGTGCTGTCGATGTCAGTGAGTGAAGCGGTGGAAAAAGTAGGCTGCCACCAACCGCCGGCAACCATGAAAAGTCCCTTTACTTTTCCAACATTTTTATAGAAGTTGTAGATTTCACCTATGCAGTCAAGGATAAAAACAGAGCCTTCAGGATGTATGAAATTTACACCCGCCCCATTGCCCCCAACTACCTGTCGGCCATATTTGTCTATCTGATGAATTCCTCCGCCGGATTTCCACACTTTTCTGTCGCTGGTGTGGTTGGCCTTTCTGGCCCATACCTGCGGAGAGCTTTGATATTCAACGCCAAGCATGCAATTGATGCCGTTCTGATTGTACATCTTGACAGCCAGCATTGGCGGATCAAGCTCCTGATTGGAAATGGAATCATTATGCTTTAGTGACGGATAATCGCCATGCCAGTACATAAAAACGCCTTCGACTGTCATGTTGCGTCCCTGGAAGCGCAGCCATTTGATTTTACGCTCTATGGCTAGATACCAGTTAAGCCAGCCATTGCGCAGGCCGTTTCTCCTGCGGTTCGTTGCCTGCATAAGCGGATTTTCAGAGATGCCTGTAGTCAGGCTCATAACTGATATCCGCTCGTTGTGAGAGCCGAACATGCGCGAACTTTTAGGAACTTTCAACGCTGGCAGGTCGCTATTTATTTTATAGATGTTGATTTCGCACGCGGCGGCGGGGAATGCCCTGAATCCGCTCATGACAAATATTGCGGAGGATTTGCTGCCCGGCCAGAAAACAAAGCGTATTTTTTGCGTTTTCATGCTGAGAGGCTGATCAACGCCGGTAATGCATGAGCCAGTGGCTGTGTGATTGGGCCAATCGCCGGTGGAAAAATTGCAATCAAAGCCAAGCGGCCACTGTTCAATGATTCCGGAATAGATGTAGCGATTCCTATTGTCCGGAACAATGACTTCCGCAAGGTAAGGCTGCCCGAGTTCCAGGTTATGCAATCGATACGCGAACCAGTCACGGGGGCCTTTTCCTGTTTCGCGATATTTCATCCCATTGTCGGCAATAATTCTGCCTTTTTTAACTTTGGGCGGGCTAATATTGCCAGTGTGGCCGCAGAATTCCTCGCCCACTTCAACAGGCTTTGCGCAGTCGATTTTATTAACGAGCTGGAGGCGTTTATCAAACTCTTCTTCAAAGTCAGCAAGTCCCAGCTCATCCTGTTTGATGGGGCCTGCCAGAATCAGTTCCTGACGGTTCATTTCCAAAACTTTGCCGGATTTGTCGCAAAGCTCCCATTCCAAACGATAAGGCCCGGCTTCGAGTCCTTTTATTTTAAAAAAATATTCATTCAAATCGCCATTTGTTTTAGACTCAGGCGCAGACACTGTTTTTGCCAACTCTGTGGTCTGGGCTTTGTAGATCTTTACTTGCGGAATGTATTTGCCCTTAACTCCGCCAGGAAGAGTTGCCAGAAATATTGCTTCATCGTTGTAATCCCAGACAGGATATTTTTGTCCAAACGGTTTTGCCTGGAGCATTCCCATGTGGCCCGGCTCCACTCCTGTCCAGAAATTTTTGCCGTTTGACCCCCAGGAGGTCAAAACCTGATGCAGTCCTCTTTCAAAATGTTTTGGAGTTTTCCATTTTGAGTCATCGAATCCGGCAGTCATCCAGTCTTTTTGATATTTAAGAGCGCTTCTCCAGCCTTGAGGACACAATATTCTTGTGGTTTTGCCATTTTTCCCGACCGCTATGCCTTCAAATATAAATTCTGGGTTGCCGCCGTTCCAGGCAAAAAATTCCTTGCGCACAGCTATTGTATTTTTTCCTTTTTTGAGATAAGGCAACAAATCAATGGTTTTCACTGATCCTTTAGGGTAAATGTCTGTTCCCTGATCTGCTTTCTTTCCGTTGATAAAAAGCTCATAAGTCTCCGGGGAGTCATACGTGGCATGCGCCACTGCGGGCTTTTCGTCAAGCGTGAAAGTTTTGCGAAAATAAACATTGCCCGTGTATGGAGCAATTTTAATATCTTTAATTTTGACTGAAGCATTCGGGGTTTTGCAGTCGAGACGAAAGCCGCACATCCCTTTTCGGGAATAACTATCCAGCAGATTTCTCACTATTCCGGCGTCAGCCTCAAAAACATGCTCCTTTTCGCCTTTGACCTTAAATTTAGTGATGTTTTTGTGGCGGCCTTGAAAGCCGAATGTGGAAACTTCCCATTGGGTTTCCGGGACATTCTGTGAGATTGTCATTTTTATCCGATAACGGTCTTTTCTATGCCTGCCCCATTTGCAGCCAAGACGCAAAGAAGGGATATCGTGAGTATTTGGCTCCGGCCCGAAGGCGAGCCAGAATCCCTTTTTGCCGCCGGTAAATTCAAGAGCTCCGTCTTTGAATTCATGTTTTTCTTTCGGGGCAAAACGCATGAATTTTTTAATTTTTTCAATCTCGGGATTTGAGAAATTGCATGGAACTCCAAATTCATCCACAAAGAAATCATTGCCGGACCATTCCCGGTCGCGCTTTGGCAAAAACTTTCCCGGATGAACCATCGTTTTGCTGCGCCATGAACTTTCAGACAGCGAAAGCGTGTTGACCACTTTGGACGGGTCTTCGTTTTCATGAACAATTTTAAATGCTTCGGCTCCGCTTCCCAGAACAAGCGCGGCTCCAAATATAGACGCAAAAAATCCCCTGCTTAATCCCATTATTTTCTCCTGTTTTTATATTGATTTAATCTTCTGTAAAATTTATTAGAGAGGCAGTGTAACTTCCAAGTTTCCAGGTTCTTCTAGGTGCAGTGTGCCCGTCAAGAAAAAGAAAATTGGAAGAGCCATTATGATTAACCCCCACGTTTTCGCCTTTTCCGATAACAACCTCTGAAATCCCGCTTGACAACGCGACCAGATTAAGCGAATGCGATGCATTTTTTGTGTCAACCTCGCCAAGCAAGTAGGTTTTGGACGGACTGGGAACCCTGTCCGCTTTCCAGCCCACTGGCGCGCCCAGATAAGCGTGCACAAAATAAAAAGGAACTCCGTATGAGCGGTTAGCCCAGACTGTATGTCGGGGCTCACTGTCATTGGGGCAGCGAAAAAGCTCCCAATCGGAAGGAGTCGGACACCACCCCGATGGCGTGACAGGATAATTGAGATAATTGCTTCCGATATAATAATCCCAATGGTATTGATTTGTATAACGCTCGACTGAGCAGTCCGGATGCCCGCTAGCTGCACATGGCGGAGCAACATAGCCGTTAAAATCGCCGATGTACATAGCGAATCCAGAGCCAAGCTGTTTCATATTGCTGGCGCATGATATTCCTTTCGCCGCTCCTCTCGCCCGATTCAGAGCTGGCAACAACATTGACGCAAGAATTGCTATTATAGCAATTACAACGAGCAATTCAATGAGCGTGAACTGTATTTTTCTGATTTTAGTTTTCATTTGTCCCCCGTTAGCATAGTGTGGATTCCATTGTTTTCTCCTGCATTTTTATTTAATCTTCCACAAAATTTGTTAGAGAGTTGTCGTATCCACCAAGCTTCCAGGTTCTTCTGGATGCGGCGTGTCCGTCAATAAAAAGAAAGTTTGAAGAGCCTCCATGATTAATTCCAACGTTTTCACCTTTCCAGATGATAACCTCTGAAACTCCAGATGAAAGCACAACGAGGTTAAGCGAATAAGATGCATTATTTCTGTCCACTTCTCCAAGCAAATATGTTTTGGATGGATTAGAAATCTTGTTTGCTTTAACCCCCAGCGGCATGCCCAGATATGCATGTACAAGATATTGGGGAACACCGTATGAGCGGTTAGCCCAGACTGTATGTCGGGGTTCGCTGTCGTTGGGGCAGCGCAAAAGCCCCCAATCGGAAGGAGTCGGACACCAATCCCATTGATTTACCGGGTAGTTCAGATAATTCCTTCCAATATAATAGTCCCAATGGTATTGATGGGTATAGCGTGGAACAGAGCCGGAAGCCGCCGATGGCGGCGCGATGTATTCGTTAAAATCGCCGATGTACATAGCAAACCCAGAGCCAAGCTGTTTCATATTGCTGGCGCATGATATTCCTTTTGCCACTCCTCTCGCCCGATTCAGCGCGGGTAGCAACATTGACGCAAGAATTGCTATTATAGCAATTACAACGAGCAATTCGATGAGTGTGAACTGCATCTTTCTTATTATAGTTTTCATTTGTACCCCGTTAGCATATTGTTTTCAATGTCTGACAAGCTTAAGCTTTGAACGTGTCCGTCTATAAAGCTGCTGTTTATTCTGTTTTTATGCCGCCAGTTTTGTCGAAGTGGGTCCGTGAAGTGATCTGGATAAAAATATGGATCGCTATTCAAAGTGCCAGCTCTAACTCTTGCGTCAAGATAAAGCATTGTTTTCGAGGGATTTTTAGCCCTGCTAAAGCGGCAGGGCTGCTCTTGAAAAGATGTGGAGCTCGTGTTCCAATAAGTTGAGCAGACAGCCGCCCCATATGAAGTGTTGTATGCTGTGCCGCTTGATCTTCCTGAAGTTATTCCATATTCATCGCCTCTAACCACGGTAACAGGGCAACTGAAAGAATGATTGTAATCTGATGGGCCGTCCCAATAGTCGCTGTCGGGGCGTCCTTCATGTTTTGTCCATGACGGAACAGGCACATAGTCATAGTGCTCAAGTTTTATATACCAATGAACAGCGGCTTCGTTTACAACTGTGCCAGGAGCGTCTCCATTGGAGGAAAATGGCAAGTAGCCGTCAAAATCAGCTCCATATGAAAAAGCCCCGTTTGCAAGTTGTTTGAGGTTGTTGATGCATTGTGCGCTTTTAGCCATATCCCTGGCGCTTTTTAACGCGGGAAGAAGCATGCTTGCTAAAATTGCTATTATAGCAATTACAACGAGCAATTCAATGAGTGTGAACCACAAACTCAAGCTTGTCTGTTTACAATGTTTCGCCATGATAAACCTCTGACTTCATTTTTAAAATTGTTTCCGAGGTATTATTTTCGCTTCCCAATATTCTCATAATTAATTTGACCAGCCCAGCCGCCACTTCGTTTGACGCATGGCTTATGGCAGAAACAACAGGGCTATGACTAAGGCATTGAGTCGTGCCATTCAGGGTGATCAGGCTAAATTTTTCAGGCATTGGAGCTATTTTGTTAATGGCGCTATATACAGTGCTTATAGCCTCATCGGAATAAACAAAAAGCGAATCATGGCCCTGCGCAATTTCTTCGCAATATTGCGCCAGTTGCATGTTATAATCTGGATTTGAGGGGGTCACTGAAAGCATCTTGCACGATTCAGGGCCGAATTCAATTCCGGCTTCCTTCAAGGCATCTGCAAAACCTCTGCCTCTTTTCAGAAACGGCGAATAATTGCATGTTGTCGTAGCGCCTATAAAGGCAGGCTTAGTCCGTCCCTTGTCCAGAAACATTTGAGCGGCGAGTCTGCCAGCCTCGTAATTGTCAAGAGTCACCAAATGATCTGCAACGCCAATAAATTTTTCGTCAACTGCAATTATCGGACAATTGTCTTTAAACTCAAATATTTTATCTGCTATCATCTGGTTTGGAGCATCAGTGTAAACTATCACGTCCGGCAGACTCTCAAGCTTGCCCGGCCATACTTCGTCAATGTCATTCCAATTGTACAGAGCCAGGGAAACGTCTATGCCATTCGCCTGCGCCAACGGCTCAAACGCAGCCCACAGTCTGGCCCAGGCAGAGCTGCATATAGAGCCCCAGCCGGAAGCGACAAAAGCAACAGAGCCGCGTGTCTCTTTTGGCTGCGAGATAAGTCTTTTGGAAGCTTCTTTTATCAATATTTTTTTATCTTCAAGGACTTCCAACGCGCGGCGAATCGTTTCCCGACTGGCTCCGAACTCATCGCACAATTTCCGCTCAGACGGGAGAAACATCTCTCCCTCTGTCTGGAGTTCAAGCACAAAGCTCTCAAGCCTTTTTGTGATATTGTTGCGTGTTTTAAGGGGACGGCTCATATTTGTCCTTTATATATGCTATAATATACATTATAGACCAATGGTCTAATAATATCAAGAGTCAAACAAAAATAAAATACATTCTTTGCAAGCGCCGCTTATGCATAATACTTTAAAAGACAAAGCCAAAACAGGGAGGGAATTATTATGCCATTGATAAAAGTTGAAACATCAGTGAAGTGCGAAAAAGCCCAAAAAGAAAACGTGACAAAAAAGCTTTCAAAGATTTGCGCGGACGGCATCGGGAAACCGGAGCGTTATGTGGCTGCAATTTTTGAAGACGATGCCGTTGTGACTTTTGGCGGAGAAATTTGCGAAGGCGCGTTTGTCGAAGTCAAAAGCATTGGAGGACTCGGAGGCGACGTAAACAAAGCTCTCAGTGCGGAAATATGCGCGTGCCTTGAGGACGAGCTCGACATAAGCCCCGCGTGCATCTACATAAATTTCACAAATGTGCAAGCTTCCGACTGGGGATGCAACGGAACGACATTCGGCTGAAAATCACAGTCATGCGACTGCTCCGCGATCCAGACGCGAGCGGCATGACCGGATTGAATGCAAGAAATGCAGAACTACATCAGCTCTTCTTAGAAAAAAGAGCTCCTGTTTTTTCGATAGCTCCCTGCACCAGAACATAAAAAGACGGAATAAGAATAGTGCCGACAATCCCCGCGACAAGCATGCCGCCAAAAACTGCGGTGCCTAGCGCACGTCTGCTGGCGGCTCCGGCTCCCACTGCGATAACAAGCGGCAATACGCCAAGGATAAAAGAAATCGCAGTCATGCAAACAGCCCTGAATCGCAGTTTGGCAGCAAAAGTGGCGGCCTCAACAATAGACTTGCCTTCTTCATGCTGTTCTTTGGCAAATTCCACAATAAGAATAGCCGTTTTGCTGGCCAGCCCGAAAAGCAGGACAAAGCCGACTTGGGTATAAATATTGTTATCCAGCCCCACTAGCCAAAGAGCCCCCAAGGCGCCGAAGAAAGCGACTGGAACAGAAAGTATGACCCCAAATGGAATCATCCAGCTTTCATACTGAGCCACAAGGAACAAATAGATAAAAATCAATGCAAGAACAAAAATAATGGACACCTGGCTGCCTGCAAGAATCTCCTGATACGACATGCCGGTCCATTCATACTTAAAGCCTTCCGGCAAAGCTTTGGCGGCGGCTCTCTGCATAGCGGCAATGGCCTGTCCCGAACTGTAGCCTTCCGCTGCGTTGCCGTTGATGGTCACAGACGAAAACATATTGTATCGGTCAATGACTTCCGGCCCGAACTCCATGGATATTTCAACAAAAGTGTTGAGCGGCACCATTTCATCATTGTTGTTGCGCACGTAAAGAGTTTCAAGTTTGTAAGCCTGGTCGCGATATTGTTGATCCGCCTGAAGCATTACTTTGTACACTTTTCCGAATTTGTTAAAATCATTGACATAATACGACCCGGCCATAGTCTGCAATGTGGTAAAAACATCGTTCAAACTCACGCCCAACTTCTTGGCCTTGACCCTGTCGATGTTCAAAAACACCTGAGGAACGCCAGCCCTGTAAGGACTGTAAACGCCTGACAATTCCGGCTGCTGGTTTGCTTCGATAATCAAGCCCCCCATAGCCTCGGCCAGCTCTTCTGGAGTTCCGTCATGCGTGTCTTGCATTACAAATTCAAATCCGCCAGTGGTGCCCAGACCTGGAATGGCGGGAAGAGGGAACGGGAATATCCTTGCAGAAGGAATGACGTTCAATTCCTGACGAAGCTTGCCTATGATAGCGTCCTGAGTCAAAGCGGGCGCATTTCTCTTATCCCAATCGTCAAGGACTACAATAATCAATGCATTGTTTGAGGAGTTTGTTCCCGAAAGCATGCCGTAGCCGGTCACGGACATGACATCAAGAACGCCTGTTGTCTTCTTTATTATGTCGGCCACTTGCTTTACCACTTTGTGAGTGCGCGGCAAAGCGGCTCCGTCCGGCAATTGAATGTCAACCATGAACGCGCCCTGATCTTCTTCGGGAATAAAGCCAGTTGGCAGAACTTTGTATATCTGATAGGTGAACGCCATCATGGCCAAAAAGACAATAACAACCAACGTCCCCTTTCTAAGCAAAAAAGAAACCAAACTTGTGTAGCGTCCAGTGAGGCCGTCAAAAAAATAGTTAAACCATACAAAGATTTTAAAAGGCTTGCGCTGTCCGCCGCGCCGAAGGATAGTCCCGCAAAGGGCCGGGCTAAGCGTAAGGGCGTTGATTGAGGAAATCACAACTGCCACAGCAATCGTCACGGCAAACTGCCTGTAAAGCTCTCCGGTTATTCCTGGCAAAAAGCAGACCGGGACAAAAACAGCCAACAAAACCAAAGTGGTCGCAATAACCGGGCTGGAGACTTGCTCCATTGTCTTTTTAGTGGCATCTTTCGGACTGATGTCCTCCTCCGCAAGGAGCCGGTTTACATTTTCTATAACAACAATGGCGTCGTCAACAACAATGCCTATAGCCAGAATAAGGCCAAAAAGCGTGACAGTGTTGATGGAATACCCCAAGGCAAGCAAAACGCCAAAAGTGCCCACAAGAGAGACAGGAATAGCTATTGCAGGAATCATCGTTGAACGCCAGTCCTGCAAAAATATATAAACTACGAGTATAACCAGAAAAACTGCAATAAAAAGCGTTTCGACAACTTCGTTTACTGAAGCTTTGATAAATTTAGTTGTATCGTAAAGCACTGCGCTTTTCAAATCATTCGGGAAACGCTCAGAAAGTTTTTCAAGCTCTGCCTTGACGGCTTCGGCAACCTGCAACCCGTTGGCTTCAGACAACTGGTATATTGCAAGCAGCGCGCATGGGGCTCCGTTAAGTTCCCCGGAAGAAGAATAGCTAGCAGAGCCAAGCTCGACTCTAGCCACGTCCTTAACCTTTACAGAAGCGCCGTCCGGCAATGAGCGAATGACAATATTTTCAAATTCGTCAACATTTGACAAGCGCCCCAAAGTGCGGACTGTGTATTGAAACTGCTGATTGCTCGGACATGGAGGCGCGCCGACCTGCCCTGCGGCAACCTGAACGTTCTGCTCGCTTATGGCGGAAATAACATCATCGGACGTCAGCCCCAAACTGGCAAGCCTGTCAGGATTAAGCCATATTCTCATGGCATAGTCCATGCCTCCAAGAAACTGCGCGTCGCCAACGCCGTTAATGCGCATGATGGCGTCGCGAATATTTATGGCCATATAGTTGTTTAAAAAGATAGCGTCATAGGTTTTGTCCGGAGAATAGAGGTTGACCACCAGCAGCATGTTGCTTGATTTTTCTTTGACAGTCACGCCCTGGCGAATGACTTCCTGCGGCAATTGCGCATTGGCAATGGAGACGCGATTCTGAACATTGACTGTGTTCATGTCCCCATCTGTTCCTATTTCAAAAGTAACAGTAATAGTTGCGCTGCCATCATTAGAACTCTTTGAAGACATGTACAGCATATTTTTTACGCCGTTGACCTGGCTTTCAATCGGAACCACCACCGTTTTCTGGACAATATCCGCGCTGGCTCCGGGATAATTCGTGGTGATCTGCACCTGCGGCGGAGTTATCTGGGGATACTGCGCCACGGGAAGATTTAAAATGGCAATAAAGCCGGCAATGGATATGACGATGGATATAACAAAAGCAAACCTCGGACGATCTATAAAAAACTTGCTGAACATTGTTTATTTCCCCTGTTTTGAGGATTTGCTGTCCTGCGCTTTTTTCTTTTCGGGAGAAGCCTTTTCATTTGCTGGCTTAGACTTAGCGGCCTTGTTCCTATTCTCGCTCTCTGTCTCATAAGGCTCATTCAAAACAGGACTGACTTTCATATTCGGCCTGACTTTCTGCAAGCCTTCCGTGATCACGCGTTCGCCTTCCTTCAAGCCGCTTTCAATCACAATATTCACGCCGTATTTATCCCCGGTTTTTACAGGACGCGTCTTTACAATGTTGTCCTTGCCGACCACCATTGCAAAATCTCCGGTCTGATCCTGCTGAATTGCAGATTTTGGAATAAGAATGGCTGTCACTTTATCATTTCTTTCAAGGATAACTTTTACATATTGCCCTGGAATTAGAATGCCAGTGGGGTTTTTAAAAGCGGCCTGCATAAGAATAGTGCCGGTAGATGAATTCACCTTATTGCTCCAGAACTCTATGCTCCCTGACAAATCATATGGGGTGCCATTGGGCAATATCAATTTTGGTATGAGCTTGTATCTTTCTTTGTTCTTGTTAAAATATTGAATTGCGGTGACTATAGCAGATTCGCTTACGTTGAACTGAACTTTTATGGGGTCAACCTTGACTATGTTGGCGAGGGTGCTGCTGGATGGGCCAACCAAGTTGCCGACGCTATATGTTGCCAGCCCTATGCGACCGTCAAAAGGAGCTCTTATCTCTGTGTAACTCAACTGCAATTCGGCATCTTTTAAACTGGCCTCCGCTGAAAGTTCCTGAGCGGCCGCTGACGCTTTCTCATAAGTGGCGTTGTCAAATACCTGCTTGCTTACAGCTTTCTTTTCGTAAAGAGTTTTTTGCCGCTCATAATCAAGGCTGGTCTTATCCAAAGCCGCCTTCTGCCGCATAACATCGGCCTTTGCCATGGCGTATTTAGCTTCATATTGACTCTTTTCTATCACGAAAAGCAAATCGTTCTTTTTTACAAACTGGCCTTCCTTGAAATTTCTCTTCTCAAGAAATCCTTCGACGCGGGCGCGAAAGTCCACGTCGCTATCCGCAACAACCTGACCCACTATTTGAAAAGAGGCAATAACATCCTGCCTCACTGCCGGCGTCACAATCACACCTGGAGGCGACGCAACTTTTTTTGCAGGCTTGGAACATCCCGCAGAAAAAATTAACAAAACCGCAAACAAACACATAACTCTTTCTGTAAAACCTATAGACATGACAAATCTCCTTAATGTCGTTTATTTTAAGTATAAGCAAAGGAACTATAGCGACTTAAAAAACAAACGCAAATTGAGGACTTGCCAAATAAAAAAAATTATAATGAAAAAAGCTCCCGCGGCTATTCATTTGCAAGCGTGCCTATGATTTGCTCGAGGCCGAAGACTACTTTTGCCATGCTGTCGTAATCCAGCTTGTCCGGATCATCGCTTGAAGTGTGATAAAACGGGTACCTGTAAGGAGCTGTGTCGGTGACCATTAGTCCCGGATACCCCATTTGCCAGAACGACCACTGATCGGACGCGCCAATGCGCGGAATAATTATCGGCAACGCCCCGCCCTGAGATGGAAAATTTGTGGTTTCACGAAAAGTTTTTACGCATTTTTTGACCAAATCGCTGGATGCGCTATTTCCCACAAAAGCAATAAAATCCCCTTTTGAAGGATAAAGCAAACCTACAGGGAAAGGATATTTCTGACTCTTCTCCTCGCTGGAATAATAGCCGATTGTTTCCGGCGTCAACATGGCTACAATTTTTTCTTTTTTTTCCTTGCAATCTTTGGCGTAAACATAGCTGCCCATTGCTTTCGTCCAAAAAAATGGAGGCTCTTCATTGGCAAAGGCCACAAAGCGAATTGTCCGCTTCAATTTTTTAGCGGCAAAATGGCGCGCAAGCGCAAGCGTGGCCGCCACTCCAGATGCGTTGTCATTGGCGGCGCGGCAACCCGGCACAGGCGCGGAATCATAATGCGCGCCCACGATGATGATCTCTTCAGGGAGCGCTGCGCCTTTTGCTTCCGCTTCAATGTTGCAGTAAACCTGATCCTCGTAGCCAGTGTCTTTCCAGCTTCGTGAAAGAATCCCCTTTGGAGCTTTGTATTCCTGAACTCTGACTTTGTATCCGGCTTCTTTAAACGAGTTCTTTATAAACTCCGCGGATTTGCATAAATTGTCGTAATGCTCAAGGTTCCTCTCTCCAATTTCATCCGCAAGAATCGCCACATCCCTTTTAAGCTCTTTGCTCAAAGCCTTTTCTTTTGCAGAAAACTCTATGGGTCCGGAATAGCTTTTGCCGGGCATATTTATCGACATGCAACCTGCACTGAAAGCCAAAGTCAACGCTGTTGAAACCCTTGAAAATAAAGTTTTAATGACCATAGCATTCACTCCTGGTTTGTTATACACTAAAGAATAACCTGCTTCGCCTATTTTTTAAAATCGATAAAATCTACAGCTAACATTGACTTAGTCAATAAAATAAATTTAAATGCTTTGCTCTGCTTATCCCAGGCTTTGACGGTATTCGCCTGGGGTCTGGCCAATGGATTTCTTAAAGGATTTCGCAAAATAATCAGGATCCTTGTAACCAGTTTGCGTTGATACATCTGCTATTGTCAAGCTTGAGCTTCTCAACAAAGAAAGAGCTTTGTTTATCCTTGTTGAAATAAGATAATCAATCAGAGACACATCCATTTTTTCGCGAAAAAGACGACTCAGCCTGGAGCGATGAACGCTCAATTCTTCCGCAATGGAATTGACGTTCAAATCAGAATCCATGTAGCTTGAATCAATGATGTCAAGGCATCTGCTTATAAGCGAATCGGAGCCTGCCTGAGTGTCTGGTATTCCGCGCGCAAGGGAAATTATGCGATACGCAGTGGCGGCGGCTTTTCTCTGACCATAAGGACTGATGTCCTTAATCTCGCTTTCCAGTTGATTAAACAATTCTTCCGGGCATTTGCCAGCGCGCAAAGGTTCTCTGGGAAACTTAAACGCGTCAATAATCCCCATAGCCATCGAGCCGTCAACAGTCATCCACTCAAACTCCACAAAATCATGCTCCGCCCTGAAAATATGCTTGTCCCCCGGATAATAGAAAAAAACATCTCCGGGCTCAAGCAAGCGCGTCTCACCGTTTATAACCGCGCTGCCCTGTCCATCCACAACCCAAAAAAGCTGAATGACTTCGCGAGGCAAATGCTCCCTGCCCCGCCATGGCTGCAACACTCTGTAGCGCCCGCAAGAACGCGCGCCAAAAGGGATATCCTCCTCCAGGTCGCGGAGGATTCTGAAACTTTCTTTAGTTAAAACAAGATTAGTCACAATATTACAGCTCTGGTTACAAATTTACCATTGCGAGATGAACCTGAGTATATTATAATGATAAAATACAAATTTACAGTTTTTTTCAAAAAAAATATAAGGATAATCCAAATGCAAATTCATCCAGAGTTCAACTGGACAAAACTCACTCCCGAAGAAGGAAGCTTTCTTTTTGGATATTACGACAGATGCCCATGGGACAAGGCAATCCAACATCATCTAGCTCTGAAAATCCCGCAGCAGGAGCGTCTCCCGGAGCCAGGCGAAAAAGCCGACGTGGGATTAATTGACAAGGACAAAAAAAAATTCAACAAAGTGGCGGAAACCGAGGCATGGTGCCACCAGCAGGGGAGCATGACGCTCTGGCTGCAACATAGAGACGGCGCTTTTATATACAATGACTTTATTCAGGAAAACGGCGAATGGCGCCCAGTGGCCCAAATATACGATTTACAAAAAGGCGCGGACGGACACTACGAATATCCCGTGTACACAATGTCTCCCAACGGACGCTGGGGCGCAGTGTTGAACTTCAACCGCATTCCCCGCAGAGGATACTCATACGCCAGAGCGGCCATGCCGGTGAACAACCCGGAACCCGCCCTCGACAATGACGGATTGTTCATCATGGACATGCGCAGCGGAGAACGCCGGCTTCTCGCAAGCTACCGTCAGTTTATGGAAGCCTACCCCCTTCCCTATTGGCTGAAAAACCGTTACATGTGGATAAATCATGCTATTTTCAACAGTGATTCGTCAAAGGTTATGGTTCTGTTCAGGCACAGCGACACTATCAATGGAGCCTCTTGGAGCACTGACCTATTTACGATGGATATCGACGGCGGCAATCTACGCTGCCCGCTTCCGCATGCTTATTGGAACGGAAACATTTCTCATCAAATATGGGGGCACGACCCCAAAGAGATCCTGGTAGACGCAAAATGGACAGGAAAAGGGCACCAGCATATAGCGTTTGACGAAACAAGCGACAGAATGAAAGCCAGAAAAATATCCGACGGAATGGGCCCTATGGGACACCTCGTATTCTCGCCCGACGGCAAATGGATAGCGGCGGACACTTACCCGGATCAGAAAACAAGGGTCCAGCAACTCGCCATCGCAAATGCGGAAACGGGCAGGATTACAGAAATAGGCCGCTTCATGCACAAGGCCATCCCTTCAATTACGGATGTTCGCTGCGATCTGCACCCGCGCTGGTCGCAAGACGGCAAATTGCTTACAGTGGACACTGTTCATGAAGGCGAACGCAAAATCTTCATGCTTGAAATGGAACATGCTCTGAAAGCATGCGAATAACTATTATCTGACACAAATAATATAAACAAAAAAAAGGCAACGGAAGATGCTTAAAATCATACCGGAACCCCGAAAAATCGAGAAAAAAAAAGGGTCTTTGACGCTCGCAGACACATTCAAAATATTTGCGGGAAAAGAACATGCCAACACAGTTAAAAGACTTCAGGATATCCTCAAAAAGGAACACAAGCTGGAGCTTAAATTCAAAAAAGTCGATTCCGCCGCCAATACGCTCGTTATTGCCGAAAAATTTGCAAAGCCAACACTTTCAGGATTGAAAACCCCGGAAAGCCACACCCTTGACATAAGCTCAAAAATAGTCATTGAAGGAGCTGATCCCGCCGGTGTTTTTTATGGAGCTATGACCTTGCTGCAAATGCTGGAAGACGGCATTGCATTGCCCAAAGTGAGCATAAAAGACGCTCCCGCTATGGAACTGCGCGCGGAACACTGGGACTTAAAGGGAATGATGCCGACGTTTGCGTACCTTAAGCAAAGGCTGCTGGATCTGTCAAAGTACAAGATAAACGCTATTTTGTCTGAATACGAAGACAAATTTGAGTTTGAGAAGCACCCAAAAATAGTGTCGCCTGTAGCTCTGACCAAAAAGCAGGTAAAAGAGCTTGTCAAAATAGCAGAAGCCAACTTTATAGATATAATCCCGCTTGTCCAGTCGCTTGGACACGCTGAATACGTGCTGAAGCATAAAGAATACTCCTTCGTGGCTGAGTCTGACGACAATTGCCAACAGTACTGCGCCACCAATCCGGCAACCTTTGAGCTTTTCAAGGAATTTCTGGATGAGATGCTGCCGTTGCACAGCTCAAAGTTTGTGCACGTCGGCGGCGACGAGACCCGCCAGCTGGGGGAATGCCCGGAATGCGCGGCTGTTGTGGAAAAAGAAGGAAAAATAGGGCTGTACTTCCGTCAGATAAAAAAAGTTTGCGACTATGTTGTTTCAATAGGAAAAGTTCCTATGATATGGGATGACATGCTTTGCAGGAATTTCAGGAAAGACTTATTAAACAAGCTCCCTAAAGAAACTATTATGGTTCCATGGCTCTACAGCATGAAAGATGAAAAACAGGCTATTTTTTACGGCCCTGATCATAGCGTTCCATATTCAAAGGAATGGCTAAAAAAAAGCTACGGACATGATTGCGAGAAGGAACAATTTCTGCATTTTTTCCCAAACATGGCAATAAATTGGGGGACCGAAATCAACTATGGCGACATTCCCGCAAATGAGAAAAAGAAATTCGCCAAATATGTTGAGATCAAAGAATCTCCCCAATATTTTAACTCAGCGCCCGCAATACCCCTGATAAAAGATTCCGGTCTGAGATTCGTCGGAGCCGGGGCTGCCCAAGCCTCGTCTGACGGCAAATTCATGCCCCATTCCGAAAACAAAATAGCGAACCTTAAAACATGGTCAAAAATTGTTGCCAAACAAAAAGGCCTGGGATTGATCGCCACCGCATGGACGCGAAGCGGAACACTTGACCACCCGAACGGCCCGTTCGATGCGCGCTGGCACATGGTCATGGCAATGGCCGAGCATTCATGGGCGGGCGGCAAAACTGACGATGAGTTTTTTGACCGCAAATTCAACTGGCGCATGTTTGGCCTTGATGACTTGCGCCTGACTGACGCGCTGTTTTTCCTGCGCAATCCGGAAGACAGCCGTTTTGCCCCAACAGCAATCAAACTTATGAACGATGCGGCGCAAGACATAACGCGAAATCAGTCTGTTTTCGAAGTATTTCTGAATGCCGCCGAATTGATAAGGACAGACTTGCTGTTCACCAATATCTGGAAACAGAATTACAAAGGCTGGTTCTATAAGATAAAAGGGAACACTCTGCATAAATCAAAGAGAACTGCTTTAAACAACACTCTTGACGGACTTGCGAAAGCTGCAAAGAAGGGAAGAGCATCCACTAAAAAAGCGCTATCAAAAACAATGCCCGGACAAGAAGTTGAAGAATATCTAGAATGCGTTTTTGCCCCAATAGAGGATTTCGTCAAAAGAATGAAATAGCCACCCAACTTTCAAGGCATTAAAAAAGCCCGCTCCAATTCATCGGAGCGGGCTTTATTTTTTGTCAATCTAATGCTTCGGCTTACATGCCGCCAAGGAACTTTAAGAGAGCTCCAGCCGCGACTGCGGAACCAATAACACCCGCAACATTCGGCCCCATAGCATGCATCAGCAGGAAGTTGTGAGGATCAGACTCCAGTCCAACTTTATTTACCACGCGCGCCGCCATAGGCACAGCGGAAACACCGGCAGCGCCGATGAGCGGATTTATCTTGCCGCCGGAAAGCTTTTTCATAATCTGCCCGCAAATAAGTCCCGCAGAAGTCCCTATCATGAAAGCTATTACGCCAAGCACAAGTATGCCCAGAGTCTGCATGCAAAGAAACTTGTCGGCCGACAATTTTGAACCGACAGCCAAGCCGAGAAAGATGGTCACTATATTAATAAGAGCATTCTGAGCCGTTGAGCTTAAACGCTCCACCACTCCGCATTCGCGCATCAAGTTACCAAACATCAACATGCCGATAAGCGGCGCAGCGTCAGGCAGAAGCAACGCGCAAAGCAATGTTATGATAACTGGAAAGCATACTTTTTCGAGCTTCGACACATGACGAAGCTGTTTCATTCTGATCTTGCGGTCAGCTTCCGTTGTAAGCAGCTTCATTATCGGCGGCTGGATAATAGGCACAAGAGCCATATATGAGTAAGCCGCCACAGCAATGGCGCCAAGAAGTTGTGGCGAAAGCTTGCTGGTCAGGTAAATGGCGGTCGGCCCATCGGCTCCGCCAATAATGCCAATACTCGCCGCTTCTTTCAGAGTGAACTCTATTCCGGTTCCAAGCCCGCCAAGAGCCAAGGCTCCAAGCAACGCACAGAATATGCCGAACTGCGCACCGGCTCCCAAAAGAGCAGTCTTTGGATTGGCGATAAGCGGACCGAAATCGGTCATAGCGCCAACACCCATAAATATGAGCAAGGGAAAAATGCCGGTAGCCACCCCGCCTGCGTAAATCATGCCGAGTATTCCTTCTGGACCAGATATTCCAGCAAGTGGGATATTGGCCAGAATTGCGCCAAAACCAATAGGCACAAGCAACAAAGGCTCAAATTCCTTAAAAATGGCAAGATAAAGCAAAACAATGCCAACGAGAATCATAATAACTCTGCCAAGGCCAAGCGACCAGGTGGACCCAAAGTCCTCGCTCGTCTGCCTGAGCACATCATGAATCCCTGTGCTTTCCCAAAGTCTTTTGCACATGCCCGGCAAAGACGGAAGGGTTTGCACCTTCTTGCCACTGCCAGAATCTGCAATAGAATTATGGTAAACAAGCAAAGGCTCAAGAACCAACATCAAATCACCGCAATTGATCTTCTTTGCAGGCTGAATATCGACTCCAAGCCTAACCACGCGCATAGCTTGAGCCAGACGCACATCCGCCTTGCTTCTTTCAGGAATAGAAAGAACCATCATCAGTCTGCCGGGAAGAATTTCCTGGCCTTTTATGACTGAAAGCGAATAAATAGTGGCTGCCTTTTCCCAGTCGTAATAAATGCCCACATTTCCATCAGGCAATACTTTCTGCACAAAAACCTTGCCGTCCGCTTTGTTTGCGTAAGCTCCGACGGCGGCAAAAGCTAAAACAAGTGTCAATGAAAAATATCTTAAAACGCGCATTATATCAGTTCTCCTCAAGAACAACCAGCACGTCTCCAGAAGCGACAGCCTGTCCCTGGGACACCGGAATTTCTATGACGGTTCCACCAGTTTCAGTTTTTACTTCCGTTTCCATTTTCATGGCTTCAAGAACAATAACTGGGTCGCCGGCTTCGATAACATCGCCTTCTTCTACAAGGATGCGCACTACAGTTCCAGGCATTGGAGCGTATGATTCAACTTCTTTGCCGGAGCCTGCTGCCGGAGCAACTGGAGCAGCCGCTGCTGCCGGAGCAACTGGAGCAGCCGCTGCTGCCGGAGCCGCCGCGACTGGCGCAACAGTGGTTCCGCCTGGAGCAACATGAACGTTGAAAGCTTTGCCTTCAACTGTGACGGTATATGTGGCTGGCTCGCCGGATTTTGCCTTGGGAGCGGCTTCCGCTTTTACGGGAGCGGCTTTTTTCGCTTCGTCTTCGTTGAACCTGATGCCAAGCGGCTTGTTGCCTTTCAAGAACTCAATGCCTTTGTCTCCGCATGTGGAAGTGATGAACACATTTTCATCGTTCACAGGCAATCCAGCTTTTTCAAGCTTTGCAGTTGCGGGCTTTACGCCGAGTTCAGGATTTTTATCATTAAGGTCATGTACGTCTTCTTTTGTAGGCTCAAGCCCCATCTGCTCCGACGCGAGCTTGACTATTTTCGGATCAGGCTCTGCCGGGGTGTGTCCAAAGTAACCGAGAACCATTTTTCCATAGCCTTCGGTGATCTTCTTCCATTTGCCCTGAGTGACATTGGCGAAAGCCTGCTGGAAGTAAAACTGTGAAACTGGAGTGACGGAAGTTCCGAAACCGCCAAGGGCCACGACTTCGCGCATTTCATCGATAACTTTCGGGAAAAGCTCAAGGCAATTATTGTCGCGCATCATCTGCGTGTTTGCGGTAAGAGCTCCGCCAGGCATTGGAGAAAGGGTGATAACCGGGTTTACTTCCAAGGCTTCAGGAGGCATGAAATATTTCCCCATCTGATTCATAAAGACCGCTTCGGCCTTCAAAATCTTTTCGTAATCAATATCCAAAGTGTAATCGGTGCCTTTAAGGCGATGCCACATGGTAAGTATGTCAGGCTGAGCGGTTCCGCCGCTGCAAGGACGCATGCTCAGGTCAATGACGTCCGCGCCTGCTTCGATTGCGGCCATATAACAACTTACGGCCATTCCGGCTGTGCTGTGTGAATGAACTTCTATTTCAACGTCTTCAGGAAGAAGCTTTCTGGCTTCCTTGACTGTGTCGTAAATAGTTTTAGGGGTGGCTGTTCCCGATGCGTCTTTAAAGCAAACGCTGTCGAATGGAACTTCGTCTTCAAGAATCTTTTTCAGGCAGTCCACATAAAATTCCGAAGTGTGCGCATATTTCTCATCCAGACCAGGAGGCAGTCCCATAAGAGAAACCACGACCTGATGCTTGAGGCCATGATTGTGAATGCATCTGCCGGAATATGAAAGATTGCGAACATCGTTCAGGGCGTCAAAGTTTCTGACAGTGGTCACGCCATGTTTTTTAAACATTTTGGCATGAAGATCAATAATGTCTCTTGACTGAGAGATGAGCCCCACCACATTGGCGCCTCTGGCGAGAGTTTGAAGGTTCACATCCGGGCCGACTGCTTTGCGGCAGGCATCCATCATGTCAAAAGCGTCTTCCTGACAATAAAAATAAAGGCTCTGGAATCTGGCTCCGCCGCCTATTTCAAAATGATTGGTTCCGGCCTCAACCGCCGCTTCTAGAGCGGGGATAAAGTCTTCGGTTTTAACCCTTGCGCCATAACAGGACTGGAAACCGTCGCGAAACGATGTGTCCATAAATTTAATCTTTTTCATAGATCCTCTATTCTCCTTGCTTGAGGTAATTTATTTATAATTATTTGTGATCATCTCTGTATTTATGCACGGCAGCTACAACAGCGCTTATAAGCGAGCTGTCCGCGTCTTTTTTGGGCGCGCCGCCTCGCGGGCGTTTTCCGCCTGAAGGCTGCGTTTCTTTATCAAGCAGTCCAGTAAAAGGAGCAACAAGCTTGGCAGTTACGGAAATGACTATTACCATCACAGCTAGAAACACAAAAACATAGCCCATTCCCACAATCATCAATTTAAATCCGTCACCTAACATCATTCACCTTCCTGTTGCAAAATTTTCAAAACTTTTCACGCTTACATCTCCGCTAAACAGAGATTTTATTCCATTGTCTGTCTCTAAAATAAGTTCGCCTTGCGGGCCAAGATCACTGATCATGCCTCTCACAAGCTTATTGTTTCCGACTTCAACCTCCACACTTTTTCCTATAAGAATGTTTTCATCTTTCCACTCTCGATAAAGCACTTCAACTCCCATCGAAAAACAGTTAATATACAACTCATACAGGCACATGGCTAATGAGTTTGCAAAAAATTTCAAATTAACTTTCTCTCCAGATTCAACAATGACTGAAGTTGCGGGGCGGTCTATCTTATTTAAAGTTTCACTAGACATGTTCAGGTTTATGCCCAATCCAATCACAATGCCGTTGATTTTATTTGAAGAATCGGTTTTCGTTTCACACAACATGCCTGATATTTTCTTCATCCCGCAATATATGTCGTTCGGCCATTTTAGCCACAAGTCCAAGCCAAGCTCAAGATTGCGCAGGCTTTTCAATGCGGCAAGCGAGCCTAGCCAGGAAGCGCCGCAAGGCGGAAACGGATATTCTTTCAGCAGAAACGAAGCGTAAATATTTCCTTCCTGAGGCGAAAGCCATTTTCTGCCAAGGCGTCCGCGCCCAGCCGTCTGTTTTTCCGCCAAAACCAAAGAGGCGTTGGACAGCTCCTCAAAATGCTCAAGCGCGTATTTATTGGTTGAGTCGACCTCATCCAGCCAAATTTCATTCATAATGCCTGACAATCCATCACTATTCGCTTTTTTCGGAGCCATCGCCATCATGGGCTTTCTGTTGAAGCTTCTTCAAGGTTCCCGACATGAGCAACAGCAGAACTCCAAAGAAAACAGCATAAATGCCTACGAGCCAAACAATAGCGAACATTCCCGCGGCCGGATGAGTAAACAGCAGAATCCCAAACAACAAAGAAAGTCCGCCGCCAAGGCCAAGCATTCCCTTTCCCGGCGTCCCCGAAGGAAGCTTAAACGCGGCAGCCATCTCAAGAACCCCTGTAAAAATAGCCCAGAATATGATAAGGAGCAGCACAACCTGCTCGCCGAGCAATGGATAGAAAAACACAACAATTCCAGCGGCGATCCCCAGAAGGCCTTGAAGAAAGAAAAGACAACGATGAGCCTTTGCTCCGCCGCCCAGCGCGCTGGCAAGATACATGACTCCGCTGACAAAGGCGTATGCGCCAAACAATATGGCCAATGCCAGCAGCGCGCTCTCCGGACGAATAAAAGCAA
The DNA here is from genome assembly GCA_964651145.1 of uncultured Victivallales bacterium. Taxonomy (GTDB): domain Bacteria; phylum Verrucomicrobiota; class Lentisphaeria; order Victivallales; family GWF2-45-14; genus CAZYVR01. Next base: position 956 of record CAZYVR010000026.1, on the reverse strand, counting down.
GAGCTCCAAAAATCAAAGCGCATACTCCACGAAGCGCCATAACCCACCAACGCTGGGACATTATATATTTTTTAACCTCTTCATTGCTTAATATAAGTTTTTGCAGTTCGTCCATAAGTGAAATCCTTCTGGTTACTATTAATTTGGAAAGATGATAAACTTATCCCCGCTTTTCAAATAGGCAAGGCAAATCAATGCAGCTTGTCACCTAATTTAGATTTCAGGCGTAATCCGACGACCCCGCCAAACTAAAGGAAATTTTTTATTCCTGTAAAAATAATTTGAGCCGCAAGAGCGGCCAAAATCAAGCCGGATATCTTGCTGAGAATATTCAAGCCTGATTTTCCTATGATCTTCTCCACAAAAACAGCCAGATAAAGCAAAACCCCAACACATGCTATCGCCAAAACAAGCGCAAAAAACCCCACGATATGCAGAAGGGGCTCGCGCGGCTCCGTGCCCATCACAAGCAGGGCTCCGATCGTTCCCGGACCGACTATAAATGGAATAGCCATTGGAGTAACGCTTATGTCGCCATCTTCTTTGTCTTCCTTGGAAACCGACAACTTTCCAGAGCCTGTTGTCAGCTTGATGGAAGTCAGGAAAAGTATGCTTCCCGCGCCTATTCTGAAGGCATCCAGCGTTATGCCAAAAACTTTGAAGATAAAATTGCCGAAATAATAAAGAAACAGGCAAATAACAATCATGGCGCAAGTCGTTTTGATTGCCGTAATGCGGCGTTTTCCGCCAGTCATATCTTTGGTCATGACAAGAAATATTGTAATCGCAAAAAAAGGTGTCAGCAGAAAGAAGAACTTAAGCCACACGCTGATAAAAAAAGCCAAATAATCGTTCATTTTGTCAATATCGCCATTTAAATTGTATTATTGTGGAATATATATAAATTATCCGAAGAGTAAACCTTATTGAGAAAGAAAATTATGAAAAAGCTAATT
>CAZYVR010000025.1:0-28540 GCA_964651145.1 uncultured Victivallales bacterium | reverse complement strand
TATAGGCTCCAGCATCGCCGACCCATATAGGAAGCCGGATGAAATAACCAGAAGAACGGTCAGGATTCCACGTCCTTTCTGGATGGGCAAATATGAAGTCACGCAAAAGCAGTACGAAGAGATAATGTGGAAAAATCCCAGCTATTTTAAAGAGCAGCCCGATGCAACCCCAGTCAACAGGGTGTCATGGGATATGGCAATGATATTTTGTGAAAAACTGACCAAAAAAGAGCGAGAAGCCGGTCGCTTGCCGGACGGCTACGTCTATCGACTGCCACTTGAAAAAGAATGGGAGTACTGTTGCCGCGCAGGCAGCAAAGACAGCTACTTTTTCGGGGAAGACAAAAGGCTTCTCAAAGAGTTTGCCTGGCATCATGACAACAGCGACGAGATGAGTCAGTCGATTGGCAAAAAAAATGCCAATGCCTGGGGCTTTTTCGATATCCTCGGGAATGTGGCGGAATGGACGCTTGATTCCTTTGGAAACGACTTGCCCGCCATGGTTATCTCTGACGGCCAAAAAGCGCCGGGCGCGGAATATATACTTCGCGGAGGCTCATGGATGAGTTTGCCGGGTCACCTTCGCTCCGCTTCTCGCGCAAGAATCGATTCCTCTGGATTTGCGGACAGGCACACTGGCTTCAGGATTGCGCTTGCGCCCGAAGCCCCTTCCTCAAAATAATACAGAAAAAAAGCCCCCTTTCATGATTGTCTGACAGAAAAGAGGGCTGTTTTTTTAACGCTGGAAGTTATCTCTCCAGTTTTTTCCAAACTGGCTCCAAATCGAATATAGACATGTTGTTTTTTGCTTCTTCGATAGCTATGGCTGTAACAGAACTGTCAAGTCCTTCTTCTCCACCGCATTTCGGAGCCACGCCGGTGGTCATTGTCTCATAGAGTTCTTTCATTATTATTTCATCGCCGCCAGCATGTCCGCCGCCGATCAGCTTGTATGTTTTCACAGCTTCCTCGTCTATGCGCTTAACTTGGACCAGCCCCGAATAAAGCTCCGCTATCATTGTGCCTTCTGTGCCCGAGAAGTACATTCTGCGTTCCGGGATGGCGTTTGAGAGAGTCGCCTGAAACATCACTCTTATGTTGTTGCGGTATTCAAGAATGGCCACCTGATTGTCCACTATGTCTTTGTCGGATGTAAACGGCGATGCTTCGCCGTGAGGATCTTTCCATCCGTCAAACTGACATGTGCCGTCTTTTTCTTTGAATTTCGTCATGAAATGTTCATTTTCCGGAGTGAAGAAATTTCTTCCCCCAAAAGAGGCTATCTTTGATGGAAGCGAACCTACAAACCAGTTGATAAGATCAAGGTCGTGGCAACATTTTTCGAGAATATGCGGTCCGGAATATTTAGTGAAGCGGCGCCAGTTTTTCATTATATAGGCGCCATGGGCTGGGCCAATGTTTTCATTCGCGTCAATGCTTATGATCTTTCCTATTGTTCCGGCATCCAGAATTTCGCGGACTTTATTGTAAAGCGGAGCATAGCGGAGCACAAAGCCGGTGGCAAAAAGCAGGCCGCTTTTTTTGTGGGCCTCAAAGATGTCCTGACAATCCTGAATTGTCGTGGCCAGCGGTTTTTCTGAAAAAACATTTTTCCCAGCTTCAAAGGCGGATATAATGTGCTCTTTGTGGTAACAGTTTGGAGAGAAAACGGCAACCCAATCCACTTCTGGGTTTTGCGTTACTTCTTCAAAAGTGTCGCAAATTTTCGCGTCCGGCTGATTCAGGGACTCGCAGCGCTCTTTCGACAGTTTTTTGTCGGGATCATAAACCGCTTTGAGTTTTATATTGTCATCAAGGTTAAATAATTGTTTTAGCAGACCGCTTCTTGCGCCAGCCGCAACTAGCCCGATATTTATTGTTTTTTTCTTGTCGTTCATTTTTAGCTCCATTGATATTTTGAAGTTTTGCAATAACTTATCATAAGTTACTTTTGAATAGTATACACTTAAAAACGAGATTGATGAATGGATAAAACGATCATAGTAGATGCCAAAAGCGAGCTTGGCGGCCTGACGGCGCACAGACTGGTGGGAACCAGAAGGGGCATTCATGAAAAGTACGGATTGTGGATATGTTCCGGAAATCGTTCGCAAGGAAGAGACTTTGCGCACAAGCCCGCGCCTATAAAGCCGCGATATTTTGAGTTCTATTGCATCTCTCATATGTTTGAAGGAAATGGCATTTACTGGACGCCAAAAGGGGGAGAAGTGAATATGGAGCCTGGCCAATGCGTGATTGTGTCTCCCAATCATATTCATCATTACGGAGCGATGGATGGCATTTATGTTGAAGACACGGTGTGCTTTGCGGGGCCTGTAGCCGACCACCTCTTTAAATGTGGCGTTATTGCCAATGGCGTTTTCAATTTGGGAAAAGCGCGTCGCTTGATTCCTATTGTGGAAATGGCAATAGATCCGGCTGTTGATTCTCAAATTGACGCAAATTTGGCATTGCAGAATCTGTTGGTGGATATTTATCGTCAGAACAGAAATAATGTTCCTGAAGAAAAGCACTCATATTTGAAAAAGCTGATGGATGAAATAAAGAACACACCGGATAAATGGTGGACTGTAAGCGAGATGGCTGAATTTTGCAATCTCAGCGAACCGCAGTTCCGACGCGTATTCCGCGGATACGCCGGCATGTCTCCGAAGAACTATGTGGACAGGCTGAAAATCCAACAGGCCGCGGAGCGCGTGGCCAGCTCTGACGAGTCTATAGCAGTTATAGCCGAGCGTTTTGGCTATCTTGACCCTTTTCATTTCAGCAGGAGATTCAAGCAAATACAAGGCTTGTCTCCTTCTGAGTATCGCGCGCAAACCATCAGGCGTTGACTGCTTGTAGCTCTTTGAGCACAAAGTCACATTATTTTTTCTTAAACACAAAAATGATATTTTTATTTAAAAATAGTTTCTGTATGATATATTAGTGAGAGTCGCAAAAATTAAACGCCAGTATGATGTTGAGGCGTTGTTTGTGATATTCAAACAGAGAAAAAGGGCGGGAATATGTGTCAGACAGAAGATGTAACCGACAGACTTGACAAAATAACGGAACTGGTCAGCGATTCCGAGATATCTTCGATCAAAAACGTGACATCTGGCATTCTCAAGATAATAAATGATCCTAACTCCAACGCCAGAGATTTGAAAGCCATCATTGAAATAGACCCCCCGCTTACCGCCAAGGTCCTCAGAACCGCCAACTCTGCGTATTATTATTCAAGAAGGCATATCAGCGATATAGAACAAGCCATAATCTGGATTGGCTTTGACAATCTCAAGGAGATTGCGTTAAGCCAAAAAGTTTGCGAAATCTTTCAAAAAGGAGATTCCTTCGATGGATATTCACGGATTGAGCTGTGGAAGCATTGCATTGCGGTCGCCGTTCTTTCCAAAATGATTTATAGAATGGAATTCGGAGAAAGCGGCGAAAATATTTACGCGGCCGGACTGTTGCATGACATTGGAATAATCACCGAAGACCAGTTTTTTGAAAGCGATTTCAAACAAATATTAGCCTCCGCCGTAAAAGAAAAAGCAACTCTGGCGGAAACGGAAAAAAAGCTTTGGGGATACAATCACGCAGACATTGGCCGAGCAATCACGGAGTCCTGGCTGTTTCCTGAAGAATTGATAACAAGCATAGGGTTTCATCATTGCATTGACGATGTCCCGGAGCAATACAAAAAGATGACCGCCACTCTAACCGCGGCTGATTGTCTGTGCCATGAGAACGGGTTCGAATTTTGCAAAAACCATTTTTCAGAAAAAGGACTTCTGGACAAATGCCTCGACTTCCTGGAGATAAAAAAATATGCGGCTGACATGATTGTCGGAAATATGAAAAAAGAAATGAAAAAAATGGAAGATCAGGGATTTTTCTAAAATGATGAAAGAATCTAACACAATAGACAAGCTAAATGAAAAAATATTGCTTCTTGAGACGCAAGTCAAACATATGACCAATGAATTGCGCATCACTAAAGAGGAATATGAAACCACTGCCAGAAACTATTTTGACATATATTCAAACATGGGCAAAAAGGTTGAAGATCAGACGGAACTCTTGCAGACCGTCCTTAACAATATTCCCGCGTACGTTTATTGGAAAGATAAAAATCAGGTTTATATGGGATGCAATCAGAACCAGGCCGAGGCTTTTGGCATCCCGTCAACTGACAGCATTGCCGGAAAAACAGATTATGACCTCTTTGGCACAAAGGCTAAAGCCGAGACTGTCATTGCACACGATCAAAGCGTCATGGACAATGACAAGCCTGAATTTCATAAAATAGAATTATTGACATTAAGCAATGAAAAGCAAATGTGGGCTGACTGCAATAAAGTTCCTATCCACGACTCAGATAACTATGTAATCGGAGTTCTTGGAGTCTACGAGGACATAACAGAGCGCATAGAGCGGGAAAAAGAGCAAAAAAAGTTGGAGGAACAAGTCCGACAGGCGCAAAAACTTCAGAGCCTGGGGGTTCTGGCGGGAGGCATAGCTCACGATTTCAACAATATCCTCACTCCTATCATAGGCTACTCGGAAATGGCAATCAATGACCTTGAGGACTCAGAACAGCTTGATTATTATCTTCAGAGAATAATCAAGGGAAGCTTTCGCGCGAAAGAGCTGGTAAAGCAAATTCTAACATTCAGCAGGCATGGCGCCCAGAAAAAAGAGCCATTGCAGATGGACGCCGTTTTGAAAGAGGCTCTTAAGCTTATAAGATCCACCCTGCCCGTCACCATTGAAATTCATCTGCGCATACAAAGCTCAAGCATGATCCTTGGAGACCCCACCCAGATTCACCAGATCTTTATAAATCTATGCACAAACGCGTCCCTGGCAATATCTGGAAAAGGAAGCATTGAAATTGCTCTGGAAAATGTGACATTGAAAGAAAACGACATTCAAGGAGAAATCGCAAAGCCAGGCAGTTATCTGAAGTTGACAGTTAAAGACAATGGCGAAGGAATGAGCCAGGAGGTGATGCAAAGGATTTTTGAGCCGTTTTTCACCACAAAAGAAGTGGGAAAGGGAACGGGCATGGGCCTTTCTGTCGTTCACGGAATAGTTAAAGGACTGGATGGATACATCACTGTCGACAGCGAGCTTGGCAAAGGATCAACATTCAATATATTTCTTCCGGAATTCAAGGGCAACGAGCTTGCGCAAATCGAAGACAAGGCCGAGCCAGACATTATTCAGCAAGGAAATAAAGAGAAGATATTATTGGTTGACGATGAGTTTCTTATTGTTGAAATGATGACTGAAATGCTGAAATCGCTCAACTACAATGTGTCGCCATTTTCAAGGCCACTGGAAGCGCTCGAGGCATTTAAGCGCCACCCCTCAAGCTTCAGCCTCATTCTCACAGACTTGACTATGCCGCGCATGACAGGCGTAGCCTTGGCTGAGGAAATTCTCCGAATCAGATCGGACATCCCGATTATTATGTGTTCAGGCCATGGCGACATCCTTAGCCCCCCAACGCCAAAAACAGGAAAAATCAGCGAGATGATAACAAAGCCAGTCTCCAGAAGCAATATGGCTGAAACCGTAAAAAGAGTTCTGCAAAATAGCGAAAGGAAATAATTATGCCTGACATCCTTATTGTTGACGACGAGCCGGATATTCGCGAGATGCTTGAGCTTATGCTCAAAAAGGCCGGCTATGAGACAGAATGCGCTCAAAACGGAGAAGTCGCCTTGGAAATATTGAATAAAGGCAAACGCTTCAAACTCCTTGTCACTGACGTGGTCATGCCGGAAATGGATGGAGTGACGACGATCATGGAAGTCATAAAAAAATTCCCAAACATGAAAGTCCTCGCCATGTCCGGAGGCGGAGTCATTCCCTCCGAAACCTATCTTGAAATGGCTGACAAGCTTGGAGCTTGCAGAACATTTGCAAAACCGCTCAACATAAAAGAATTTCTTGACGCGGTGAAAGAGCTTGTCGGATAACTTTTTATTGTGGAGCCAACAGCAAAAGCATTTGCTGTTTTGAAAAAACATATTTGCTGATATATTGAGCAAAATCACAAAACAGGGGAGAACAAATGAAAGTTTTAATAGCCGACAAACTGTCCGAAAAAGCCGTGTCATCTCTAAAAGAAATTGGATGTGAAGTCATAATGACCCCGGACTTGACCGAGAATGACCTCCAAAATAATCTTGAAGGCGTGGAAATACTGATAGTCCGCTCAACCAAAGTCAAGGCCTCCGCAATCGAAGCCGGCAAAAGCCTCTCTCTGATAATCCGCGCAGGCGCCGGAGTAAACACCATTGACTTGGAAGCTGCCGGAAAACGCGGAATATATGTGGCCAACACGCCGGGCGAAAACACAGACGCAGTGGCGGAGCTGGCCATCGGACTCCTTATAGCCGCGGACAGAAGAATTGTAAACGCAACTCAAGATCTTCAAAAAGGCAAATGGCGCAAAAAAGAATACGGAAAAGCGCAAGGGCTAAAAGGCAGGACTCTTGGCATTCTCGGCCTGGGCTCCATAGGCCAAGCCGTGGCGGAGCGCGCCAAGGGACTGCAAATGGAAGTCATTGCATGGTCAAGAAGCCTTACAGAAGAAAAAGCGGAAGAATTAGGAATAGGCTACTGCTCATCGCCGGAAATATTAGCAAGAGAAGCAGACGCTGTATCTATCCATATTGCGTCAAAGCCAGGAACTTTGCATTTTATAGACAAAAAATTCTTTTCTCAAATGAAACACGGAGCGATTCTGGTCAATGCGGCGCGCGGCGAAGTTGTGGACACAAAAGCTCTCAAACACGCAATAAAAGAAAAAGACCTCCGCGTTGGCCTGGATGTTTTTGACAACGAGCCAACGTCCGGCGAAGATGTTTTTGAAGACAAAGAACTTGCGGAATTGGCCGCATGCACCCCGCATATAGGCGCCTCAACCAATCAAGCGTCTGAGGCTATTGCATCAAAAGTGGTAAAAGTGGTAAAAAGCTATATGCAAACAGGAAAGCCGTCGCACGCCGTCAATATAAGGGAAAAATCCACAGGCAAAATAAGCCTTGTGGTCAGACACTACAATAAAGTGGGCGTCCTTGCCTCAGTGCTGAATGAACTCCGCGAAGAAGACGTCAATATCGAAGAAATGACAAACACCATATTCGAGGGCGGCGGAGCGGCCTCATGCACGCTGAAGCTTGACACGCCCCCCTCTGACTCAACAATCGCAAAGCTTGCCGGACAAGCCAACATTATAGAAGTTTCCTTAAAATGAAAAGAATATGCGTATATTGCGGCTCAAGCTCCGGTTCTCTGCCCGACTACACTGACGCGGCAAAAGAACTCGGAGCGAAACTTGCCTCCAACAACATAGAGCTAGTCTACGGCGGAGCCTGCGTGGGAATAATGGGAGCAGTGGCAAATGCGGTTCTTGACGCAGGCGGCAGAGCAACCGGCGTAATCCCGAAGTCCCTTGAGGGCGAAGTTGCTCACAGCGGCTTGTCCGAACTCCACGTTGTCGACTCCATGCACGCGAGAAAAGCGCTGATGTTTGAGCTCTCCTGCGCCTTCATTGCAATGCCCGGCGGCTTCGGAACCCTTGAGGAAATACTGGAAGTGTTGACCTGGGGGCAATTGGGCTTCCACTCCAAGCCATGCGCCTTGTTAAACACAAGCGGCTACTTTGACAAGCTCATAGAATTCCTGGAATACGCAGGCTCGCAAGAATTCATCCGCCCGGAACATCTTCAAATGCTCCTTGCGGATGATTCCCCCAAAAGTCTGCTTGACAAAATAAATCAATACCAAGCTCCAACCATAAAAAAATGGTGGAGAAAATAATAATAAAATTGCAAAATCGCGCGCCCCAAAAACTCCATAACAACATTTTTTAAGTCGGCATCTTGACAAAAATGCTCCCGCTATATATAATTATATAATTACACACTTAGTAATTAAATATTTAATTTGCATCTTAAAATATATTTATTTGTGTTTAAATTAAATTTAAATAAAGATATTATACTATGATTAAAGAACAGTTTGTTTATGACATAATTCAAAAAAACGGCGCCGTGTCACGGATTGACATTCATCGAAACTATGGCATAAGAAAGGCGACAGTAACAAGGATAACAGAAAAGCTTCTGGAGCAAAAGCTTATCTGTTTTTCCGGCAAAGATTCCATTGCAAGGGGACGTGCGCCTGAGCTGCTTTCGATCAATAGTTCCGCTTTTCATGTTTTGGGAATCCATGCCGCAAGCAATTGCCTGCGTGCTGGAATCGTATCTTCAGGCGGCAATCCTCAAAATTATTCAACGGCTATTTTTCCCGCGAAATTGACAGGGGACGCTTTTTTAAAGTTGCTGGACAAGTTTATACGGCAGATGTTGGAAAGCGCAAAGCGAAACAATATCACGATATCCGCCATAGCCTTGGCGTTGCCCGGTGAAGTCAATCATGGAGACGGTTCGCTTGTCCAGGCAGCGGTTGTTTTGCCTGGCCTTGCCGGAGTGCCTTGCAAAAACTTTATAGAGAAGAAATTCAAGCTGCCAGTTGTTGTGGATCATGATGCCGCCATGATAACGTATGCGGAATTTTTATGGGGTCAGGGAAAGTCCACTCCAAATATGGGCTCGCTATTTGTCAGTCATGGCATCGGAGGCAGGTTTATAATCAACGGAAATCTTTTCAGAGGGGCTCGAAACCGTGCGGGAGAAGTCGGTCACATTCCTCTCCGCAGAAAAGGACCGATGTGCAAATGTGGTCTAAAAGGATGCGTTGAAGCTTTGGCTTCTATTCCCGCCATTGAAAAAAACTATTCGCAGGAAATATCTTTTCCCGAAATAGTGAGTCGCGCAGAGGCAGGCGAAAAGAAAGCTGTCAAAGTTTTGTGCCAAGCAGCGGAATATCTTGGGGAAGCTTTGGCGATAATATTTGATGTTATAGACATAGACGTAATGGTTGTCAGCGGCGACATAATAAAAGCGGAAAGGATTATAAAACAAACGCTCCTTGACTCCGTGACGCAAAATTCACACAGCAAACAGCCATCGAATAAGGAATTTTTAAAATTCAGCAAATTCGGCTCTGAAATAGGAATACTCGGAGCGGCTGCAGTATGCTCCAGAAAAACGCTAGAGGACATGGGCATAAATATTTAAATTTCAATAGAAAGTTTTTTTATGAAAGTTGCGTCTGTACAATTTAATCATCTGCCGGGCGATAAAACGGCAAATTTCAAGAAAACAATCAGCTTTGCCAAAGAGGCGGCGAATGCCGGGAATGAGCTCGTTGCCTTTCCTGAAATGTGCATTACAGGCTATTGGCATGTCAGAAATCTTTCTCCCGAAAAAATAAAGCAGCTCGCCGAGCCAGTTCCTGAAGGAAATTCAATTCAGAAGCTTTTAAAACTGGCTGCAAAACATAATATTTCCATTGGAGCCGGCCTTATCGAAGCCGGGAATGACGGAAAGTTTTATAACACATATGCAGTCGCCATGCCGGACGGACGGCACGCTGCCCACCGCAAACTGCACTGTTTTATCAGCCCGCATATGGCCTCTGGCGACAATTATTCCGTGTTTGAACTTCCAAACGGAACCAAGGCCGGAATTCTGATATGCTATGACAATAATATAATTGAAAATGTCAGGATGACTGCGCTGCAGGGGGCGGATATTCTTCTGGCTCCACACCAAACTGGCGGATGTGTTACTCCAAGTCCTTTGTGTATGGGAGCCATTGACGTTGAGCTATGGGAAAACAGAAAAGAGCGCAAACAGGAATTGGAAAGTGAATTCAAAGGAGATAAAGGTCGAGGATGGTTAATGAAATGGCTTCCGGCAAGAGCACATGATAACGGCATGTTCCTAATTTTTAGCAACGGCGTCGGTCGCGATGATGACGAGGTAAGAACAGGAAATGCTATGATTATTGATCCGTACGGCAATATTCTTGTAGAAACCTGGGACGCCAAAGATAAAATGGTCAGCGCTGAATTGGACATGTCCCTTTTGAAAAAGTCTATCGGGCGACGCTGGATAGCCTCCAGACGCCCTGAGCTTTACAGTCTACTGAATGTTCCAACCGAAAAAGAGCAGGACACTAGAACAATCAGGTTTGATTACAATTGCTAAAACGCGAAATTTTATATAAATGGAGGAATGATGAAAAAATCTACTGCGATATTAATTGCAATTGCCCTTCTTGCATCAGTTAATGCTCTTTGTCAGGATTTTGATAGAAAAAAAAGGGAAAAGGAATACTTCAAATCTCCCGACCATTGGGAGCTGACTCTGGGCGACCAGAAAGATTATATAGAATCTCAGGTAGAAAGATATTGCAAAGGAAAAAATATTGAAGCTGGCAAACTTGAATATGTTTGCGGAATTGCAAATTCCCTTCAAAAAGTTTTCAAGAATAAATATTGGTTCAAAGGCGTTGTGTCCGACAAAGTCACAATGTCCATGGCTGCAAATGAAAGAGAAGCAGTGCAGGTCGCGGTGATACCGTTGAAGGAAAAAGATTTGAAAACGGTAACCCTTAAACTTTCGGAACTTAGAGATGGCAAGGGCAATCTGATACCGCTGAAAGCTGTAAATTTTTATAATGTGTGCTACGTGAAAACCGCAAATCCTCCTGCGTATCCTGTTCCATGTGTTGGCGAGTGGCCAGACCCGCTTGTTCCTCTTCGCCCTGTTGATATTCCGCATGAAGAATGCCGGTCATTCTGGGTTGAGGTCAGGACACCCGCAAACACAAAGCCAGGAATTTACAAAGGAACAATAACAGTGTCGGGAAAAAATATTGCGCCATCTGACATTGAATTGTCAATAAAGGTTTGGCCGTTTGTGCTGCCCCAAAAACAGGTGGTTGAAACCTGCACATGGTTAAACAGGGCAGGCAAAAGAGGCAAAAATAGAGAAACAAAAATCGGCGAATACAAAAAATTCTGTGAGTTCTTTCTTGACTACAAGATAAATCCGCTTGGATTGGGCAAATTCTTTTTTAAGAAGAACGATTATTCAACAGTCCTTGATAATCTGGACTGGGCGGCAAAAAAAGGTTTGACTCGCTTCCAGATTCCGCGATTAAAAGGAAAAAGCCTTAAGAATTTTTGTGACGCGCTCCGAGAAAAGAATCTTTTTGACAATGCCATGATTTACGGCTTTAAAGACGAGCCTCACCCCAGAGATTATGAGGCGTTTAAAAAAGACTCCGAAGAAATACGAAAAATTGAGCCAAATCTAAAAATTTTCATGGCCGAAACCCCGCACCCCGGCCTTTACGATGCGGTTGACGTCTGGTGGGCTTCAATGGTTGCGAACGGAGAGAAGCAAATAAAGGAACAGCTAGCGGCGAACAAAGAAGTATGGTGGTACCGATGCGGAATACCTGTTCGTCTGGAATATTATCTGCCGCACTACTACTATCCCGGCAGCATTGTTGTTGATCGTCCTTCGCTTGATATGAGAATTTTCTACACCATGATATGGAAATTCAAGATGACTCCGGCCACTTTTTTTTACGCTGGCTTTTGTGCCAGTCCAGCAGAATTCGATTTAGATAAGCTGGAATGGGAAGTTAGCAAATGGCGTTGGAGTGGGGATGGCTATGTTGTTTATAAATTGGGGAATGAAGTCATTCCGTCAATACGACTGAAGTGCATCGCAGACGGAATTGAGGATTTTGAATATCTTCACATCCTAAAAAAAGAATGCGAAAACAATGCAGGTAAGAACAAAAATCTTATCAAAAATGCTGAAGATCTTCTCCGCATTCCAGAAAAGCTGATAGTATATCCATATTATTATAACCGCAATCCAAGAGCTCTATTGAAATTCAGGAAAGAAATTGGAGAATTAATTTCAGAAATCAGAACAGCAACGCTCAGCAAGTGACTTTAATTATCTGGTTCTTTTTATCTTTTTGAATGCCAAACTGGATCAAATCAGCTTTGCAAGCATTTGTTCACCAGGCTTGCAAGTCAGGGCAAGGCGCTTGCCTGATATTTTGATTTCTTTTCCTGTCGCAAGCTCAACGGCCTTTTCCTTGCCGCTGATTTCAAGAGTTATTATTGCATCTTCTTTTCCAAAGTTGGCCACAAGAATATATTCGGCTCCATCAGCGCCAACAACAGACACTGCGCGTGTTTTTACCGGCAATTCGCCTTTCAGAGTTTTGAGATTTCCGTTTGACACAAATTTTTCGGTTTGCTCTGAGGTGACTCCCGACTGTATAACGAAGCCCGTGTCAACTATAACCTCGCCGCCCTCATAGTCTTTAAGGCCTTTGACGCACGGACAGCAAATCTCATCGGCATAGAGAAAGCCCCCGGCGCGCTCTTTCTGCCGAATGCTAACCTGTCTTTTTCCCGGCCTGAATATTGAAATATTGCCTCCGTAGACAGTCGCCACGGAAAGGCAATTGTCAACATTAAGCCAATTGGAATCAAGCTCAAGAATTTCCTCTTTCCCTGAGCATCCTTTGAGCTCGCGCGCGCCTTCCGCGCTGAAATATGACCGGGTCTTGTCATTGAAAATATCATTTGGCATATTCAAATAAAGACCTTTTATGGAATCTATGTAAACACGATGAAGCGTTTCCATATACTGCAAGCATATTACGCTTGTGTCATCGGGCAAAGCGGCATATACTATTTGCTGAGTTCCCAAAATGTCATCCGGCTGACCTTCTCCGATTTGCTGCCAACTCTTGACGTTTGCGGAGCCGCATGTAACAAAACCGCCGTCAAACACAGATTCAGAATGCGATATTAATTCATTTGAATTATTAAGCCCAGTTCCGGAAATTTTTGCAAAAAGATTTGTCCGCCATTCCGCCATGTCGCTTCTGCTTGGAGGCACGCAAAGGCCTTGCGGTTTTTCCGCCGCTTCCCAAACCCAGGACGCTATTCTATTTTCGCTTCTATGCATGCACGCCCCATGGTAATCGTCGCGCCAGTCGCCCAGCGGAGAAGATTGCTTCTCATTTATTTTGATGTCCGCAAACTCCTTGTATATGCTCCTCCAATAAGCGCCCATGGAAAGAGTCGCCGCTCTGTCGGCTTCAAGGCGGGTATAGTAAAGCGGAGAAACAGCGCGAAGCGTCTCGCCCCGTTCGCTAAGGAAAGAGCCATCTCCGTTTAGATCAGCCTCTTTTTTCACCAATTCAAGCCATCCCTTTTCTAAATCGAGGCAGTCGCTTTCGCCGTATTTGTCGAGCATCAACAGCCACATGGGAATCGCGTAATCCTGACAATAGCAATAACGGGCGCGGGTGTCTCCGCCTATCCGGCAAAGTCTGCCATCCGGGAAGACGCACTTTTTGACAAGCTTCCACAAATCCTCAACGTGATGATAAAGAGCCTGCGGCGCTTCCAGTCCTCTTTTCTTGTATGAAAAGTGGAGCATCGCAGTATTTGAAAGGCATATGACCATGTACCCAACGTTCATGTATCTATGATGATTGAGGCCATAAGACTCAAAAAAATTCGCCCCAACATGCCACTCCGCAACAGTTTTGCCATCTATGATTTCAGATAGCTCTTTGTCCGACGGAATTGATATTGAATTGACAAGAAATTTTGTCCCTTTCTCTTTGTATTCATCCGCTCGCGCAGCGTCTGGATACATCATTGCCGTTCTGTGCAAAATAGCCCCGTTCCAAAGATTGCTTTCGGGTTTGTTGTTTTCAACAACTCCCGCAACTATGGGATAATGATCCATGAGCCAGTCGCACTCCGAAAGCAGGACTTTTTTTAGCAAGTCATTGTCGCTGTCTGTCATGTGGTTTCCCAATGCCTCGACAGCGTGCATTACACGCTCTGAGCCGAGTCCGCTGATCCATGTCTGTCCCCATTTATCTCCGTCTGTGCAATGATATGAGCCTTCTATATGGCTTTCAAGCGAGAAGCGAAGCATCCGCAAGGCATAGTCAAGAATTTCTCCGCGTTCCATTCCGGCATTGCCTTCATCAAGATCTGGAGAAGTTGCAAGAACAGCCCATGCCGCCAAAGCTTTTTGATTTGTCTGAACGCCCCAACTGTTATACCCTGTGCCATAACATGCAAGGTCTTTGCGGTCGCTCGGGACATGAATATCTTTTAAGGAATGCTTTGCCCACTTTTCCAGAAGTCGCAGGTAATCCGTATGATCAATTTGCTCCATCATTATTCACCTCTAATTATTGAAAGTTCTATAAAAGATTATAAAACAAAACAAGTCAATTGAAAATGGAGCAACATGCTTTTATATTGTATTATTATGCTAAATAACAGCTTTAGGACGCAAATATGATTATCTGGGATAAAATTGAAGGCTCCATATGCGATCTGGAAAAACTTCTGGATGTCAGCATTACTATAATAGACAGAGAAGGCGTTTTGCACCATGAAGACGGGCATCCTTTTTTTTCGCAGACGCGGCAATCACATCGAAAAAACAGGATTTGCGAACTTGGTTTTTGCCAAAAATGCGTTGATCATTGCCGTCATAAAATGAACGCCAAGGGAGAAAAGGAAGGGCATTTTTTTGTCAACAAATGCTGGAAAGGCGCAATGGAAGTGGTTGTTCCGATAATAAAAGACGGCGCGCATCTGGGCTCTTTCTTTGCCGGGATCTGGCGCGCCCCAAAGCAAACAGAGCCAGAGAATGCGCATCTTTTGCCTGAGAGCGCAAAAAAAGAATATGCCTCTCTGCCTCCAATGGACTTCGCTTATGCTGAAAAACTGGGCAATGTTCTGTCCATTTTTGTTCAGGGTTTCTTGAGCTCTCTTGATGAAATAAAAACGCTGAACGACTTTCAGCCAGGAAACAAAATCCGCATAAGCCATTTCCTGCATAAACACGCGTCTTCCGCGCCTGGCTTGAAAGATTTGGCATCGGAATTGAATCTGTCCCTTTCCCGGACAAGCCATCTTGTAAAAGAACTCTACGGCAAAAGCTTTCAGGAACTGCTAAAACAGGAACGGCTGAAACGGGCTAAAACTCTCCTTCTGTCAACGGACGACACTGTCCGCGAAATAGCGGAAAGAATAGGAATGCCCGATGAATATCATTTCAGCAAAGTGTTCAAAAAACACGCAGGCCTTCCCCCGGGAAAGTTCAGAAAGGCAAACCGGAAATGACAACGATTAACAGAACTTATTTTGCGCCATACTGCGCAAACAGTTCGTTGCTTGTTTCGATTCCAGCGCCCAAAGCTGTTTCCCTGACATATTGGTTGAAACCCCCGACAGCGCTGCCCACGTTTATAAAAGTATAGCCCATGTCAATCAGTTCCTGACGATTGTCAATTCGCCCCACCGTGCCCGCGAACTTCCCGTGTTTTCTTGCCACGTCCGCTACGCGCCTGCGAACTTTTTCGACTTCGGGATGTCGCAACTGACCGGGAACTCCAATAGTCACGCTATAATCGCCGGGTCCGAAAAACAGCATATCGTAACCTTCAAGCTCCGCTATTGCCTCCAAGTTTTCGACCGCTTCAGGGTCTTCTATCTGAAGAATGACAAAGCGCTCTTCGTTGGCTTGCTTCAAGTAATCCTCAAATGGCACATTGCAAAAAAAGCCATCCGCATTGCCTCCATCGACAGGACGCTTCCCCATAGGCGGAAAACGCGTCATGCTCACAACGTTTTTCGCGTCTTCAAGACTCATTACATGCGGAACCATAATCCCAGCGCAGTCCATTTCCAGCGGCTTTATATAGTCGCTGTAGCTTCCGCGCGGCACTCTGCAAAGAAGATCGCAATCGTAGGCTTTTGCGGCATACACAGCATGCTCGACAACGCTCAAGTCATTGGGCACGTGCTCCATGCACAGCCATACGCAATCAAAACCGTAATGCGCCACAACCTCAACCATCCGGCAGTCTGTGTAATTGGTCTTGAAGCTGTTGACAACTTCGCCATTTCTCAATTTCCGTAAAACCCTGCTTTTCCTCATCGAAAAATTCATTTTTTATCCTTCTATTTTAAATCTCACATATAACAAACCTTCAGGCTCTTCATTCTTATCTTTGATTCCATCGCGCTTGCAGTAAAACACTGTCAATATTTCATCCTTTGCAACTTCAAGACTGACAGGATACCCCATGTCGGGCTCATCGTCCCAGCTATAAATTGTAAAAATATTTTCTGTGTCCCAGCTATATCCATTGTCGCGCGACAAAACGCCTACAATCCCATAAGGGCGCCGCCGATGACTACACATGCATAAAATAGCTCCTGAAGATAGCTTCAACATATGCGGAGGATACCCCCATATGGATGTTTTGTGAGGCAATGTCCAGGAGTTTCCATAATCAGATGAAAAAGCCTGATAAAGATATCCATTCCCATCCGCCCCTCTGACAGAGCGGAAAAGCGCGATCAAATTGCCGGGAGAAGTCTCCAGCACATGACTTTCATCCAAGTGGGCAATCAAATTGCCGTTTTCATCTTTAAAAACAGCGTCAATCTTGCTAATTCTATCCCAAGTATTTCCAGTGTCATGCGATTTAAGAATACTTAAAGCGCTCCGATCATCGCCTGAAAAACGATTTCCAAACCCAATGCTAAGAAGGCTTCCGTCAGACAACTCTGTTGGCGACACGTGCATGCCAGCCGGAATTGATTTTGGGGTTTCACTCCAAGTATATCCATTGTCATTAGAAACAAGCATCCAAGTGCCAAGCAGCTCTTTTCTCATTTTATCCGTCACTCTGGCGGCGCGCTCCGGCCAGTCTTTTTCAAAAGCATTTGAAGTGAACCAACTTAGAACAAGGCGACCGTCGCGAAGAGCAAGCATATTGCCGTCGCGGTCATCCATCTCGCTATTGTAAACCTCTTGCGGCAAGCCCCATGAATAACCATTGTCCCGCGATCTTATCACGACCTCTCTGCCAAAAGGATCAACATGGAACTTTCTTTCCGAAACAGCCACAACAATGTCCCCATTCAGAGCCTTTGCCATTCCTGGCCAAGCGTACATCTGTCCAGGCCGCGAAGCGACTGCGCCTTTATCTGTAATCTTAATTTTCATAATTTTTATATCCTGCAATTGTCATTTTGCGTTTTTTGTGGAGCTTCCATTTTTTTGCGAAACAATCTCTCCTGTCACGGCAATGAGAACAGGCACGCCGCTGCCCGATGAAACAACATCAAGACTTTCTATTATTTTATCAGGACAGGGGTTTATCCATTCACATCCGTAAAGCGCAACCGGCGCATGGACAGAGTTGCGTCCCTGCCATGCGCGCACAGCATTGAAGGGCTTTTCCTTTCCCCACCAATCTCCTATTTCGCGCCCAGTCCTAATCGGGAAAACTATCTTTCCATCGGAGTAATTGATCACATATTTCAAAAGTTCCCCATCGTCGCACCAACCTGCAGTGTGCAAGAAAAAGAGCTTGGCCGACTTTTTGTCTATTTTTATATTCTTTACAGCTTCAGGGAAATACGGCCTGGCCGCCCCCTTCAGAACTATGCAGGATTTGCCATTGTTGTTTTCAGGGGCAATGATTTGAAAAGGGACTCCTGCAAGCCTATGCGTCCCTGTCTTAATGGAAGACAAATCATTTTGCCCTTGATCCGTCCATCCGCCTTTTTTGTCTCCGGCCACATCATCGGAAAAACTGCGATTCGCGTGCTTGCTTAAATCCACAGTGAAATATTTTTTATTTTCAGTGTCGATGAATTGATTTTTTGTCCTGTATTTTTCAGCTCTGTCCTTCAATATGCCGCTCGCTTCATTCAAGGAGTCTTCAAGATTCCTTTCAGCCACTGCTTTCAATTTTTCAAAAAGCGACTCCGAAGCAGGCTTGAAGCTTCTGTATTTTTCCTCTTCAATGTTTGTCATTAGAATGATTTTCCTAACTTCAGATGCCAGAACAGTCTTCAATCCCGCCCTCATCCGCTCCGCTGAACATTTGCCGTAAGAAATCTTTTCGGAAAGGTCGTACACATAAAAAGAGTCGGCAAGGTTGAAGCTCAACAGGCATGCATAAGTTTTCATTGGGCTCCAATTTGCCAGAAACAAAAGTTTTTGACTGCCTCTGTCTATAACTTGAAGCTCCGCCGGAGGATTTTTCCCATCAGCCCCGGCGACATCAACGCTCAATGCTCCGAAATTCCGATTGTATTGCTCTTTGACAAAATTCATAAAAGATTTTGATTCCATATCGGCAAAAATCACTTTACCTTTTCCAACTCCAAATTCAGTCAAGCCTTTAAAATCGTCTATTTCAGAAGAGCAGTTTAAAGAAACGCCATATCTGTCAAATTTAAATGACGCCTTGTCTCTTATCAAAATTCCCCCGTTCTTTACATACTCAGCAATTACCCTTTTAGTGTCGTCAAGGACGTATTCGCATGAGGCCACAAACAGCATGCTGAATTGGCTCAAATCGCCCAAGCCTTTCTCTTCATAGACAAATTCAACGGGGATGTGAGTCTTCATCAATGAGCCATATACGCTTTTTAATAATTTCTTGTGTCCATCTTTATTCTTATTTTTAAGCTGATATTGCCATATAGTAGGGCGGCTTATCAATATCGCGGCCTTGCCCAATATCCTTTTTCCCTCATAAAATTCAGACGGGATGCCCGCCAATTCTTTTTTGAAATCTTTTATCCCCAACAAAGCGGATGGAGGATAAGCCATCGGGTTCAGCCAGGAAGCCGGATAGCGGTCCAAAAGGCTTTCAGCTTTGTCAAAGCTGTTCCATTGCGGCCCGCGCTTTTCCCATGCATAAAGAATAACCGAACTGCTTCCATGAAAGAACTCCGTCCATAACGAGGTGACAACATCCGAGCGCCTGGTAGGCATTCTTTGCCCCTTAAAAAATCTCATCACATTGCACTCGGCATTTATCATTGGCTTTTCCGGCGCGCTTGCTTTTATGACATCCAAATTGAATTGATGCCCAAATGACGCGCGATCCCGAAACATCACTTCATTCATGTCATCTATTTCAACATCCAAGCTTTTGAAGCCAAAACCCACTCCCCCCTCGGCTCCAAGCGCATCCAATCCTTTTTGTTCTTCCACCAGGTTAATCCCCGACAAAGCCTCCGTTTGAAGCACGGAAGAAATAACAGGCTGCACATAAAAAAACACATTCTTTCTTTTGTCTATTTTTAGAATTTTATCTTTATATTTCAGCGCAACTTTATTCCACTGCTTCCCAATGAAATCCTGCCAGTCAGACCAAAGAGCCGGATGCTTGGGAAAAACTGAAGCTGAAGCGTCTTTAAAGCTGGCAAACTTTCCTCCCTGTCCGTAACGCTGATTCATTTTCTCCGGCGTTTGATGTAGTTTTTCCAAAAAACGCTCGAATAAAGCCCTGTTGAAAACACACTGGCAATTATATCTTGGTTCGTTGAATATTTCATAAAACCAAGGATTGGAGCCCGCTTCCAGAAGATCATAAACGCCGCGCTGAAAAAGATTTGTGTATATTTCAGAGCCTAATTGCGATTCCGGGCAAAAAGGAACAAAACCGGTTGCTTTGTCGCAAACCTGAGCTATGTCAAATGACTTTTTTTTGCCTGTCATTTTCTGCCAAAGCTCAAAAGATTTTTCTAAGCTCTTGCAAACGTTATGCCCGTATACCCCAAATGTGGCAAAGTCCACAATTAGCGGCATGTCTTTTAAGGACTTTATGTATTCAAAATGCCCAGAATACCTTTTATAATCACTTTTCCTGATAAAAAGCGGAAAATTTTCTTCGGCCACAGGCTCCATTGGCGTCTGTGGATGAGCTGTTGAAAAACCGAGATCCTCGAATAATTTTTTGTTAAAATCTCCTTTATATGCCTTTTTCAGAAAAGGGTATCGGGACAGTTCCGCATGTTCCGTATGGACAGGGAACATCTTTTTGTCCCACGCCTCATGCATAGTCCAAGGACCAATTAAAAAATCAGGCTTATTTTTATAGAAAAAAGTGGAGTTTTTTATTGCCGGCCTCTCAGATGAATCCGAATTAAAGGAAGGAAATTCCTTGCAGGCTCTCAAGAGCTTGTACTCAACATTGAACTTTGTCGCTTGAGCTTTGTCTGCCTCAAACCTGATGTCTTTGATTTCCATAATGGCTCCCGGCGCAGGCGCCTCGGGCAATTGAAATATTATAGAGCTACAGCGCTTTATTTCAGGAAATTCGCTTAAAGGAATGCTTGCCTTGCGCCACTTGCTTCCCGTAAAGGAAGAAAAATACTTATCCAGATTCAGCCAAAAAACATTTTCTCCGTTGTCTTTTAAGCCAAGCCTCAAAGACATGCCTTTTTGTTTTTCAGGGACCCTGCCATAAAAAACAAGGCGTCCGCCTGCAGCCCTCAATGAAGACAAGTCAATATAAGCAAAGGGCTTGTCGGTAAAAAACCTGCCGGTTTGCCAAGCCTTCCCGTCATTGGCCGGAATCAAAGACACGCTCTCTCTCTTGGAGTCAGGAAACAAGAAACCCCGCACACGCCAGGAAGCCGGAATGGTTATGCCAGAAGCAGAATCAGCCATGCACCCCACCGCAGAAAACATCATAAACCCAATAAAAAAAACAAATGCAGCGAATATTTTATACATTGCCAGCGCCTTATCTTTAATTAAAAGCATTTTCACTTGCCGCGTGCCCGTCAACAAACAAAACATTCCGTCTTTTAGAATGCGCAGGAGCATTGCTGGACGCCGGATAACACAAGGTGTCAAGATCCTTAATAAACCATATATCTGGCGAAAGCTTCGATATCTTCTTGGGGCCTCCATCAACAAACCATCCGGGCGGAGACGCAACTTGATCTCTGTTCCAGATGTAATAATATTCAAAAAGAGCGTCTTTAAAAGGATGCTGCGGAGACGGACATTTCCAGATCTCCTCTGTTTTCAAATAGTCATATAGCATGTATGAAACAGACTTTGTGTCGCCGCCTGAATAGCCCGTCTGTGAAATCCCGGTTTTCCCTGGGAAGTTGTAAGGAATAAAACCTTCATAATCCTGCGTGTAACAATTAATGCTCAAAGCAGCCTGCTTCAGGTTTCCCTTGCATGCAACTTCCTGGCTTTTCGCTTTTGCCTGCTGCAAGGCAGGCAACAACATTGAAGCAAGCACTCCTATTATCGCTATTACAACGAGCAATTCAATGAGTGTAAAACGTGCCCTGTCCATGTGCGTTCCTTTATTAATCATAGTCAAAACATTTGACTTTAATCTTAGATTGAAGTATAATCAATCATATTGTCTGACAATAATATAAATAGCCATAAAAGTCAAGGGCTTTCCCCAAAAAAAACAAGAGAATGAAATGACTGTAAAATTAAAAGAAGCAAAACGCAAGACTGCGTCGGAAGGGGCTATAGAAGCCTTGCGGGATTACATAGTGAACAGCAATCTGAAGAAAGGAGACTCCTTGCCGACTGAGCATGAGTTGACAGCTTCGCTGAATGTGAGCCGAAGTGTAATTCGCGAAGCCTTGCGGCACTTCAGGACTTTGGGAATAATTGAGACAAGCCCAAAAAAAGGAATGCGCATTTTAGGGCTCGTTCCCGACAAGCCGTTCGATGCCTATATGCCTTATATCAAAGCGGACAAAGAAAAACTTGATGAATTATTTCAAATTCGCATGATAATCGAAATAGGAATGATTCCCTTTCTTATGGAAAAGGCAAAAGAGGAAGATTTGACAAAGCTTGAAGGACTTGCGCTTTCAATGGGAAACTCCGACATGAAAATCAGAAAAGAGGCAGACAAAAGATTTCACATCGCCCTTCTTGACATAGTGGGCAACGATATGCTTGCGAGCATTCAACCACTTATGGAGTATTTTGATTTTTTTGAGAAGCCAAAGATGAACAGCATCAAAAATAAAACCTCCAAGCAAGTGTCGCAGGAACATATGGACATTGTAAAAGCGCTGAGAGACAAAGACACCGCCAAGCTTCAGGATATCTTTAGAAACAAGCATTACTCAAAGCTGTAAATCTGCGCCAGCTACTGTCTGTCTGCCACAAAACTGGCTTAAAAACGCACTGGCTCACCAAGGCCCTATGGGCTGCCTGGCTGGCATTTTCGATCGCGCAACCTCCGTCAAAGCCGCTTCGAACAGCTCCGCCTTCAAGTCCTTCCGCTCATTCCATAAATTGACTTTTTCATCAGGATCGGCAGAGAGATCGTATAATTGTCCTTCGCCTGTTTTCAGATGATAGATCATTTTCAGATTCCCCTTTACAATTGTCCTCGCATCGGGCGCTTCAACAAGAATGGCTTCCCGTCCCTGCCCCCTTCCCTCAAAAAAAGGATTCAAGCTTTTCGCTGTGATTCTTTCCGGCGGCGCAACTCCGGCAAACTCAAGAATAGTTGGCATTATATCATAGCTCATCATGGGTTCACCTATTCTTTTCCCTGCATTATTTTGTCCGGGGATTTTAATTATAAGCGGAACTTTAATCAGGCTCTGATAGTGATAAGAGCCCTTCAGAGCCAGGCCGTGGTCACCCAGAAGCTCGCCGTGGTCAGAAACAAAAATAACAACGGTGTCATCTTCGACATTGTTCTTCCGCAGCGATTCGATAACTCTTCCCACGTTTTTGTCTATCAACGAAATCATTCCATAGTAATGCGCCTTCATCTTTTTCCAGAGCGCCACATCATGGTCCTTAAAACTCGCGCCGTGATTGTCCCATTCTTTTTCATGGCAAGCCTTAAAATGAACCGGCAATTCCGCAAAATCTTTTTTCTCATACGGAATGGGAGGCTGCATCTTTTCGGGATCATACATTTTGTCATAAGGCTCAGGAACCGCAAAAGGATGATGCGGGTCCCAGAATGAACAATGCAACAAAAATGGCTTGCCGGAATCTCTTTTCTCAATAAAATCTATAGCCTTGTCCGCAACATACGTGGTGCGATGCAAATTTTCAGGAATAGGATCGACGCAAGTCTGGTAAGGGCCGTCAGAAACAAATTGCAATAGCTCGTTCGGATTTTTGCAGTCAAAGCCATGTTGGTTAAGCATTTTCACATAGCCGGACTCTTCGCCTTCTATAAACTCGACTTCCTCAAAGCCGTAATATGGAAATTCATCCGGAGCCTCTCCAGGCTCATATGGCGGGTCGTCAAATCCGCGACTGATGGGCGACAGATGCATCTTGCCGGACGCAAAAGTCTGATACCCGGACTGACGCAAAAGTTCAGGATACACTGGAAACGACTCGTCAAGCGCTATTCCGTTCCTTGCGCATCCATGCGCGGAAGGATACAGCCCGGTCAGCATCGAATTGCGCTGAGGAGTGCATACCGGCTGACATACATAGGCATTGTCAAAACTTGTCCCTTTCGCTGCCAGGGAATCTATGTTCGGCGTGCTGATGCGCGGGTTGTCATTGCAGCCTAGAGAATCGCATCGGAGCTGATCAACTATAAAAACCAATATATTCGGACGCTTTTTCACAATAGTCTTCCTTTCTGTTTTGGCTTATCAAAAACAGCAAGCAATTGTTGAGGCAACTGTTGCTCATGCTGTTATTTTAACTTTCCCTTTTGAAAAAAGCAATAGTGATTGCTATATTTTTTTTATGAATGAAAAAATGAATATAAGAAAAATAGCGGAGTTGGCTGCTTGCGCGCCATCGACAGTGTCCCGGGTTCTATCGGGCAATTACGGCTCTGTGCGGGTTGGCGAGGAAACAAAACGGCGGATTCTGGACGTGTGCCGCCGCGAAAATTACACGCCCGACATAAACGCCAAGCGGCTGTTCACAAAAAGAACGGGAGTTTTCGGATTGCTAGTGCCTCCGGGAATGGGTCAGGACTCAAGCATCCTTAACCGCTTCATCAATTCTATCTATGCGGAGCTTGGCAAAAACGCCTTGCGTTTGCTTTTGCTGGTTGCCGACGAGCGCTTTTTCAAAGAAGGCCAGAGCCTTTCGCTTTTCAAGCGCCGGGAGATTGACGCTTTGATCATCTGGGGAATGCAAAGCCAGCGCGCGTCCGAAATAAAAGAACTGCTTGATCAGGAAAACACTGTCGCAATCTTGTCGGCAAACAGACTGAATGGCGCCCCTTGCGTATGCGCTGATGACCGGAAAGGCATTTTTGAGTTGACAAAACATTGCCAAAAGCGCGGAGCCTCAAAGTTTCTTTATATTGGCGGGCCTGAAGATTCCGATGTGTCCCTCAGGCGCAAATCTGGCTTTATGGATGCCGTTGGCAAAAATAAAAGCAAGCTTTTGCCTGGAGATTTTTCAATCAAAGCCGGACAACACGCGGCAAAGTCAATTGCATCATACAAGCCGGACGCAGTGATATGCGTCAACGACCTGACAGCTCTAGGCGTGATCAAAGGATTGAAAAAGAAAAATATTCGAATTCCAAAAGACATAATGCTCACAGGAGCGGGAAATATTCTTTTATCCGAACATGTGGAGCCGGCCTTGACAACTTTCAGCTCACGCGAAGACTTGCAGGGCAAACTCTGCGTCAAACAATTAATCTCATTTCTAAAAAACAAGAAGCCTTTAAAATCAGAAACAGTTCCTCCGCAAATTATAATCAGAGACTCCGCATAGGCTAATAATGCCGGTCTGACCCGCCATTATCCCCGGCAAGATCCCTGATGATATTTTCCAGCCTGTGAACCTGCGGATTTTCCGTGACAACTTCGCGCTTGAATCTGCGGCAAAGCTCTGGATTAACCCACATTATGGCAAGAATTATTCCTAGAATAAAACCCAAAATAAACATTTTCATGACAGCGCCTCCTATAATTTTATTGGGACGTTAATCGAATACTTGTTGTTCTTTGCAACGGCCTCGTTTACTATAAGCTTAAACACCCCGCCGCTCATGCAGTAATACCCCTTAAAGCCAGCGACGGAAGAAATTGGCAGTCCATATTTTTTTGCCGCTTCTCTCAGAATTGACGCAATGCGCTTTTCCATGCGGCTCGGAACAAGCAATATTACTTCGGGCTTTTGAATTCCATATTTTTTGCGGGCTTGACTAACAAAGCAACCCAAAGCCGGCTCGTCCGATATTACGCGTGTGCGCGGACTGAAATTTCTTTTCATCACGCTTTCGATATCAGTTTTGCGCATTGTTTTCAGCGTGGGATTTATTTCATAAAGCTGCTTTCTGGAAGCTCCCATTATATAAAAGCGCCCGCCGCGCTTGAGCATCTCTGCTGCATATTTTGCAAAGCCCATTTTTGCGCGATAATTTGCGTTAAGCGGCGGAAGCGCCCCGCTCTCAGTGACCGATTCGGCAGCAGGCGCGGAGTCAGGCTCTTCGCTTGCGTCCGGCTCCTTTTTCTTTTCATCCTGCTGCATGTCTTCAATTATGTCGATGGAAATTTCCGTATCCATTGCCGGCGGCGGCGACATCTCTTTTTTTGCGCTAACGGAGCCGCGGAAAAGCAAAGGCAAAAGCAAGGCAAGAAGCGCCCCTGTGACTATTGTCCATTTTATTTTGTCTCCATTCGTCATTTTTTTATTTCCTTATTAAGCAAGCTGTTTACAATCGCCATTTGCCTTGCAAAAAGCCGCTCCCTGCGTTCTTTTATGTCTGTTTTTTCAGGCTCAAGTTTTTCTTCCACAATCATTTCCTTTTGAGGAGTATCGACTGCTTTAAGCTTTTTCACGATCGGCCTTTCCGGCTTTGCCATTTCCTTTATTTGCCCCATTTGTTCGCTCTCTGCATTTTCTTTGCCAGGCGTCTTATTTTCCCTGGCAACAATGTCATTGCCCGACAAGCTGATCCTCTCCCGAAGCGAATTGAGAAGAAGTGCTCCGGCGGCTCCTATTGCAAACCAGAGCAACAGTGTTCTGAACATCGCCGGTTTCTTTGCCAGTTCTTTTTTCAAATTGTCCTCACTCATTTTCGGCCCCCTTTTTTGACTGGACTGAGCCCACTATTATCGCCACTTTTTCTATGCCCGAACGGCGGCACATCAAAATGATTTGATCCTCCCATTTGCAAGGCATATCCTGGTCCCTTCGCAAAGCGACATGGGCCACGCCTCCCATATTTTTCAAGCGCTCTTCAAGCTCTTTCATGGAAAGCTCGTCGCTCTCAAGATAAAGCGCCACTTTTCCATTTTTCATTTTCAGGCTTATAACGCTTTTCTTCACCGCGCCTGCCCCGGACGCGACGGCGGAAGCTTTGGTCAAATTAATGTCTGGCAAAGTTTTTTCCTGTGAACTTTCGCGGTCGGCGCTTATCAGCGAAGACATCAAAATAAATATAAGGGTGCACCCTAAAATAACGTCAAGCATTCCTTCCGTGCCATTGCTGTCGAATGATGTTTTGGAAATAAACATTGCCTCATTCCTTCTTGCTGTCCCGCATATTGATGTACCTGAAAAAGTCGCACGCGATAGCGATGACAAATCCCACAGCCGTGCTGACCAAAGCCTGCCCCACTGCCGGAAGAGCTCCAGTCACGGCGTTGGCCGCTCCCGCGCTCAGATTGTCGCCGATGCTCAAGGTGGCGGCCACTATTCCTATAACCGTCCCCAAAAGCCCAACGCGCTGAGCGGTCGTCCCGATATACGACAAAGTCAGGTTGTTGCCAGCCCCGGCTTTTAACGCCGTCCGAACTGCCCATATTGAAAGAGGCAACAGCGCGAGAATCGTTATTCCAACCTTCTCATAAACCAGCGCCAAAAGCCTGTGCAATCCGGGCATTGATTCCCAGCAAGCAAAGAGCAGCGCAGCAGCAACTCCCGCGGCAAGCCCTGCCGCGCGGAGAGTCCAGATTCTTAATATGGATGATTCGGCTGACATGGCTTCGTCCCCTTTTTTAATTTGACGCATATGTTTGATCCTGACGCAAACCGATCATATATGAGCCTTTCACAAAGCGTTTATTTTTCAAATGAACGCCTTTTCTTTTGAAATACTCCAACACAATCAATCTGCCCAACTCTACAGGATTGCTTGCTTCGACATCGCTTTCTTTGCTGACCTGCGACAGGAGGGTGCCCGTATCATTTTTGCCGCTCATGGCGCGACTGCGTATTTCACGGACAACATATTCTCCTAAAAGAGCTTCAAACTCTTTCCCGCGCTTTTTATTTACCCACATGTTCAGCAATGTCTTTTCAGCCGCTTCCTGTTGGGCCTGAATTCTCATTAAAAGTTTTTCCTTCGGCTCTATGCCTAAGGCGTTTGCGCCAGACAACAGCGCAAATGCGCATATCCCAATAAGACAGATTATCTTTTTCATTTTCAGCTCCTCCTTGATTTTTATTGTTGCACGCCTTGCGCCAGATACTCTTTATATCCTTGCGGCGCGTCAAAGGCAGAGTCTCCTGAAACTGAGTTCATCCCAGAATAAGTTCCTCCGGCATCCTTGTCCTGTTCCAGAAAAGCCAGAAGGCGCTGTTGGCGCTGTTCCGATTTCATGAACGCGGCCTGTCCGATTTGCCCAATGCTCTGGCTCCCCATCAAAAGTCCAGCCGCTTTGCGAAGCATAGACTTTGCTATTTCTCCAAGCCCTATTTGGGCAAGAGCCTCTTTTTCGGTCTGAAGTCCTCGACGGGCAATTGAGACTTGCGCCAAGACCTGCTCATACACCTTCTTCTGCTCCTCCAGCAGTTTCTGTATTTTGTCAGTTGCAAGCGAGCTTCTGCGCAGTATCCCGTCCTGAAGCATTATAGTGCGCCTCACATGTCCCCATTGCGCTGTGTTTTTATTTTTTTCGGCGAGCATTTCAACCATTTGGGCCAGACTGTGCAAATTTTTCCGCGCCCTGAAACGAGCCAGCTCAGGAGAGACGCCGTCTTTTGTTGAAATTGCGGCAAGCTTTTCGAGTTTATCCATTTTTATTATAACATCGGACAATGAATCCTCGATGACTTCAAGCTGTTTATCCTGAGTTACCACATCATTCTTGAGAGTCTCAAGAAAATCAGCGCTCAGTTCCGCAACCTTCAAAACCTGCCCTTCAACTTTTTGGGACGTTTCCTTTTTTTCCTCCGGAGTGTCCGCCCTGTCCATTTCGCGGGTATATTTGCCCAATTCCTTCAAGGCCTCCCCGCGATCGCGCAAAGACGCTTCCGGCTTTGCCTTTCTTGTCGCTATCCGTTCCTCCTCGAGTTTTTCCACCTTGTTTTTGGCTGTTTCCAGCTCTTCATTAAGCTCCTGCACCAGCTCATTAAAGGCGCGTCCGGTCTTTTCTTCGGCCTTTAAAGAACATAGCGCAAGCATGCCTGCAGAAACCGCGACCATTGCTTTCAGATGATATTTCTTTAACATGTCAAACTCCTTCCTTTTATTCTATTTTTCTTCATTTTCTGCCAGAATTGCTTCGCTCTCGCGCAAAAGCCGCCTGAGTTTGCGGATATCGTCAGACTCTGCCGCCCTCGCGTAAATGTCCTGCTGTTTTTCAAGTTCATCCAACAGCGCGTGAGCTTTTTTAAGCTCTCCGGCCAGCCAGTATTCCCTGACCGCTGCCATCTTGCAATCCTGCTCGAAATTTCCGCTTGCCGAATAAAAGCGGTCGTTGGCGTCAAGATAGATTTCGGCCGCGTCCTTGTAGCGCCCAGCGGCAGAAAGACTCCTCGCCAGC
>CAZYVR010000024.1:0-28638 GCA_964651145.1 uncultured Victivallales bacterium | reverse complement strand
AGGTCTGAAAAAAGAGCTTGAAGATATTATGGAGAAATGGCGCAACGCCAGCAAAAACAAAAGAACCAAAATCGATGTCAAGGAAATAACACATGTGCTGGCCAAGCTTACAGGCGTCCCTGTTCAACAGATGGAGGAAGGTGAAAGCGCGCGCTTGCTCCGCATGGAAGATGAGATTGAAAAGTCCGTAGTCGGCCAGAATAACGCAGTGTCTATCATATCAAAAGCCTTGCGACGCTCCAGGGCAGACCTGAAAGACCCGAAGCGTCCTATTGGCTCTTTTATTTTTCTCGGCCCCACTGGCGTGGGGAAAACGCTGCTTGCAAAAGCGCTGGCGGAGTTTATGTTTGGCGATCCTGACGCTTTGATTCAGGTGGACATGTCTGAATATATGGAAAAATTCAATGTCAGCCGCCTGGTCGGATCTCCTCCTGGGTATGTGGGCCATGGCGAAGGCGGTGAATTGACTGAGCGCGTGAGGAGGCGCCCGTATTCAGTGGTGCTTTTTGATGAAATAGAAAAAGCTCATCCCGATGTTATGCATATGCTGCTGCAAATTCTTGAGGAAGGCAGGCTGTCTGACTCGCTTGGCCGCAAAATAGATTTTCGAAATGCGATTATAATAATGACAAGCAATGTTGGCGCGGAGCAGATAATAAAAGGCGGCGGCCTGGGATTTGTCAGTGGGAGCAAAGATGATTCATTTGATAAAATCAGCGAGAAACTTATAGGCATGGCTAAAAAACGCTTCAAGCCTGAGTTTGTGAACCGTGTGGACAATGTGATTGTCTTCAGGAAACTCGAACGTGAAGATCTTGTCAAGATCGTGGACATTGAAATAGACAAGGTAAGAGAGCGCTTGAAGCATCAGGGACTTGCTCTGGATGTGGATTCAAAAGTCCTGGACTTCCTTATAACCAAAGGATATGAGCCTGAATATGGCGCGCGTCCTCTGCGCCGCTCCATTGAATGTCATTTGGAGGATCCGCTTGCCGAAGAATTGCTCAAAGGAAATTTTAAGAACTCCAGCTCGGTCAGAGTAAGGGCCGACAACTTGAAGCTTCTGTTTTTTCCTGATTCGCACGGCGAGGTCATAGCCGGACTGGCTCAGGTTGAAAAGAAAAAGACTGTTGTCAGAAAAAAAAGAGCTCCTAAAAAATAATAGATGACCTATGCCTGATGATGAGATTTTTGAAATAGTGGATGACGCCGGCAATGTTGTCGGCGTCGCAAAACGCAGCGAATGCCATGGCAATCCGGCTTTGACGCACAGAACGGCTCATGTCGTTGTGTATCATCCTGACGGGCGGATGCTTTTGCAAAAGCGCTCAATGAGCAAGGATATTCAGCCTGGCAAATGGGACACCGCTGTTGGCGGGCACCTCGATCCGGGAGAAGATTTTGAAGCGGCGGCGCGCAGAGAAATGCGCGAGGAGCTTGGTCTGGACGAAAATTTGCCTTTGCGGCTGTTGTTCGATTCCAGAATAAGAAATGATATCGAATCCGAAAATGTAAGGGTTTTTGCCGCAACCAGCGAAGGGCCTTTTGACTTTTGCAGGAATGAATTGGACGAGGTCAGATTTTGGACTGAAGCCGAATTGAGAGATGAATCAAATTGCCGGGAGTTTACTCCGAACCTGATTGATGAATTAAAACAACTTCTGGATTAAATGAGCGCTGACGAAAAAATTACAGATGTTCCCGATTCTCCTGCCATTCAGGCATTTAAGCGTTTCAAAAAAGACTGGATGGCTGTAAGCGGGCTGTGCTGCATGTCGCTTATGCTTCTATTGGCTGTGGCTGCGCCTCTTATTGCCAATGGGCGGCCTTTGCTGGCTCGTTGCGACGGAGTGTTGTCAATGCCCTTTCTTTATTTTATTTTTGCCCCTGACAGTTCTGAATTTGTCGTTGAAAAGATTTTTAACTTTTTCCTGCTTTATTTGCCTTTAGCCTCCATCCTTTACTTTTTGTTCATAAGAAAAATAAGGCCAATGGCCCGCTCAATTGTGCTTGTGGCTTTGGCTTTGATTCTGGCCAGTCCCTTTTTTATGTTCAAGAAACGCCTGGAAAAAACTAATTGGATAAAAATCAACGAAGAGCAAACGGATAATGACTTTGCAGTTTTTGCTCCTGTTCCTTATGGGCCTTTTGAGCGCGCGGGCGCGCCTTATGAGAAAAGTTCTTTTAAGCATCTTTTTGGAACCGACCAGATAGGGCGGGATGTTTTTTCCAGAATGTTGTATGGAGCCAGAGTGTCTCTGGCTGTCGGCTTTTTGGCCACTGCCATTTCTATTGGCATTGGCGTGATAATTGGAATGGGCGCGGGATATTTTGGCGGCCGCACGGACATGATTATTATGAGAATTGTTGAGATAGTGATCTGTTTTCCGACATTTCTACTTCTTCTAATTTTAATGGCTATAATGATGGACTATCAATACGAGCAGTCTATTTTGCTGGTTATAGCAGTGATTGGCTTGACTGGCTGGACTGGATTGTGTCGCTTGGTGCGTGGCGAGACTTTGAAGCAGCGTGCGCTTCCTTACATACAAAGTTGCGAGTCCCTTGGCTTGCCTGTCTGGAGAATAATGTTGCGTCATCTTCTTCCCAACATAAGCGGGCCGATATTTGTGTCTTTTACTTTTGCTGTCGCGAGCGCAATATTGGCTGAAAGCGGATTGAGCTTTCTGGGGTTTGGCGTTCAGGCGCCGACAGCCAGCTGGGGGGAGCTTCTCCAACAGGCTTTTTCAGACCCTTTTCTTTACTGGCACCTAACCCTGTGGCCGGGACTGGCCTTGTTTATTACAGTTTGTGCATTCAATTTTATGGGGGAAGGCTTGAGAAAGGCTTTTGATCCGAAGGCATGAGCCTTGCTTTTGAGCCCATTCGCGGAGCCAGGAAAATTTTATCTGGTTAGTTTTTTTATGCTTTGGCTCTAATCAAAACTGGTTAAATATTGAAAAAAATTAAAAAGAGACAGAGGAATGAAAAATAGAACGCATCCTGTTAATCTGATGCTTTCAGGCAGAAAAGCTCTTGTGGTTGGCGGCGGAAATGTGGCGGCAAGGAAAATAGCTGGCCTTCTCAAGAGTGGAGCCGATGTCACGCTTGTGACGCCGAAGATCAATTCAACTCTGGCTGAAATGATTGAAGCAAATAAAATAATTTTTCATAAGCGAGACTTTGATAAAGCCGATCTGAATGGAGCGTATATTGTCTACGCCGCCACTAATGTCAAAAATGTGAATAAAAGGATTATTGAACTTTGCGTTTCTGCAAATATTCTTTGCTCTGCAGTTGACGAAAACTGGACAGACGGACGATTCATCACACCGGCAAGTTTTGACAAAAACGGCGTGACTATTTCAGTCTCTACTCATGGCGCAGCTTGCCGCAGGACGCGTCTTATAAAAGAAACTCTTGCCCGTCACGTGGACATGGTGGACAAAGCGGAGCTTTTCATTATTGGAACAGACCATAATTGCCTCGGGATAGACGAACGGGAGCCTTGTCATCTTACCGGCGAGCATTATGCCAAAGTGGGAGGAATGCTGACTCATGTATGGGGTGTGCATGAATTCATGCTTTTAAACACCTGCAATCGCGTGGAACTCGCCGCTATTATATCTCCAGGGGAAGGTTTGGAAGGAATGTTGAAGCATATTATGGGCTTTGCCTCTTTGCCGGAGGAGTCGCATTACGTGAAATATGGAAAGGAAGCTTTTGGACATTTGGCTTCAGTCTCCGCCGGATTGATGTCGCAGATGCCTGGCGAAAAACATATAACGGCCCAATTGAAAGAAGCTCTCAAAATGGCAAAGGAAAAAAAATGGGCAAACAGCATGATGCAGGAATGGATTGACAGCGCGTTGCATGTTTCCAAGCACATACGTCAGGAACTCGAGCCGCATTTGCGCGATTTTGAAATAGAAGACTTGGCGTTGGATTATATCAAAAGTGAGCGTGGAAATCTAAAATGCGCAAAGGCGATTGTTCTCGGGACTGGAGTAATAGGCCAAAACATTGTGGACCGGCTTGTCTCATCATGTTCCGAAGTTGTTTGGCTTTACCATCAGAACAAGCCGAAAAAATCCAACGTGAATATTTGCGGACTTAATCAGCTAAAACACAAATTATCGGACGTTGACTTGGTGGTGTGCGCCACTTCCGCTTCCAGTCCGCTTATTCACCATGAGCACGCGCCCTTTATGAACCAATCAAAGCCTGTTTTAATCATAGATATGGCGATGCCGCGAAATGTGTCGCCGGAGCTGGAAAAGCTTATGACGAATGTGAAGATCGTCGATCTGGACGGCCTAAAGCGCTGGCGCCGGAGAGAGGCTCTAGATATGGCGCGTATATTTGAACTCAGCAATAAAATAATCAATGGACACGGCAATTTTTATGAAAAAATCATCCACAGTTTTCAGGGCGGGAACAAGAGCCAGCAAGCTTGCGCTGACGCAGACAAATAACGCGCTGAAAAAACTCGGAGAGCTTTTAGTTTTCGCCAGTTTTGAAGCTGTTTCTTTTTCTTCGCCAGGAGACAGGGACAAAATGGCTGATCTGCGCGCAAGCAGCCAGGATTTTTTTACACGCGATCTTGACGATGCAGTGTTGAGCGGAGAGGTCGATTTTGCGGTGCACAGCGCAAAAGATATGCCTGAAAATATCCGTGACGGCTTGGACTGGTTTTGGCTGCCGTGGCGCGAGGATCCACGGGATGTGATTGTTTTGAGAAAAGGAGACGCCGTTTCCATGCTGCCAGAGAATCCAATAGTTGGCGTGAGCTGCGAAAGGCGTGAAGAGTATTCCCTGAAACACTTTCCCACCGCCAAATTGAAGTCCATACGCGGGAATATAGAAGAGCGCATCGCGCAGCTTGACGAAGGCAACTATGATATCCTTGTAATGGCCGCCGCCGGACTTTTGCGTCTTGGGCTTGAGGATAGGGTCACGGAATATATTCCTGTTGACGAATTGACGCCTCCGGCAGGACAGGGCTATTTGGCTGTGACTTTCAGAAAGGGGCACAGTTTTTTTGAAGAGCTCCGCAAGCTTTTTGTGAAGTCTGTGGTCTTTGCTGGAGCTGGCCCTGGGAATCCGAAACTGGCGGCTGTCGAAGTTGCCGAGGCTTTGAAGAACTGCGAGGTCTGTCTTTATGACGCGCTTTGCTCTGAAGAGCTTCTGAAGCTTTTGCCATTTGACGCTGAATCTGTGTTTGTAGGGAAGCGGCAAGGCTGTCACAGCATGAAGCAGGAGGCTATTTGCGCTCTTATTTCCGATTATTCCAGACAGGGTAAAAAAGTTGTAAGGTTGAAAGGCGGCGATCCGGGAATATTCGGGCGCCTGGCAGAAGAAGTCGATACTTTAAATGACTTGTGTTTGCCATATAGAGTTATTCCAGGCATAAGCAGTCTAAGCGCTTCGTCAACCGGCACTGGATTGCTTCTTACTCGTCGCGGGATGTCCCGCGGTTTTTCGGTTATGACTCCGCGAAAATCAGGCTCGCCAGAATTTGAATGGGTTTCAGAAAAGGAACGGCTCTCCTTGCCTCTTGTGTTTTTTATGGGAGCTTCAGAAATAGCAAACATATCCAAAGAGCTTATTAACGAAAGGCGCTCTTCTGAGGAGCCAGCCGCAGTTGTTTTTTCTGCCGGAATGGATTCAGAGAAAACAATATGCTCCACACTTGTTGGCATCGCGGAGGAAGCCGCTAAAAACAGGGACGGGAAGCAGCCTGGAATCCTGATTGTTGGCGAGAATGCCGACAGACAATTTCTCTTGCAGAATCATGGAGCTTTGGAAGGAAAACAGATTTTGCTTACGTGCAGTGATGCGTTAATGAGTAATGCGGCGCGCGTAGTTTTGGACTTTGGCGGGGCGCCTGTTTGCAGACCCTTGATAAAATTAATTCCTGAATTGTCTGCGGAAAATGTGTTTAATAACATCGACAAATACAACTGGATAGTTGTGACTTCGCCTTCTGCCGCAAGATGCATGATGGAGATTGTTGGCAATTTGCGGATAGATTTGAGACGGCTTCCCAAAATAATGGTGTGCGGGCCTGGAACAATGCATGAATTTAACAAATCGGGAATTTATCCTGACGCGGCGGCGTCTGAAGCTTACGGAGCCGAAGGCTTGATTGAAGTGGCGCGGAAATGTTTTTCAAAAAACGAAAAGGCGCTTCGCGTGCGTTCCAATCTGGCGACTCCCGGCAAGCTTTTATTTGAAGCTATTGAGGAGTCTCCTGAAATAGCTGATTGCGTCCTTTATAGAAATGAATTTGTAAAATATGAAAATATGCCTTCTTTTGACGCTGTTGTTTTTGCCAGCGCATCCGCAGTGAACGCGTTTGTTGAAAACTGGGGAAGCGGGGCTCTGAAGGGCAAAACTGTTGCGGTGATTGGCAGGCCTACAGAAAAGGCATTGCTTGAGAACTCCGCCGAATGCAAAGTGATTGTCGCGCCCGTGGCGACAATGCTTGACACTATAGATGCTTTGGCTTTAGATTATACGCTTGAAAGACTTAAGAAAGGACTGACATAATGAAGACCGGATTCCCTGATATCAGATTGAGACGATTGAGAAACACCGAATCTTTGCGAAAAATGTTTGGCCAGCCTATGCCCGGGCCTGAAAAGTTTATCTGGCCGGTTTTTGTTGTGGAAGGCTCCGGCGTTGAGACGCCCATTGACGCGATGCCAGGGCAGTCGAGGGTCAGTGTTGACATGCTTGAAAAAATTATTGAGCCTGTTGTTAAAATGGGCATCGGCGGAGTTATGATTTTTGGAGTGGTCGATGATTCCAGAAAAACTCCAGACGGAAGCTATGCGTCTCATCCCGAAGGACTTGTTCAGCGCGCTGTCGGCGAGATTAGGAACAAGTTTCCTGAATTGCTGGTTTTTACCGATGTATGCCTTTGCGCTTATACCGATCATGGACATTGCGGAACTCTAAGCAAGGATGGGCGCGTTGAAAATGATCCAACATTGGAATTGCTTTCAGGGATGGCTGTTTCGCATGTCCGCGCGGGAGCGCATGGGGTGGCTCCAAGCGCAATGATGGACGGTCAGGTTGCCGCGATAAGGGACGTTCTTTCCGCAAACAGATTTTATGACACTGTCCTCATGAGTTATTCCACTAAATTTGCGTCGTCCATGTACGGCCCTTTCAGAGAGGCCGCCGATTCGAGCCCTTCAAGCGGGGACAGAAAGTCGTATCAGGCGCCATTCAACAATCCCCGCGCGGCAATGATGGAGTCTGCGTTTGACGAAGCGGAAGGGGCCGACGTTCTAATGGTGAAGCCTTCGTTGTTTTATCTTGATATTATTTTAAAGTTGCGCGAAAAAACTGAATTGCCGATAGCTGTGTACAATGTGAGCGGAGAATATTCTATGCTTATTGCCTCATCGCAGCGCGGCTGGGGCGACCTTGACGCTATGGTCAGGGAATCGACTTTTGCTTTGGCCAGGGCAGGGGCCGATGTGATCATTTCGTACTGGTCAAATCAATACGACAGAATCTTCAGGGAGAGATAGAGCGATGAACTACACGAATTCAGAAATGCTTTTTAAAAAGGCGCAAAACTTAATCCCGGGCGGGGTGAACAGTCCGGTCAGAGCCTTTAATTCAGTGGGCGGCATTCCGCCTTATTTTGAAAAGGCTTCGGGCTGCCGCGTTGTGGACGCCGATGCCAATGAGTATATTGATTTCTGCGGTTCCTGGGGGCCGCTGATCCTTGGGCACGCCCATCCCAAAGTGGTGGAATCTGTGAAAAAAGCGGCTTCGGACGGGCTTACTTTTGGGGCATGTTCCCGGCGCGAAGTGGAAATGGCGGAGCTTCTTTGCGAGCGCATTCCTTATATGGAAATGGTTCGCATGGTCAATTCCGGCACAGAGGCGACTATGTCGGCTCTGCGTCTTGCGCGGGGATTCACTGGGAGAAACAAAATCCTGAAATTCGAGGGCTGTTATCATGGGCATGCGGATTATCTGCTTGTGTCTTCCGGCAGCGGTCTTTTGACGGGCGGCATTGCGTCATCAAAGGGAGTGACAGAAAATGCTGTTTCAGAAATACTTGTGGCTCCATACAATGACATTGAAGCTGTGAAAGAAATATTTGAAACGCATGGCAGTGACATTGCCGCTGTAATAGTTGAGCCTGTTGCCGGGAATATGGGATTGGTCAAGCCTGTGTCCGGATTCCTCGAGGCTCTTCGTGAAGTCACAAAAGACAGCGGAGCTGTGCTTATTTTTGACGAGGTTATAACTGGCTTTCGCCTGGGCGCCACCACTTATGGAAATATTGTCGGAATCACTCCTGACCTTACCACTCTTGGAAAAATAATCGGCGGCGGCATGCCCATTGGGGCTTTTGGCGGCAAAGCTGAAATAATGAAGTGCCTCGCGCCGCTTGGCGAAGTCTATCAGGCTGGCACTCTAAGCGGAAATCCTGTGGCGTTGGCCGCCGGGATTGCCACCCTCAATACGCTTGTTGAAGAAAATCCTTACGCTGAGCTTGAGCGCCTGGCAACAAAAATTAAGCGATCATTGGATTTGCCGAACGTCCACTGCGAATCTTTGGGCGGGATGTTTACTGTGTTTTTTACGGATAGACAAACGTTGACGAATCTTTCGGATGTCAAATCATGCGACACTGATGCGTTTGCTCTGTGTCATAGGGCAATGCTGAATAAGGGCTTTTATCTGTCGCCCTCTCAGTTTGAGCTTGATTTTGTCTCAACCGCCCATTCAGAAAGCGACATTGACTCCTTTATTGACGCCTTAAGATTGACTGTCAAATAAAAATCCATCCTTGATATTTTATTCATGAGCATCTTTTCTTTCTTTATAGCGGAGCAGTCCTGCAATGTCAAGGATCAGCGCGACCTGGCCGTCTCCCATAATCGTCGCCCCAGAGACGGTTTCCACATCTTTATACAGTTTGCCAAGTGATTTTATCACGGTCTGATGACTTCCAATAACCTTGTCCACCACAATTCCCATCTGCTTTTCTTCAAATTCTACTATCACCACATTTTCAATATTCTGCTCTTCTCCATCATTTTGGAACAACTCTCTCAAGCGGATATATGGAATCTGTTTGTCTCTTACAACAATTATATTCCGTCTGTTTTTTTCTGCCCGTTCCTTTGCCGTGAGCTCAACGGTTTCCGTCACGGTTGACAATGGGATTATATATTTGTCTGCTCCCATTTTTACCAGAAGTCCGTCGATGATAGCCAAGGTCAGAGGCAAGGACAATGCAATTGTGGTTCCTTCGCCTTTTTTGCTGAATATTTCGACCGTGCCGCGGAGGTTTTCTATCTGTCTCTTGACAACATCCATTCCGACTCCTCTTCCGGAAACGCTCGAAACTTTTTGGGCTGTCGAGAAGCCGGGGGCAAAAATCAACGAGAATATCTCATGCTCAGAGAGTTCTGCGTCTTTTTGGATAAGGCCTTTTTCAATAGCTTTGGCTTTTAGAATGTCTGCATCCAGCCCTTTCCCATCGTCTTTTATTGTGATTACAACATGGGCTCCCATATGAGCTGCGGATAATGTGATTGTGCCGCCTGGAGTTTTGCCTGCTTTTTCTCTGTCATCCGGGGATTCTATTCCATGGTCAATGCTGTTTCTGATCAAATGCACCAACGGGTCGCCGAGACGGTCAAGCACTGTTTTGTCAAGCTCGGTTTCGGCTCCTTCCGTAACGAGTGATATTTTCTTGCCGAGGTCCCCTGAAAGGTCTCTCACTAGGCGTTTGAAGCGGCTGAATGTGCTTCCTATCGGCATCATTCTGATTGTGAGCACATCATCTCTTAATTCGGCAATAAGTCTTTCCATTTCTTCGACAGAGGCGCTGAGCTTTGAGTTCTCAATGTCTTGCGCTGCCTCAATGAGTTTGGCCTGCGTTATAACCATTTCACCTACAATATTGATTAAGGAATCAAGCCTTTCAGAAGGCACTCGCACATTGCTGTCGCTTATTTTTTTGTCAGAAGGAGTCTTTGGGCCGGAGCTGGCGGCTGTGTTTTTTTCAGCGTTTGCAACTGGCTCATTATTTGCCGTTTTATTCTCTTTTGCGTTTTTTGTTTTGTTTTTTGATATATCAGAAGATTTTATTTCCCGGATATTATGTTCAGGCAGTTTCACAGCAATTGATATCAATGAAGGATCAACTATTGTCGAATAAAGTATATCAACCTTTAGCTCCATTTTGCTTATAGGGTCTGAAAGGAGCGTGTCAGGAATTTTCATTTTGGATTCGAGGATGTTTCCAAGGCTCACCAGTTCATTGATCAATTCATGAGGGGTCATTTTGTTTTCTTTTTCGAAACTTTGCAGTTCATAATTTATGGCATACAGATATTCTCCTTTTTTATGGAGGCTGTTAAATGTTAGTTCATCAATTTCAAATTCATCTTCAACATTGATTTTATTGTCAAATGCTTCATCAGCTTCTGAAGAGACATCTCTTATTAATTTTTCAAGTATAGCCAGATTAGTTTTGATATTTATGCTGTTGCTCTTTTTTATGTCGTTCAACATTATATTAAGCAGGTCAACCCCTTTGAGCAAGGCCTCTATATATTTCGTTTCGGGCTTGATTTCTCCTGACCTTATCATAGAAAGCAATGTTTCCATTGCATGGGAGAGTTTGCTTATATGGTCAAGCCCAAGAAAGCCTGAGGCGCCTTTGATAGTATGTATAGCTCTGAATATTTTGCCTATCAGTTCACTTTCGGGATTGTCCTGTGTTTCTTCAAGCTCCAGAAAGTCGTCTTCTATGGTTTCCAGATGTTCTTTTGACTCGGCTATAAATTCTTTAAGCAGGTCTTCATCATCTATGATCGATGTTGTTGATTCAGATTTTTCTGATTCCTGAGCATCTTCTGTTTCGGCATCTTCAATTTCTGCCTCTTCGGAAATCGGCGCGTCTTCAGAGGGCGCGGACATTTCTTTTATACTGACATTCTCATCATTTATAAAAATGAATACATCTTTTACATCGTTAATGTCTTTGTGGGTTTTCAAGGTTATATCCCACGAGAGAAAGCATTCTTCCGGGTTTAGCTCTTCAATTTTGGGAACCTTGTCATGTTTTGCCGCAATGTCGCATTCGCCCAACTCTCTCAAGTCATCAAGTATGTCAGCTGGGTCTCCGCCGGAAAGAAAAATCGAAGGATCAGGAGTGAAGCTTATATGAAAAGTGTGGAGCCTGCTTTCTGTTGTTGCTGTCGCTGTCGCTTCTTCGGGAATGTCTTCGGCAATGGATTTTTTCTCATTTTTGCCTGTCGACAACAATTCTTGAAGTCTGGTTATCAGCTCTACTTCTTTTTCCGGATCGATTGAAGCTCCTCCGTCTTCGGATGCATAGAGCAGTGTTTTGACATGGTCCCTGCATGAAAGAACAATATCCGCCAAGTTTGAGTCGATTTTGATTTCACTTTCACGCACTCTCTCCAATACTGTTTCCAGGTAATGGGTGAAATCGGCAATGTCATTGTAGCCGAACATATCGCTGGAGCCTTTAATGGTATGAACAATACGGAATAATTTGTTTATGGAATCCATGTTTTCAGGATTTTCTTCGATATCCAGTATAGCTTCTTCGATTTCATTAAGCAGCTCTTCAGCTTCAGCTTTGAACGCTTCAGTGTTTTTAAAATTATCCATGTCTTCCCCTTTTTTTTATCTGCGCAGCACTTTTTTAATTACTTCTATCAGTTTTTCAGGTTTAAACGGCTTTACTATCCAGCCTGTTGCTCCCGCTTCTTTTCCTTGAATTTTTTTTGTCATCTGGGACTCTGTGGTTAATGTTATAATAGGTATAAATTTATATTGAGCCTTTGATCTCACATTTTTAATCAGTTCGAGTCCGTCCATTCTCGGCATGTTCACGTCTGTAAGCAGCATGTCAACGTCATTTTTCATCATTTTCTCCAGCGCGTCCATGCCGTCCTCAGCTTCGATCACATTGTAGCCTGCCTGCCTGAGTATAAGACAGACGGCTTGCCTTATGCTTGATGAATCTTCTGCGGTCATTATTGTTATTATCTTTGTCATTGCAACGTCGCCTCCCGTTATGTCTTATTCATAAAAATATTATTTATTTCAAGTCCGATGCGCGCCGCTGTCTCTACAATTGACTCAGGGCGACCTTCCCATTTATACGATCTGCCATTTTCTTTTACTGTTTTCGACAATGATAAAAGCAACTGCATTCCAGCGGTGTCGCACTCGCTGATGTCTTCCAGATTAAACACATATGAGTCTGATTCTTTTAAGCATTCAACAAGTTTTTCTTTTGTTTTCGAAACACTGTATTTCCCCAAATCTTCAGAAAGCCATATTTTGATGCTTTCTTTGTTTTTCCTCTTTTTTATCCCCATTTTTTTCACCTTGATTCCTGATCGTCTTTTTTGCATATGTTAACCGCATATGACGCAATATGATCAAGCGGTAAAGTTTTATCCACGCCGCCCCGTTTTATTGCTTCTTTGGGCATCCCGAAAACTACGCATGAATTTTCGTCCTGGGCAATATTGAAGCTTTCTGCCTCTTTCATTTCCAGCATTCCTCTGGCTCCGTCATCTCCCATTCCGGTCATTATGATTCCCACCGCATTTTTTCCGGCGTATCTTGCGACTGAGCGGAAAAGCACATCCACAGAAGGGCGGTGCCTGGATACTAAAGGACCTTCTTTGACTTCCACATAGTATCTTGCTCCGCTTCGTTTTAAAAGCATATGGAAGTTTCCTGGAGCTATTAATGCATGTCCCGGCAAAACGGTGGCATTGTTCTTGGCTTCTGAAACCGTGACTGTGCATACTTCATTCAATCTTTCAGCAAATGACGCGGTGAATTTTTCAGGCATATGCTGCACAATTACAACTCCTGGCGTGTCGTGAGGCAATTGCTGAAGAAATAAAGTTAAAGCCTGAGTGCCTCCGGTGGACGCTCCCACTGCAATGATTTTGTCCGTTGTTTTGATTAATGACCTTGACGCTGGAGCTCCTTTGGATATTACGGCGTCTGCTGTAAGTTTGGGACGCGCCTTCAAAAGAGGCTTTAAAATTGGGGTTTTGGCATAACTTGCAGATTTGACGGCATCGCATATTCTGATTTTTGCTTCCTCAAAAAACTTTTTAGCTCCAAGTTTAGGCTTTTGTATTATTTCTATCGCGCCATACTCCATTGCTTTAAGGGCTGTTCTTGAGCCTGATTCTGTCAGGCTTGAACACATTACAACAGGGATGGGCCGCTGGCTCATGATTTTATGCAGAAATGTTATGCCATCCATTCTCGGCATTTCAACATCCAGAGTTATTACGTCAGGAATCTCATCTTTGATCCTTTCCGCTGCAATAAAAGGATCAGCGGCTGTGGCGATAACTTTAATTTCTGGATCAGATGAAAGTATCTCCGCAAGCGTCTGACGGACTGTCGCTGAATCGTCCACGATGAGCACTTTTATTTTATTTTTCATATTTGCACCTGCGCACCCGCTTCATTAGTATTTCTCCTGTAACAGTGTTAAATATGATTTTTCGTCCGAAAAGATCGCCCATGCTTGAGGCTACGACAGGAATATGCTCTTCTGAAAGCATATCCATTGCAATCTCAATATTTCTTTCCCCGACATTTATTGATGAATTCTGTGTTGCTTCCAGAACTTTCGCGCCTCCAAATACTTTAGCATGCAAATTGTTTTTTCTGGAGCCGAGCTCAAGCATTTTTTCCAATAATTTTGTAATCGCGATATTTCCGTACTTGGGCGATTCCAGCCCTATGCCGTTCCAAAGAGCCAGCATATAATGATTGATTCCTCCGATTTTCGTGACCGGGTCATACAAACAAACAGAGATGCATGACCCAAGCACCGTTGTGACCTGGAATTCTTCCCTGCTGCAGAAGATCATGCAGGGAAAAAGATAATGCTGTTTATTATCGTTAATCATTTTCCTAAAAGATCTCCATGCTGTCATCATTATCGAAGAAAAGTTCTTCATTTCCTGTAAACGACACCTCCTCATTTATCATTTCAGCTTCTGGTATAGTAACTGTAAAAGTGCTTCCTTTACCTTTTTTGCTTTTGACTTCAATGTTGCCGCCTATTATATCAAGCAGAGCTTTGGCCACGCTCAAGCCCAGCCCCTGTCCTCGGTGTGTTTTGGTCGAGCCTCTCTCCAGTTGCTTGAAGCGGTCGAAAATAGCTCCAACATCCGCTTCGTCAATGCCGATTCCTGAGTCTTTCACTGAAATTGAAAGAACTCCATCGCTCACTTCCGCATTAAGTTCCGCTTCGCTGCCTGGCTCGCTGAATTCCACGGCATTGGACAAAAGATTTATGAGAACCACAGACAATTTTTCTGCGTCTGTCCTGAAGAACAGTTCTCCGTTCTGCAGGTTGGGCCCGGTTTTTATTGAAACTTTTTTATGCTTGAGCCTGTTCTGAACAGAGTTTATCACATCATTTGTCGTAGACACAAGGCAGACTTTTGAAATTTCCGGCATAACGTCTCCGGCTTCCAGTTCTGAGGCGATAAATATATTGTTCATCTGAAAGTCAAGCTCGCAAGCCTCTGTGTGTATTGTCGAGGCAAGCGAGCATATTGTTTCCTTCTCCGTTGCGTCTATTGTAAGCATGCCGTCGGAAAGAGCCATTATTGACGAAAGCGGATTGTTTATTTCATTTCTGATATTTGAAATGAAATCACTTTTCATCGCCTCTGATTCTTTCAGCTTTTCATTGACAATTTCAAGTTCGATCATCATTTCTCTGAGATTTTCAATCGCGTGTGTTTTTTCCTTAAACCGTTTGCTGACTTCTTCCAGCAATTCTTTGTCCGCCATTTCTTTAATCATTTTCATCCTCCCCGTTTCTTGTGTGGATTTTAGGGCTGTCAGTCAATACCTGATACAATTCTTCCTGGGCATTGAGCTTGAATTTTATATAACTGGGTCTGGGCAAAGATATCTTTGTCCATTGAGTTTCATTATAATGCTCTTTTGTTTCCATGCTTATTTTTTGTGTCGAGGTATCTTGCATTGCTATCCTCTGCTTTTTCTGTAAACTGCGGTTGAAATAGCTTTAACTGGTATGTCAAGGTCTTTTAAAGACTCTGAATGTCCGGTGAATAAATATCCCCAGGGGGCAAGTTTTCCGCCCATTTTATTTATGATCGTTTCCTGGGTCTTGCTGTCAAAATAAATCATGACATTCCTGAAAAATATTACGTCAATAGGGGTTGGAATGTTTTTATATTCTGCAT
The DNA here is from genome assembly GCA_964651145.1 of uncultured Victivallales bacterium. GTDB lineage: Bacteria > Verrucomicrobiota > Lentisphaeria > Victivallales > GWF2-45-14 > CAZYVR01. The sequence continues at coordinate 13,354 of CAZYVR010000024.1, read as the reverse complement.
CCATGAAATTAAGCTGTTGATATCTTATTTTGCTTCTTAATTCAGGTATAAATCTTACAACTTTGCCGTCAGGGCTTTTGCTTTTCTGCAAATATTTCCTTTTTAGCGCAAACGGGATGGGATGGATTTTGCTTTCATCATATATTCCCTGATGAGCCATGTGCAGCACTTTCGTCGAAATATCTGTGGCCAGTATCGAATAATCGAAGCCTGAATGGGTTTGCTTATACTCCTGCAGTGTCATTGCAAGAGTATAAGCTTCTTCTCCGGATGAACAGCCCGCGCACCATACTATTATGGGATTGTTCTGATTGCGCTTCGGTTCATTTAGTATCGAGGGCAGGGCGGTCTGGATAAGGTAATCGAAGTGCTTCGATTCACGGAAAAAATCCGTCTTATTTGTTGTAACAGCGTTAATTAAATTCTGCATCTCAACTTCCAGGCCGCCCTTATGGAATACATACTTATAGTATTCGTCGAATGTTCCCATATGGAGCTCGCGTATCCTCCGCATTATTCTGCATTTAAGCATCTGCTTTTTCTTGGGTGGCATTTTTATTCCCAGAGTTCGGTTTGCGAACTCTGAAAATTCAGCAAAGTGCTTATCTGAAAAATGCCCTCTATCCATGATGCTTTGCTCCATTTTTTATCCTTTATTTACAAGTTATATCAATATTTTTCGAATTCGTTGTCGAGGTCATCCCCTGACGCGTCATTCGAAAGGTTTATTGCTACACCTTTGCGCTTAGGCTCTGCCTTTGCCGCCACATGAGCCACAGTGGTCTTTGGGGTCTTCTTTGACACTGTTGCTGCTGCGTTTTGGCTTTCATTGCCAAGCTTAAAGAAGGCAATCGTGCTTTGGAGCTGTTCTGCCTGGCTAGCCAGTTCTTCAGAAGTGGAAGCCATTTCTTCAGCGGCAGACGCATTTTGCTGTGTGACCTGATCCAATTGTTGGATAGCCTGATTGACCTGGGATGCGCCTGAATTCTGCTCTTCGCTTGAAGCGCTGATTTCCTGCACCAGTTCGGCTGTCTTCTGTATGTCAGGAACAAGTTTTGCGAGCATTTGGCCGGCTTCTTCCGCAACCTCAACGCTTGAGCCTGACAGCGAGCTGATTTCGCCCGCGGCCTTCTGGCTGCGTTCGGCAAGCTTGCGCACTTCAGATGCCACAACCGCGAATCCTTTGCCGTGTTCGCCTGCGCGTGCAGCTTCTATGGCAGCGTTCAGCGCTAGCAGGTCTGTTTGACGGGCTATCTCTTCGATGATGTTTATTTTTTGCGCAATCTCTTTCATCGCGCCGACTGTCTGGGTTACAGCTCCGCCGCTTTCCTGCGCATCCTGAGATGCCTGGGAAGCTATCTTTTCTGTCTGTTTGGCGCTGTCGGTGTTCTGCTGAATGCTGGAAGTCATCTCTTCCATCGAAGAAGAGCATTCTTCTGTCGCGGCAGACTGTTCGGACGCGCCCTGGGACATTTGCTGAGCCGTAGAGCTCATTTCCTCGCTGCCTGAGGCTACGTTGTCTGAAGCGGATCTTACGCTGGCAACAACTTCGCGCAGATTCTTGACCATTTTCTGCAATGAGTGTCCGAGTGTGTCTTTGTTGGACGCAAGCACAACGTTTTTGGTCAGGTCGCCGTTCGCGATAGCTTCGGAAACATCTGCTTTCTCTTTTTGAGAATCAACCATTTTGCTCACATCCGCATATACGCCGCGAAGATTTTTGGCTTGTATCTGGATGCTCATGTCACCGGCTGCGACCTGGCTTACCACATCGGATATGACCTGCGGGTCTTCTCCAAGCTGATTTAGCACGCTGGCCGCAATTATCATGCTGACTATAATTACAAGGGCCGCTGCGGCAATTATAAGTATCCCAGTATATGATATAAGCGATGTTTCACTCTTAGAGCCTGTTTCCTCCATCTTTGAAACCATTTCGAAGGCTTCGGCTTTATCTATTTCAGCTATTACGGCCCAAGTCAATCCGAATACGTTTAATGGGGCATAGGAAGACAGAACAGGCTGTCCATTATAATCGGTGATAATTTTTGTTCCTTCTTTGCCGGCCAAAGCTTCTTTTGTCGCTGCCGTATCTACTTTTCCTTTTGTAGGATTGCCGAATGATGCTTTAACTGTATGGTTTGCAGTATCCAGACGTGAATCTGAACGCATCAGGGTGTCAGGCCCCACAAGGTATACTTCGCCTGATTTGCCCATTCCCATCTTTTCATCAGCATACATGATTTTGTTTATGGCATCTATTGACAACTGAAGCGCTACTATCAGCACTGTCTCACCTTTGTCATTAATGTAAGGCTGTCCGATAAAAGCCGCCGGTTCGCCGCCGCTTGGAGCGTAAGGAGCAAAGTCGGCAACAGTAAACTCTTTGGTCCTGAGGGCTGTTCTTGTCAGCTCTCCAAGTCCTGAATCTTTAAATTTGCCAGTAAGCATATTGGTTTTATAATCAGACTCTTTTCCAGCGCTGTAAAAAACATAGCCTTGAGGCGATATAAGGAAAAGGTCATAGTAGCCATACTGCTTGATATATTTCTGGAAGTAATCTTCTTTGGCTCCTTCGAGTTTAGGAGATATTACTTCATCCAGATTTACCTTTGACACGCAACTCCAGTCAAGTCCCTTGATCTTAAGATGGTCATATGCGACTGCGCACAACATGCCTGTAGAGTCGGGAGTGACTTCGTGGCCGTTCAGCCCAGACATGGCTTTGTCAATATAAGAAGTCGAAATGGGATAACCCGCAACATATTTGCCGGCTCCCATAGTTTTCATGTTGCTTCTGAACGATTGTACGCCCAGAGGAGCTTTTCCTACAAGATAAGTCTCGCTGCTCTTTCCCATTCCTTCACGCTGATCCACTATTTTCTGGATCGGTTCATGAGGGATCTGCAAAGCAACAACAGCTATTGTTTTTCCTGACTTGTCCTTTACCGGAGCTCCGATGAAAGCAGTCTGCTTGTTGTCATTTTGCGAATAAGGTGCAAAGTCATCATAGGCAATGCCATTTGTTGTGAGAGTGTTTTTCCAGCATTGAGCCAAGCCTGATTCTTTGAAGGGCCCATTAGACAGGTTTTCGCCTATATCTGACTTTTTGTTGGATGTGTATATTACATGCCCATGCTTCGCGCAGATGAGATAGATGTCTCCGTATCCATAAGCAGTAATGAAGCCTTTGAAAAATCCGTCATATTGTTCATGGATCTTATTATATTGAGCCGTTGTCACATCAAGCTCGCCGTTCGGCCTGGCTTTTGTTATGTCGTGATATTTTTTGAGCGCCTCAAGCGTAGCCAAGATATCAGCTGTTTTAGCCAATGAGTTAATGTTTGCTTCAAAGCTATTGAAAAGGTTTTCAAGCTCCGCAACCTTCAATTGCTGGACTGCTTCGAGTTTATTTATGGCTTCTGCTTCATAGGATGAGGCAGTTTCCAACAGAACCTGCATGTCGCCTTTGCGTTCAGCGAAAAATCCCTGAATTTGATTTTCCTTGATTGTTCTTACAGATTTTAACTGGTTTTCCGCGGCATTCTTAAGGCCCTCCTCTCCAAGGTTGGAAGTCTTGTTCAACGCGCCTGATGCCACAAGATAGGATATTATTCCCATTGCCAGCAGAGGGATTAAGCCCAGCAGGATGTTGCTTGTTAAGAGTTTTGCTTTGAGTTTCATTCTGTTGCCTCTTGTGTTTGTTTTTTATTTTCTGCTTTTTCTGCTTTTTCTGATTTTGCCGAGACCTTCATCATTTCATCACTTGAGAACACCTTGTCGATGTCCAGGATGATGATGAACTCTTCGCCTCGTTTGCCCATTCCCTTTATCAGGTCGGTCCGCCACTGCATTCCCAGCGTGGGCGGCTCATTGATCTGATCCGGTTCAAGTTCAATTACTTCATGGACTGAGTCGGCTATTCCTCCCAGAATAACGGATTCGCCGTCCATGTTCAGTTCGATTACTATTATCCGGGTATTGACTGTGTCTTCTGCGCGGGGCAGCCCAAATTTTAGTCTTAGATCGACAACCGGTATAGCGTTTCCTCTCACATTGACCACGCCGCGCATGTATTCAGGCGCTTCCGGCACTTTTGTAATAGTGCTCATGTCGAGTACTTCACGGGCTTGAGCCACATTGTTTGCAAATAGCTCGTCCCCCAGTTTGAACGTCAGATATTGAGCAGTTTCAGTTATTGAATCTATACTCATATGCCGTCCTCCTTGTTTTGTTATATTTTAAAATGATTTTATCGGATTGAGAAAAGCGCGGCGGCAGCCATTTTTAAGGCCGGAATATTTGTAGCAACAAGGGGGGGGATGTTGCATGTAGGTATTCCGGGCCCGACTGCTGCCGCGCAAAAAACTGAAAGACATATATATAAAAGGGACAAATAAATGAAACATGCCGGTTCCCATATATTTTTTTAGTTCATTTGGGCATCCGGCGATATTCTGAAGCAAGAAAGAGCAGGCCATGGCAAATGCCATGGCAATAAGAATATTATAAATAAAGATGGTATCTATATTTATTTTACTCATCATTTTATCTTGCTCCTTTTTAGCTCTTTTTAGCTTTCAATATTTGAGACGATTTCGAGGTCCTCACAGGAGAAAACCTTGTTTATATCCAGAATTATGATGAAGTTTTCATCCCTCCTGCCCATTCCTATTATCAAATCGGTCCTCCAGCGCATGCCGATTGTAGGCGGTTCCAGGATTTGATTTGCCTCTAGCTCTATTACTTCATGGACTGAGTCCGCTATTCCGCCGAGTGTCACAGATTCTCCATCCATGCTCAGTTCTATCACAATTATCCGGGTATTGACTGTGTCTTCATTTTGGGGAAGTCCGAACTTCAGCCTCAGATCAATAACCGGTATTGCGTTGCCCCTTACATTGACCACGCCTCGCATGTAGTCTGGAGCCTCCGGCACTTTGGTGATGGCGCTCATGTCGAGCACCTCACGTGCCTGAGTGACATTTATTGCAAAGAGTTCTTCTCCTAACTTGAAGGTCAGATATCTCGCTGTTTCTGTTATGTTGCTTATACTCATTTCAACACCTCTTCTTAATATTTTTCGAATTCGCTGTCAAGGTCATCCCCTGACGCGTCATTCGAAAGGTTTATAGCCACGCCTTTGTGCTTAGGCTCTGTTTTTGCGGCTACATGAGCGACAGAGGTCTTTTTTGTCTTCTTTGAGGCAACTGCTGCGTTTTGGCTTTCATTGCCAAGCTTAAAGAAGGCAATCGTGCTCTGGAGCTGTTCTGCCTGGCTAGCCAGTTCTTCAGAAGTGGAAGCCATTTCTTCAGCGGCAGACGCATTTTGCTGTGTGACCTGATCCAATTGTTGGATAGCCTGATTGACCTGGGATGCGCCTGAATTCTGCTCTTCGCTTGAAGCGCTGATTTCCTGCACCAGTTCGGCTGTCTTCTGTATGTCAGGAACAAGTTTTGCGAGCATTTGGCCGGCTTCTTCCGCAACCTCAACGCTTGAGCCTGACAGCGAGCTGATTTCGCCCGCGGCCTTCTGGCTGCGTTCGGCAAGCTTGCGCACTTCAGATGCCACAACCGCGAATCCTTTGCCGTGTTCGCCTGCGCGTGCAGCTTCTATGGCAGCGTTCAGCGCTAGCAGGTCTGTTTGACGGGCTATCTCTTCGATGATGTTTATTTTTTGCGCAATCTCTTTCATCGCGCCGACTGTCTGGGTTACAGCTCCGCCGCTTTCCTGCGCATCCTGAGATGCCTGGGAAGCTATCTTTTCTGTCTGTTTGGCGCTGTCGGTGTTCTGCTGAATGCTGGAAGTCATCTCTTCCATCGAAGAAGAGCATTCTTCTGTCGCGGCAGACTGTTCGGACGCGCCCTGGGACATTTGCTGAGCCGTAGAGCTCATTTCCTCGCTGCCTGAGGCTACGTTGTCTGAAGCGGATCTTACGCTGGCCACAACTTCGCGCAGATTCTTGACCATTTTCTCCAATGAGTGCCCGAGTGTGTCTTTGTTGGATGAAAGTACGACATCTCTGGTCAGGTCGCCGTTTGCTATAGCTTCGGAAACATCCGCTTTTTCCTGAATGCTGTCAGACATTGTGTCGAACATTTTAGCAAGGAGCCCCATCTCGTCTGTCTGATTAAGATTCAGGCGGTTTGATAGATCTCCGCTGCTGATAGCTTCTGCCGCTTTTACAATTTTTGCCACAACAGTGGTAATATTGCGAGTAATGACAATGACCAGAGCAATGCCGATAAAGATCGCAATAACAATGGCAGTTATAATATTTCTGACAGCAGCCTGATTGCTGGCTACCAGAACTGGACCGAGCTTGTCCTGTTTTTCCATATAGGCAAGTTTGATGTCTTCTATCTTTTTTGCAATTTCAGGTCCGAGTTTGCTCAATTTATTCTTATTGATGTCATTTTTATTTCTAGTTGCTTTTACTACTTCATCAAAAGCCGTTTTGTAAGGCAGCAATGTGGCTTTGAATTCCTTCAGCAATTCTCTGCGTCTGGCGTTTTTAAGATTCCTCTCCAACCACAAAAGGCCTTCATCCATTTTTTTTAATTCACTGTCGACTCTGACCACTGAATTCTCTTCATTTGTGTCAAAATACTTGACTATGTAAAGGCGTGCCAGCAGTAAACGCCTCAAGGCTATGCCTGCCTGGAAAGCGGCTGTGGCGTCTTTATCTTTTTCGGCTGAAATCATGATTTCAGACAAATTTCTTTCCATTTGCGGGCCTTTTATGTTTAAAGTTTCAGTAATGAGCTTATCGCAAATTTTAGTGAGCTTCTCTATTTTCTTAAAGTTGCCATCATATTCGTCCGTTAATTGGTCCGCCTCTTTTATTAATTGAGCGAGCTCTTTGTCTTTTATATTTTCAATTCCTTCATGCAAGAATTTCTGCATAATTTCAGTATATTTTTTATATCCGACGCGTCCTGCTTCGCTTCCTGTGTTCATGAAGTTCATAACGTTAAGCCGCACCATCAACATATTTGCCTGTATTCTTCCTCCTAGATTTGTGTTGCGAGCCATTCCTCTGTAATCATTGAATCCTTCAGATGCGGTATCGAAGGCATAAAAAGCGAGAACGCCCAGTCCTGCCATAATCAGAAGCACTATTCCGAAGCCGCCTGCCAGTTTCTGTCCGAGTTTTAAGTTTTTAAACATTTCCAACACCTCTTTTTGTTTTTGTTTTTGTTTTTGTTTTTGTTTTTGTTTTTGTTTTTTAATTCTATAAAAACTTCTCCGTGTTTTTATATATGATTAAAGAATCGTTGATATCCTAAAGATCGTGTCTAAGCGTATTATCCTGAAAAGTTCAGCGCATTCACTGGACAGATTAATTATTTCCAACTCAGATGATTCAGTTTTTTCTGATATAGTATTGGCTAGGGCAACAAGCACGCTCAATCCCACTGAATCAATGTCTTCCACATATTTGAAGTCAAAGCGTATTTTATGATTCCCGGCATTAACAAGCTCCAGCAGCACGCCACGGAATTTGTCCCCGCATGTGGCAGTAATGGATCCGGATGGAATTATCACTTTAAAATCATCTTTTCCTGTGATTTGAAATGTTGTGGAGCCGTCGCTTGAAGCGAATGCTGTTATTTTTCTTCCCTTATCCTCAAATCTCACTTCATCCGCGAGTGAATTTATTAATATGTAGCCTCTGTTGCGTTCCTGGCGGGGATCATCGCACAAACTCATTTCAAGTTTTTCATGATCAAAGCCTTCGCCATCGTCTTCCACCACTATTTTAAATCTCTGCTCTTTTAATTGCTCAATGGAGCATGTCACTTTTAAATCAGCTATATTCTTGTTGCCGTGCTCAATTGCATTGATAAGTAATTCACGAGTGATAACTTTCACAGACGACATGTCTCTTGCGCCTGCTTCTTTCATAAATGATTTGACTGAGCGCAGGACTTCATCCACAAGATGCAGTTCACTCGTGAAAGTGAGAGTTATTTCTCTCATGCCTTTTATGATGTCAAGCACTTTCAGCGTCTCCTTTGGATAGTGTCTTTGAAATTTCAATTCCCGCCAACAGCATGTCGTCATTCTGCTTGTGTCTGCAGAATTCCATAGCCATATCCCATGTGTTTCCAATCATATCCTCAAGTGATTCGTCTATATGTTCAGTCGCAAAGGCGGCCAGTTTTTTCCCCGACATTTTTTCCCGCATTCCTGTCTCTCCATTTATTCTGCAAACTCCGCTCACCCCGTCTGTATGGAGAAGGATTTTGTCATTCAGGCTGATTGGAAAGGATACTTGCTCCAATATGACGTTCTCGCTCATTCCTAGAGGGCTGCTTGGCTTTTTTAAACAGGGTTGGAGGCAAGATGATTTTTGAATTCTTATCAAATACGGATGGCCGGCTGATATTGCGTTTAAGGTCATTTTCTTCAAATCAATATGAATAAACAGCGCGGTAACCATCCTGTCATTGTGACCGTTGTTGTAAAGAATGCCGTTTAGTATTTTTAAAAAATTTATGCCGTCATAGCAGGAGCGTTTATTGTCTTCGAATAGTGATTTCACCATTATTGCATGGTAGGACGCGGCAAGGTCATGCCCTGCTACATCAGCAACAAGAATATTGCATCCGTCATCAGTATTGTGCAGGCCAATAAAATCGCCTCCCAGATTAATAAGCTGTTGTATGCGGCATGAGATGTTCACGTTGTATTCATCAGGCTTTATCGAGACTAGATTTTGAAATGAATGAACAGCCTTGTCAAGCTCTCCTCTGAGTGATTCGTATTTATTTTGATATTGTTCGACAACCCGGTTAAGCTGAACATGTTTTTTGCGCATGTTCGTAATTTCTTCAATATGTTTCCGCTCAATAAATTCACATTTTTTAATTGCATTGTTGATTGCGGATAGTAATTGATCAGGAGTAAAAGGCTTGTCTATATATTCAGCGCATCCTCTGCGAATAATTTCAACAAGAATCTCTTTGTTGCCAAAGCCTGTCATTATAAGGGTAGGCGGGATGTTTATCTCTTGGCGTTTTAATTCATCAAGTAATTGAATCCCATTTAATCGCGGCATTTGAATGTCAAGAAGAATCAGGTCAATGTGATCATGGTTCTGCTGTATAATTCGAAGAGCTTTCATTCCATCACTTGCCAGAGAAATATTGTAGCCCGCATCTTTGAGTATACAGGACAAGGAAAATATTAGTTTTGGTTCATCTTCTACTATAAGGATATGTTGCTTCATTATTTTACCTTGACTAGCGCTTGCTTTCTTTTTCATTGCCTTCGTTTTATTAGCAATAGACATGCCAAGGTGAAGTATTGAAGCTGTAAGCTACTCAAGGAAAAGGTGTTGAGGTTTTTTTGTTGATTCTTTTTTTGCTTGGCTAGGTGCAAGCATATTTGCGCATTGTAGACGGGGATTTATATGGGGCAATCATTTTTGCCTCAAAACAAAGAGGCGCAAATAAATTTGCTTAAGCAAAAAAACTTGCACCTGTTTTAATATCTAATTATATCGATTTTTGAGGACTTTTTCCTCATTGTCTGGAGCGTTATTTTAAATGCCAACTTAGGGCTTGGCGGGTTGTTCCTATTAATTCAGCGGCTCGAGACTTGTTGCCTCCGCTTCTTTTTAGGGCTTCATCAATAAGGAGGGTCGGAAGTTCCTTTAATTGGGGCAGTTTTTCTCCGAACACGACAGAGTTCTCTCCTGATGAAGGTGAACTTTTCTCCGTTGTTCGCGATGATATAACCTTTTTGTCAATATAATTTTTAAAAACGCTCATTGAAAGGATTCCGGACTTATGGCGGCTCACTGCGTCATTTACAAGAGCTTTAAGCTCTCTTATATTCCCTGGGAATCTGTATGATGAAAGAAGCTGGATCAGCTCTTTGGGAAATGACGGCTTTTTCATCCCTGTATTTTTTGATGCATCCTCCAAAAAATGATTCAGAAGCAAGGGAATATCTTCCATGCGTTCCCTTAGTGGAGGAAGGCATATATGATGAGTGCAAAGCCTGTAATACAGATCCTTGCGGAACTTTCCTTCCTGTTGGAGCTTGTCCAGATCATGATTGGTTGCGACAACAATTCTGGCATTGGTTCGTTTTGATGAATCTGAACCGAGCGGCTGGTACTCATTTTCCTGGAGCAGCCTTAAAAGCTTCACTTGGGAGATTATGCTCAGATCTCCAATCTCATCCAGAAACAAAGTTCCGCCGGCTGCCTTCTCTATCATTCCCTGCCTGTTTGAATCGGCTCCGGTGTAAGCTCCTTTTACATGACCGAATAGTGTGTCCGCAAAAACATTGTCGTCCAGTCCGGCAACATTGACAGGGACAAATTGACCATTTGCCCCTCCAGCATTGTAAACGGCTCTTGCCACAAGTTCTTTTCCTGTTCCTGTCTTGCCTGTTATAAGCACAGGGTTGGATGTTTTGGCTATCGCCTCAATGTAAAGAAAAATGGAAATAAGAGTTTTATTCTGTGTGATGATCTCTGAAAATGCCTCGGGAAACTCAAGTTGAGAAGACGCCAGATGATCTTTGAGAAAAGCATTCTCTTGCTGGAGCTCTCCGAATGCTATGGCTTTTTTTACTGTTGTGACCAGTCGGTCTTTTTCAACTGGCTTGACTAGGAAGTCATGCGCGCCTTTTTTTATGCAGTCTACGGCTTTCTCCGTTGAGTTTATTCCGGTAATGACAATTACGGGTATTTGAGGATACATTTCAACTATTTGCGGGAGCAGTTCCTCTCCTGAAAGATAGGGCATGGTAAGGTCAAGAAGCATAACTTTTGCGTTGCCGTGCTCACTAAGGATTTTCAACACATCCCGGCTGTCTCGGCAGGATATAATATTTTCATATCCTTCAAATTGAAGAATAGTTTCATAGCTGAAAAGAATCTTATCCTCATCGTCAACTAAAATAACAGGCAATTTCATAGTCTATATCTCAGTTATTTGTCTTGCTTGTTTAAATGTTTCAATGCCGGCAATTCAACAATCACAGATGTGCCTTTGCCGGGAGGCGAATCAAAAGTCATTGTCCCCTGATGACTTGCTATTATTCCTGCTGATATTGAAAGTCCCAGCCCCGTCCCGCCTATATCGCGTTTGGTAGTGTAAAACGGATCTGTTACTTTATCAATGCCTTCTGGGGGGATTCCGCAACCTTCATCCCTGACAACTATTATAACTTTTTCTTTGTTTTTATCAAACGAAGTAGATAAAGTGACGCCGTCTTTTTTATTGGCAAGAGCGTCGCATGCGTTTATCAGAAGGTTTACCACTACCTGTTCCAGGCGTTGGAAATTGCCTTTTATCACCGGAATGCTTTCTCCGTATTGGACGTCGAATCGCTCTGTCGAATGTTTTATTTTACTGTGCACCAGAGTTACGCTAGCCTTAATAACATCATTGATGTCGATCTCATAGTCTAAGTCAGATGTGTCCTGGCGCGCAAAATCCTTCAAGTCGTCAACAATGTTTTTTATCCTGGCTGCGCCGTCTGCAATGTCTTCAAGAAGAATTGGCACGCGTTTTTGCATGTCTTTGACCTTGATGTTTCCTATTGAATCCAATCCTTTCTCTTTGCAATATTCATCCACTATCGGCAAGACGATTCTTTGCCATATGTCTTTCAATACTGGCGCATTGAGCATCACATAGCTGTTCGGATTGTTTATTTCATGGCCCACTCCGGAAACAAGGGTTCCTAATGTTGCCATTTTATCTGCCTGAATAAGCTGCTCTTGATGTTTTTTTGCTTCTTCCTCCATCTGCTTTCTTTTTGTGATGTCTGTAATTATAAAAAGAGTATATGCCGGAGTGTCGTTTATGTTGGTTATTGATGTTGCGCGCACGAAAACAGGGATCTCTTTATTTTCAACGCTGGATATTAAATTTGTCTCGGAATGCCATCCTCTAAGTTCAGGATTTCCTTTGCTGACGTTATAGTCTAGTTCATTGCCAGCCGAGTATATTGAATATATTCTTTTCTTATTAATATCATTAAATCCAGATCCGAAAATTTTGCTGAAGGAGTTGTTTGTATAAATAGGCGTCCCGTTTGCATTTGTTATAATAATTGCATCAGTAGCCTCATCGACCGCTGAGCGTATAAGGTGCAGTTCATGTTCAGCGGTTTTTTGCCTTGTTATATCCTGGTTGATCCCGAACGCTTTAACCGGGATTCCTTTTGAATCATGCTTAACGTCCCATTCACACCTGAGCCACCGGGTTTTGTTGTTTTTTGTAATGATTTTGTATTCCTGCGGCGCAGGGGTGATGCCAGCTTTGATTGTGTCGAAAACAAGTTCTTTGATTCGCGCGCGGTCTTCCATATGAATGTATTGAAGGTAATCATCAACGGTCAATTCAATATTTTGCTGGATTCCATGAAGCTCATATGTCTCCTTGCTCCATTTTAAATTTCTTGTTTCAATGTCCATTTCCCCATGCCCCATGCGTCCGATCCTGAGAGCTTCTTCAAGCTTCTTTTCATTTACCTCCAAGCGCTCATACGCCCGGGTTCGCTCAAGTTCGGCAGATATTCTTGCTGAAAAAATTTCCATTACTCCTTTGACCCAGGGGTCTGGCTTGATCTTTCCGCAGAAAAGAGCGCACAGAACCCCCATTGGCTTGCTTTCGCCGTTTATTAAAGGAATGCCTATGTAAGCTTCAATATTTGACTCTTTAAGTTCTTTGTCATCCGGGTATTTTTCAGAAACCCCTTCTGGTATTATCAGAAACCCCTCTTTTAAAACATATTCAGAAGGAGTCCCCTTCAGTTTATATAAAAAATTAAAGTCTTCTTTGTCAATGCTCATAGATATCACTTGAACATATTCTTCATTGACAATCTCACCGACAAGGACGCCGTCCGCATTCAGCCACTCACGCAAACTGTTTGAAATATTATCAAAGAATTCTTTTCCAACACTGCCTACAATGCCTTTGAAAAGGGTTTTGAGCGCTTCCTCTGATTGTTTTTGCTCTGTCACGTCATTGTACACCGAAACAATCTGTCCGTTGGGAAGTTTATAGACATAATTTTCCACCCAATAGGCATTCTTTTCATCTGTATACATAGAAGCGGGCAGTTTTTCAGATAGGCCAGTTCTCCACACCTGTTCAAATACTTTAAGAAGGCCCAGGGCTTTTACGCTTGAAAACACCTCGGTTATATCTTTTCCTATAATCTCTTTTTTGTTGACATGACTAATTCTTTCCCCAGAGCTGTTCATGTCGGCAAAAATGAATTTCAGCGAATCATTTTCTTCGGAAACATTATATATAGCGACTCCGCTGCTCATATTATTAAAGAGCTCCCTGAAGCGATACTCGCTTTCCCTCAGCTC
>CAZYVR010000023.1:10590-28815 GCA_964651145.1 uncultured Victivallales bacterium | reverse complement strand
TACCGCGTTCATTACAGTTCTCTCTCTTGCCGTTACCATATGGATATATGCGCTTGTCGGAGTGCCGGTGTCGTCCACTCAGGCTGTTGTCGGTTCTGTGCTTGGGCTGGGCTTCATAAAAGGAGCTCACACTGTAAACTTCAAAACACTGGGCAAGATATCTCTGGGCTGGATTGCCACGCCTATCTGCGGCGGTGTTTTTGCGGCGGGCATATATTTTATATCAAACCTGTATTATATGCCGAATTAAGCTCTTCTCAGGCTTATACTCTGGACTTGCCATTGTGCTCATGGAGAAAATCGGGAGGCGTAGGAGCAATGCCTGCAGAGTTCTTCGGCAAGGCATCCTTCTTTAAACCCTTTTATTATTTTGTTCGCGCGCATTCCGTCAATGATAGATTCAAAAGGTTCGGCAAGGCAGTTTCCTAGCGCCATTGCTCCTTCCTTGTCAAGGCAGCACGGGACAACGGTTCCATCCACGAGAATTGCGGCCTGACTCTTCAGCGCATGACATTTTCCTTGTGTTCTCAACGGCTTTTCCGAACTGATCTCAGGCCATGCGAAACAAGTGTCAATATGAAGATACAGGCGGTTTAAAAGGTGTTTGCTTTTTCTGCCCGCGGAATGCCCGGATGCAGGAATGGCTACTCCGAACTCTTCTTCGATTTTTTTATGTATCCATTCATTTTTTTCTGATTCAAGGCTTTCTTGCGAAGTCTTGAGGTTCCATAGCCGGTAATTTATATAAAGGTCAGGACGCTGAACAAATGCCTTTTTGGTGAAGTCAAAAATTTCCTCAATCATGGACATATCAGCTTGAGAAAACGCGTGCATTGAGATGTTGACCTGGCGCACTACCGAATTTAAAAGGCTTCCCGCGTTGATGGACTTCATCAGAGTGCCGTTTGTGGTGATTTCTACAGGCAGATTATTTTCCGCGCATATTTGTATTATCCGTGAAAATTCAGGATGCAGCAGCGGTTCGCCTGTCACATGAAGCTGCGCCTGTTCTGTCATATGCCTGACTTGACGCGCGATTCCGGCAAAATTTTCAATAGACATGTTTTCTGGTTTCCGGCGCGTGCCATGGCAGAAATCACAGTCCAAATTGCAGATGTTGCTTATTTCAATATATATTTTACGGAATCGCATGGGACTCACTTGCCAGGAGCTCTGTCATATTATTTTATGCCATGACGATGGAGTGTGAAACTGGCCATTAGGGTAAAAACTTGTGGAAGACATCTCAGGAAGCTCTCTGTCGCGGCTGTAATTGTATCTGCACACGGAAAATGCCGCGCCCTTAAGGGTGTCAGCAGACAGCCCGACACCCGTAAACGGGATAATCATATGTCCCCACCAGCCGCTTAAGCCGGATTCAATGCTGAACTGTCCGGCATCGTACGAAAAGCCCGAGTCGTAAAACATATCTGAAAACTCAACTTCTCTTCTTTTTTGCTCGCCAGGCAAGCTTAATTCAAGAGTGACCAGCTCAGGTGTAATATGAAGTTCGTAATAGTTTTCAGCGTTCGGCGGCTGTATAAAAAATTCCATAACATCGCCAGTTGCCCAGGTATGCTCATTTTTTTTAACTGCCACATTGAAGACGTCTGAATCTTCCATCACTGCGCAAACATGCAAATTTCTGGAGTCCTTCCAAAGCAAAGCCAAGGCTCTTTCCTCAGCCGCGTCATTCGTTTTGGTTTTTCTGAAATCCATTGTTCCCAGTCCTTCGGGAAACGCTTCTTCCGATTCGGACAGCATGTATGTGGCGGCGGCTGGGTCAGCTTGTGATTCTTTGCGTTTTTTCAGTTTTTCAAAATAGTATTCGAGCATTTCAACCTCCGTTATATTTCATGAAAATTTTGGATAAAAATATTATTGCGTCTAATTGCAAAGCCGCCAGAACGGCGGCAAAAGCAACCAGGCGCGACACTTTGATTATATGCCTCGGATGGCAAGATTTGCCTTCCGGATTCAAATGAGGGAATTCAAGTTTTTCGCCTTTGTAATAATTCGTGCCGCCGAGCCGGGCATCCAACGCGCCAGCGGCAGCCGCCTCATACCATCCGGCGTTGGGACTGTCATGTAGTCCATTATATTTCAACGCAGTTTTCAAGCAGGCAAGCGCTCTGCCCCAAAAGGCCGACGCGACAATAAGGCAGGGCAGGGCGCAAACTCTGCAAGGGACAAAGTTGAAAATATCGTCCACATGCGCCGCGGCCCAGCCGAAATCTTTGTACCTCTCATTTTTATAGCCCAACATTGAATCCATGGTGTTTGCGGCTCTGTACATAAAAGCGCCCG
The DNA here is from genome assembly GCA_964651145.1 of uncultured Victivallales bacterium. Classification (GTDB taxonomy): domain Bacteria; phylum Verrucomicrobiota; class Lentisphaeria; order Victivallales; family GWF2-45-14; genus CAZYVR01. The sequence continues at coordinate 26,508 of CAZYVR010000023.1, read as the reverse complement.
GCAAGCCGAAGATGGCGAAAAAAAACAACGGCGCAATTATGCTGTCTCCCAAATTCTCGGCCAAAGTCTCGACCGTGGCGCAGGATATCTGCGAGCGGTTCAACTTTTCAGTGTCGCGTCCTACAATTAGCGACAGAGCCTTCCGCGCCTTGACCGTGCGAAAGGAAGTCAGTGAGCGAAGAATGGGGCGAGCGTGCAAAAACAACGAACGAAAGCCGATTGTCATGGAGGCGGTAATGGCAATAAGAACCTGCGACCAGGGGCCGGGCAGTATTTTTTCAAAGCCGGACTGGGCAAAAATCCCGAAAACACAGGCAAAAAACAGCACAAAAGCAACTAGCACGCTCCCCGAAATGCGCGCGGCAATGCCGTCCTTGATGTAAACAGCTTTTTCAAGCGAAGATATCATCTTGCCCATCCACACCGTTGGGTGCAGAATATTCGGAGGCTCTCCAAACACTAAGTCAAAAAATAAAACCAGAATGCAAGTGCTAAACATAATCCTTCTCGATACATTTGAAAACTCTAACCTTAGTTCAACTGCGGTGATATTCAATGGCAAATTTAATTCATAAGCAAGGTTTTTGCGCCATTATATACAGCCAAAGAATCCAATATAGATATTGAAATAACTTTTATTCTTGTCTATTTATTGCTATATTAGCCTGAGAACTTAAACAAAGAAGAAAAACGCCTGGCAAGCGAGAAGTCATTTAGATGGAAATAAAGATAGACGGAAACATAATAATAGGCAAAAATGACATTCAAGAGGAATTTATCCGCAGCTCCGGCCCCGGCGGTCAAAATGTCAACAAAGTAGCCACTGCAGTGAAGTTGCGTTTTGATGTGAAAAATGCGTCACAATTGACTGGCTATATACGGCGCCGTCTGCGTAGTCTGGCTGGCTCAAGAATGACCAACGAAGGCGTGCTTATTATTGACGCGAGACGTTTCAGGACTCAGGACAAAAACCGCCAGGACGCTTATGCCCGGCTTGAAGAGTTATTGATGAAAGCAGCGGAACGCCCAAAAGCTCGCCGCAAAACGAAACCCACAAAATCATCCATAAGAAAACGCCTCGACAACAAGAAAAAACATTCCGACAAAAAACAATCAAGAACAAGCGGATCTGATCAGGATTAGCAATCCGACTGATGCTCTTTTTTTTAGAGGCTTTGCTAGGTGTTTTTTTGCGCAAATGGCATGACACTCTCACGCTGGATCAGCTCAGGAGGAATTATTACAGTCTTTGCTTTAGTCAAGTCTTTATTATTGATAAGCTCAAGCATTACATCAAGCCCATATCTTGCCATAAGTTTTGTGTCCAGCGCGATTGAAGTCAACGGAGGCCTGAAAAAACGGCTCTGCATAGTATTGTTGAAGGCAATTATCGATAAATCTTCTGGAATGCGCAAGCCTGAGGCGTCCATTCCTTTAATCATTATGGACATGCTGAAATCTGTTGTTATCAATGCGCTTTGGCGCGCGCGGTTTGCCGCGATAAAAACTCCGCATTCAATTGTCTCTTTGAAATGCATGAGTAAGATCAAAGCTGTATTCTATTGGCTCCAGTTGATAATTCAAGCAGCATTTGCGGTACGCATTCCATTTATGAGTATCGCCATGATGCCCCGCAAATGCAATCTTGCAATGGCCTTTATTCAGCAGCTCTTCAAATGCTTTTTCCATGCCAACTTGATAATCGAAGGCGACCGACGAAATGTTATCAAGTTCACTTTCCAGCATGACAAAGGGAATGTTGCCGTCTCTGACTTGTCCCTGCAAGGCTTTTTGTTCAGTTTTGAGCTCCCGACACATGAAAACCCCATCGCATATTCTGGTTTGCATACGGTCAAGATGTTTAATGTCGAGTTCCTTCCCCCAGGGCATGATCGACAACATCAGCTTATATCCAAGCTTCTCTTGACGATGTCATAAAGCATTATCAGAAAACCGGAAAAATTGAGGCATACGACGCTTACATTAAATACAGTGAGGAAGACAACTATGGCACAGCCGGAAAAGAAGAAATTGAGAATATGCTGATTGATTAAAGCCTATGAGCAATTGGCAGGAAGCATTCTCCGCTGTTTTAGCTAATAAAGCGTCCTAAATCATTCATTTTTAGATTAGAGAATCTGGACTGCGCTTGCAGATTTATAGATTTCCTAATAAAAAAACAGGCTTAAATCGACGGCTCCGCCAAAAGTCTTAGAACTTTAAAAACCGGACTATATCCGGACGCCATTCTGCGGCGGAGTCGCTGGCCGGCAAAGCCGAAAGTTGTTGGCGTACAAAAGATTGTGCGACAGCGCACATGCCCTGATGTCAGAGCTGCTGGCTGTTTTAAAGCGAAGCTAAAACAGGCAAATGTTGTCTCCTCGCCCGTGCATTGGACTTTTGGCGGCTCTATCCAAATCATAAATTTTCAAAAAAACTTTCAAACCTCATTTGCAATGACTTCATTTGGCACTAAAATAAGCGCTCGTGTTCTTTTGCAAAGAAGGATGCGTGGAAAATTTATGCTCGGGTGGCGGAATTGGCAGACGCGCATGGTTGAGGGCCATGTGGAGTAATCCGTGAGGGTTCAAGTCCCTCCTCGAGCACCATAAAAGTTTAGCGTCTAGAAACGCTTTTTGAATATAGACATAAGGGAAATAGAATAAAATTTCGCTTTTCTTTGTGGATATGGTTGACTTGACAATATATATAGGATATATTCTGTGCTCATTTTGTGGATGTTGAGCGATGTTGAGCAAGGAACAGATATACAAGCCCACATAGCTCAGTCGGTAGAGCGCGTCCTTGGTAAGGACGAGGTCACCGGTTCAAGTCCGGTTGCGGGCTCCATTTTTTGGAAATTTCCATATAATTATGGATTTTAAATATGAAGTTAGAAAAACAAGATTAAGATTATAAAAATTCCGTATTTTTTAAGGAGGAAATAGAGAATGGCTAAAGAAAAATTCGAAAGAAACAAGCCGCACGTTAACATCGGCACTATTGGCCACGTTGACCATGGTAAAACCACCCTGACAGCCGCAATCACAATGACTCTTAACAAGAAGAGTGGCGAAGGTAGCGTCATGAAATATGACGAGATCGACAATGCTCCTGAGGAGAGAGAGCGCGGAATAACAATCAACACATCTCACGTAGAGTATGAAACAGAGGCTCGTCATTATGCGCACGTCGACTGCCCTGGTCACGCTGACTATGTGAAGAACATGATCACAGGCGCCGCTCAGATGGACGGAGGCATTCTTGTTATTGCAGCAACAGACGGACCGATGGCCCAGACTCGCGAGCACGTTCTTCTTGCCCGTCAGGTTGGCGTTCCCGCTCTCGTTGTGTACTTGAACAAAACAGACCAGCTTGACGATCCTGAATTGCTCGAACTCGTTGAAATGGAAGTTCGCGAACTTCTCAGCGAATACGATTTCCCAGGCGACGATATTCCTATAGTCAAAGGCTCAGCTCTTAAAGCAATGGAAGCTGGCGGCGATCCGGCAAACCCTGATTGCGCAAGTATTCTTGAGCTCATGGACGCTGTGGATAACTACATTCCACAACCAGTGCGTGATGTTGACCTGCCTTTCCTTATGCCTATTGAAGATGTATTCTCTATCGAAGGCCGCGGAACAGTTGTCACTGGCCGCATAGAGCGTGGCATAGTCAAAGTCAATGAAGAAGTTGAAATTATTGGTGTTCATCCGACAGCCAAAACTGTGGTTACAGGCGTTGAAATGTTCCGTAAACTTCTTGATGAAGGCCGTGCCGGCGACAATGTTGGCTGCCTCCTTCGCGGAACAAAGAAAGCTGACGTAGAGCGCGGCCAAGTATTGGCCAAGCCCGGCAGTATCACTCCGCACACTAAGTTCAAGGCAGAAGTTTACGTTCTGTCAAAAGAAGAAGGCGGTCGTCACACTCCGTTCTTCTCGAACTACCGTCCGCAGTTTTATTTCCGCACAACGGATGTTACAGGCATCGTCACTCTTCCTGAGGGAACAGAAATGGTAATGCCTGGCGACAACACTGCAGTCGAAGTTGAGTTGATTTGCCCGATCGCTATGGAAAAAGCTCTTCGCTTCGCTATTCGCGAAGGCGGTCGCACGGTAGCTTCCGGCAGAGTTTCAGACATTATTGAATAGTCTATAGCTACAGGAAATCATTAAAATATTTTGGATTTTGTCCCGGGCGGCCGCAGAGATGGCCACTCGGGATAATTTACACTAAAGGAGTAGACATGGCACGCGAAATAATCACGCTAGCATGCACAGAGTGCAAACAGCGAAATTATACATCGATGAAAGAGAAGCGCAATACACCTGGAAGACTGGAAAAGAAAATGTATTGCAAATTCGAGCGCAAACATACTCTGCATAGAGAAACCAGGTAGTTTTTTAGATTTTTGCGCAGGAGTGTAGCTCAGTTGGCTAGAGCAGCGGTCTCCAAAACCGCAGGCCGTGAGTTCGAGTCTCACCGCTCCTGCCAATTTTAATTTGAATTTAATTTAATTTAAATAACGCAGGCAAGTATGAATAATTTTTTCGGCAAAGTCAGGCAGTTCATAATAGACACAATGGCGGAACTGCGCAAATGCACATGGCCGAACCGTGGGGAATTGTTCGAATCGACGGTTCTTGTTATAGTAGGTGTACTAATTTTAGCTTCATTCGTAGCCGTGGTTGATGAAGTCAGCAGGCACTTGATTAATTTTATTACTATGCAGTAAAAGCTGTAAAATGCAGTTCGAGGAAAAGTTGATGGAAGAGGAAATAATAGTAGACGAAAACGCCGGCAAAGGGAAGTGGTATGTAGTGCATACGCTTTCCGGCCAGGAAAACAGAGTGCGCGACGGAATTGAAAGACAACTCAAGCTTGAAGATTCAGGAAACAAGATTTATGAGGTGTTCATTCCCACGGAAAAAGTTTCGGAAGTCCGCCAAGGCAAGCGCATTACAACTACACGCAAGTTTTTTCCAGGATACATTCTCGTGCGTATGGACTTGTATGATGATGAAGACAATACAATAGATGAGACTCTCTGGTATTTCATCCGCGAAACTCAGGGCGTCATTGGTTTTGTAGGCGGAGGCGACAGGCCCATGCCTCTTTCAGACAGCGAATTTGAGGACATGATGCGTCAGGTTGCGGGCAAAGAAGAAAAAATCAAGCCCAAAATTGATTTTGAGATTGGCGAATCAGTAAGAATCAAAGACGGGGCATTTGAAAATTTTGAAGGCTCAATCGAAGAGATTGATGCGGGACGCGGGAAATTAAAACTGATGGTTTCTATTTTCGGGCGTTCAACCCCAGTGGAATTGGAGTTCTGGCAGGTTGGCCGCAGCAATTAAAGCTGTGCGTCAAAACTTAAACGATATAGTTTGTTATTTATGCATGCGGGAGGAGTCCTGCCGATTCGCACCGCATAGCATGTGACAGGAGACAATTTATGGCAAAGAAAGTAAAAGGAGAAATCCGTTTGCAGATTCCAGCTGGAGCCGCAAATCCTGCGCCACCGGTAGGTCCGGCGCTAGGTCAGGCCGGAGTCAATATAATGGATTTCTGCAAGCAGTTCAACGCCGCGACACAGGCACAGTCGGGAATGATTACCCCGGTAGTCATCACCGTCTACCAGGATCGTTCATTCACCTTCATCACTAAGTCGCCACCAGCTGCAATCCTTCTGAAAAAAGCCGTTGCTTTGGCATCAGGCGCAAAAACGCCTGGCCGTGAAACTGTTGGAACAGTGACCAAAGCGCAGTTGAAGGAAATCGTTGAAATCAAAAAAGAAGATCTTAACGCCCGCGATGAGGAGCAAGCTATGAAGATTATAGCCGGAACCGCCCGCAGCATGGGAATTGAGGTGGAAGCGTGAGTAAAAAAAGCAAACTTTATCTTGCTCGGCTGACAAAATATGACAGACAGGCTGATTATGCTCTGGCGGATGCTCTTGATATTCTCAAGTCAATGCCGAAGCCAAAATTTGACGAAACTGTTGAATTGGCTTTCAAGCTGGGAATTGATCCCAGGCAGTCTGACCAGAACGTTCGCGGAGCCCTTCCCCTTCCAAAAGGATCAGGCAAACAAGTAACTGTTGCGGTAGTGGCAAGCGAAGGGGCAGCGGATGAGGCCAAAGCGGCTGGCGCAGAGCATGTCGGCTTTGAAGACCTTGTTGAAAAAATCAAAGGCGGCTGGCTTGGATTTGACACTCTTATCGCAACACCTGCGGCAATGCAGAAAGTGCGTCCTTTAGGCCGCGTTCTCGGCCCACGCGGTTTAATGCCGAACCCAAAGACTGGCACTGTCACCGATCAGGTTGGCAAAGCGGTCAATGAAGCTAAAGCAGGCCGTGTCGAGTTTAAAATAGACAAAGGCGCTTGCATACATGTGCCAGTTGGCAAAATGTCTTTTTCAGCTGAAGACCTCAACCAAAACTGCTTAGCAGTAATAAATGCCCTATTGAGAGCCAGGCCCGCAGTGGCAAAAGGAACTTACATGTGCTCTTGCACTGTTTCTTCCACAATGAGCCCCGGCATAAAAATAGACTCTAAAGAATTTGTGAAGGTGACGTCATGAGATCAGAAAAAGTCCAAATGGTAAAAGATATCGGCGATGTCCTCAATGATTCGTCATTCGTGTTTTTTATAAGCTACAAGGGACTTTCTGTAAAAGAATTTTCGGCGTTCCGCAACCAGTTGGCGCCGTTTGACGCAAATTGTCAGGTCCTTAAAAATCGCCTTATCAAAAAGGCAGCAGAAATACACGGCCCTTCCGAATTGACAAAGCTTGAGCTTCTTGACGACACAGCCATGATCACTGGATCCGGCGATCCAGGCGGCATTGCAAAAGTCATTGACGATTTCTTTAAAAAACATGAAGAATTGGGTCCCAAAAGTGGATACCTGGAAGGCGAACTGCTTTCCCAGGGTGACATTAAGGATATCGCTTTGCTTCCGAGCCGCGAAATTCTTTACTCACAGCTTATTGGGGTCATTCAGGCTCCTGCAAGAAATCTTGTCAGCACTCTTAACAACAAGGCGTCGAGCATACTCAACGTGCTTAACGCTTATAAAAACAAACTAGAAGAACAAAATCAATAAAAACGGAGGAAATATAAAATGTCTGAAGAAGCAAAAGTTGAAGAAGTAAAAGTAGAAGTATCAGCAGAAATGGATAACTTCATCTCTTATGTGGAAAATCTCACAGTTTTGGAATTGTCCAAGCTGGTTAAAGCCCTTGAAAACCGCCTTGGCGTGACAGCTGCCGCTCCGATGGCCGCAATGGCAATGCCTGTGGCTGGCGGAGACGCTGCTGAGGTTGAAGTACAAACTGAATTCGACGTAATACTCAAGTCTTTCGGTGAGAAAAAAGTTGGCGTCATCAAAGAAGTCAGAGCCATCACTGGTCTTGGACTGAAAGATGCCAAAGATCTTGTTGAAGCCGCGCCTAAAACTGTTAAAGAAGGCGTTACAAAAGAAGAAGCTGAAAAGATAAAAGCACAGATCGAAGGAGCAGGCGCTACAGTCGAGCTCAAATAATAAGAGTTATTTTGACGTTATTAAGATGGCGGGAATATTTTGATTATATTCCCGCCCTTCTTCGTCTTTTCACCTCTTATTATTTGTTCGCTTGAAGAGGCGGGAGAAAATCGTTTATTTTATACTCTAACCAGAAGGGTCGGCCATGCCTGAACGTGTTAATTTTGGAAAATTGCAGGATGTATTGGAAACTCCAGATTTAATCGGAGTTCAAATTGATTCCTATGACTCCTTTCTTCAGAAAGATGTTGCTCCAGAAAAAAGAGATGACATTGGACTGCAGGAAGTATTTAACGAAGTGTTTCCGATTGAGAGTTTTGACAAACAGCTCGTCGTCGAATTTATCTCTTATACTGTCGGGGAACCGAAAGTGGACGTTGTTGACTGCATTAAAGACGGCAACACATACAGCGCGCCGCTCCATGTAGAATTTCAGCTTAAAAACAAAGATGTTGTCATTCCGGAAAAAGTTTATCTTGGCGAAATTCCCATGATGACAGAACGAGGCACATTTGTAATAAACGGAGCAGAACGGGTTATCATCAGCCAGCTCCACCGCTCTCCGGGTATTTGCTTTGAAAAAAGCAAGCACTCCAGTGGGCGCACACTGTATTCCTTCAGGATAATTCCTGACCGTGGCTCTTGGATGGAAGTGCAGTTTGACATAAATGACTATATATATATTTATCTTGACAGAAGACGCAGACGCAGAAAATTTCTCATAACCACTTTTATGCGCGCAATTGGCTATGAAACCAACAAAGAAATGCTTTCTGAAGCTTACGATGTAAAGAGTTATACTCCCACGTCTTTGTTGAAAGAAGAAAATCTGGCGAACTATTACACTATTGACGACATAGTAACCGGAGATGATGTAATAGTTCTGGAAGAGCTGACCTCGCTTAATGAAACGCATCTTAAAACTCTTCAAGACGCCAACATCAAAAACGTTGACCTTGCCTATATTCCTGAAGGCAACAATTATCTGATAACATGCCTTGAGCGTGACCCCGCAAGAAATCAGGAAGAAGCCTTGAAGGAAATTTACAGGCGGATGCGCCCGGGCGATCCCCCAAGCGTGGCCAATGCCAAGCAATTGATTAAGCGCCTCTTCTTTGACGTCAAAAGGTATGATCTGGGAATGGTTGGCCGCTTTAAAATCAATGAAAAGCTTCACCTTGACTTCCCGCTCTCTGACAGAGTCTTAAAAAAAGAAGACCTGATGGAAGCATGCAAATACATGATGCACCTCAGAAATACAGGCGGCCAGACTGACGACATTGACCATCTCGGCAGCAGGCGCGTAAGGACAGTTGGCGAGTTGCTTCAGAACCATTGCCGTGTTGGGCTTCTCAGAACAGAACGCTTGATACGCGAACGCATGACTCTTATGAATGCGGAAGAAACCACCATTACGCCAAACAAGCTTATTAATCCCAAGGCATTTGCCAGCGTGGTAAGAGACTTTTTTGCAAGGAATCAGCTTTCACAGTTCATGGACCAGACCAACCCTCTGTCTGAACTCACAAACAAGCGCCGCTTAAGCGCGCTGGGACCTGGTGGGCTGAGCCGCGAAAGAGCCGGATTTGAAGTTCGCGACGTGCATTCCAGCCATTATGGCCGTATTTGTCCTATTGAAACGCCTGAAGGGCCGAACATCGGACTTATTTCTTCAATGTCGCTTTATGCGCGCATCAACAATCTTGGCTTCCTCGAAACGCCATATAGAATAGCGGAAAAAGGCGTTGTCTCCAAAAAAATAGATTATCTTACAGCTGACAAAGAAGAGCAGTTTATCATAGCTCAGGCCAATGCGCCTCTGGATGAAAACGGCAAATTTGTCAATTCTATGGTCATGTCAAGAATCCAAGGCGAATCTGAGGAGCGTCCTGCAAAAGAAGTCGATTATATGGACGTTTCGCCAAAGCAGCTTGTCAGTGCTGCTGCGGGTCTGATCCCCTTCCTTGAGCACGATGATGCAAACCGCGCACTCATGGGTTCGAACATGCAACGCCAGGCTGTGCCATTGCTCTTGACGGAATCTCCGCTTGTCGGAACCGGACTTGAGGGCAAAGTGGCGGTTGACTCCCGTTCAGTGGTTTCGGCCAAGGACTCAGGCATTGTGGCTCAAGTATCTTCAAGCGAAATAGTTGTAACTAAAGACGGCCTGTCGATTGACGAGACAGAAAATCCGCAGGAAGCGAGGGTTTATCGCCTGAATAAATTCCTGCGCAGCAATGCCGGCACCTGCATAAACCAGCGTCCGCTCGCAAGATGCGGCGACAAAATAGAAAAAGGCACAGTTATAGCCGACGGAGCCGCCACTGAAGACGGCGAACTAGCTCTTGGCAAAAACGTGCTCGTTGCCTTCATGCCCTGGTATGGCTACAACTTTGAGGATGCCATTGTGGTCAGCGAACGTCTTGTGAAAGACGATGTCTACACTAGTGTTCACATAGACGAGTTTGAAATCACTTCCCGGGACACAAAGCTTGGCCCGGAAGAAATAACCCGCGACATACCGAATGTAAGCGAAGAGGCTCTCAGGAATCTCGGTCCTGACGGCGTGGTCAGACTCGGAGCGGAAGTTAAGCCTGGCGACATACTGGTAGGCAAAATAACTCCAAAGTCCGAAACTGAACTGGCTCCGGAAGAACGTCTGCTAAGAGCAATATTCGGAGAAAAAGCCGCGGACGTAAAAGATTCCAGTCTTGTCGTCAGCAGCGGCAAAGGCGGAATAGTGATGGACATCAGAATGGAATACGCCAAAGATCCAAACAGGCAATCCATGACAAAATCTGAGATGAGACGTCAAATAAAGGGCGCAAAAGACTCTTACAAAACGAAACATGCGGAATTGGTGGAAGACTTGTCAGACCGTTTGGCTGATATAATGCTGGGACAGAAATTGCCTTGCCCCATTTATGATGACGCATCATCAAAGCCAAACGCCATACTGATATCTTCCAACAGGAAAGTCACTCGCAGCGCGGTAATCAAGCTTGCGAACAAATACAATGCTTTCAGGATGGATGAATGTCCTCTGAAAAACACAATTAATGAGATTATATCTGTCTTCATTCCGAGGCTCGAAGAAAACGAAATGGTTCGGAACGAAGCAATAGCCCTTCTGGAAGCTGGCGATGGCGCTGATCCTGGAGTAATCAAAAAAGTAAAAGTCTATATAGCCTGCAAACGCAAGCTTCAAGTGGGCGACAAAATGGCCGGGCGCCATGGAAACAAGGGCATCGTGGCAAAAATAGTGCCGCTCGAAGATTTGCCTTTCCTTCCGGACGGAACGCCTGTTGACATTGTCCTCAACCCGCTTGGCGTGCCTAGTCGTATGAACGTTGGACAGGTGCTGGAAACACATCTGGGATGGGCCGCAAAAATGTTGGGAATGAAGATAGCGACTCCTGTTTTCGACGGCATTAAAGAAGACGACATTGTCAGGTTGATGACTGAAGCCAATGACAATGATGAAAAAGAAAAAGGTGAAAGATTCAACTGGGGCTTCCTCAAGCAGGACGGCAATTTAAAGTTTGACGGCAAGGCCGACCTTTATGATGGCCGAACCGGCAATAAATTTGACCAACGAGTTATGGTTGGACAAATCTATATGTTGAAGCTTGACCATCTTGTGGCAAACAAAATCCACGCCAGAGCAGTCGGCCCTTATTCGCTCGTGACGCAGCAGCCGCTCGGCGGCAAAGCTCAACACGGTGGACAACGTTTCGGAGAAATGGAAGTATGGGCTCTTGAAGCATATGGAGCTGCGTACACTCTTCAGGAAATGTTGACTGTCAAGAGCGATGATGTTGCCGGACGCGCCAGGATTTATGAATCAATTGTCAAGGGACAAAATATTCTTGACCCAGGCAGGCCGGAATCGTTTAACGTTCTGATGAAAGAAATGCAGAGTCTCGGCCTCGATATCCGGACTGTCAAGAAATAATCTTAATAATTAATAAATCAAATACAATACGCGGAGGAAACAGACGTGATTGACAATACCTATGCCTACAGGGAATTGCTTGGCCATGATTCCAATTCGTCCTTTAACGCCGTTTCCATAAATGTTGCTTCCCCGGAAGTTATACGCTCATGGAGCCACGGCGAAATCAAGAATCCTGAAACAATCAATTACCGAAGCTTCAAACCTGAAAAAGGCGGTCTCTTTTGCGAACGCATTTTCGGGCCGACGCGAGATTGGGAATGCAACTGCGGCAAGTACAAGCGAGTCAAGCACAAAGGCATTGTGTGTGACCGTTGCGGCGTGGAGGTCACCCAATCAAAGGTAAGACGCGACAGGATGGGACATATTGACTTGGCTGTTCCAGTCTCACACATCTGGTTTTTTAAATGCATGCCTAGCCGCATCGGCCTTATGCTTGACATAACGGCGCGTGCTATGGAAAGAATCATTTATTATGAAGACTGGGCTGTCACTGATCCAGGGGACACTCCCCTTAAGCTTGGACAGCCTTTGTCTGAACTGGAATATCGTCAGGCAAAAGATGATTACGGCGACTCTTTTCAGGCTGACATGGGCGCTACTGCCATACGCACCCTGCTTGCGGCTGCAAATCTGGAAGAGCTTAGAGTCCAGATGGAAGAGCAGTTGAATTTAACCAAAAACAAGGCCATACGCAAAAAGTTCTCTAAAAGACTTCGTCTTGTGGAAGGCTTCATCAAAAGCAATGCGCGCCCTGAATGGATGATACTCGAAGTCCTTCCTGTCATTCCTCCAGACCTCAGGCCTTTAGTGCCTCTGGAAGGCGGCAGGTTTGCGACATCAGATTTGAATGATCTTTACCGCCGCGTGATCAACAGAAACAACAGGTTGAAAAATCTTCTTCAGTTGAGAACTCCCGAAGTTATTATTCGCAATGAAAAAAGAATGCTCCAGGAAGCGGTGGATGCCCTTCTTGACAACGGCAGGCATGGCCGCGCTGTGACAGGCGCAGGCAATCGTCCTCTTAAATCACTTAGCGACATGCTTAAAGGCAAGCAGGGACGCTTTCGTCAGAATCTGCTTGGCAAACGCGTGGATTATTCCGGCCGCTCCGTCATCGTTGTGGGCCCGGAATTGAAGATATGGCAGTGCGGTCTTCCCAAGAAAATGGCACTTGTCCTTTTTGAGCCTTTTATAATAAGGCACTTGAAAGAGCGTGGACACGCCCACACAGTGCGCGGCGCCAAAAAAATGATAGAACGCGGCGAAGCTGCTGTTTGGGACATTCTAGAAGAAGTGACCCAAGGCCATCCGGTAATGCTTAATCGTGCTCCCACATTGCACAGACTCAGTATTCAGGCTTTTGACCCGGTTCTTATTGAAGGATCCGCCATTCGCATTCATCCGCTTGTCTGCACAGCTTACAATGCTGACTTTGACGGCGACCAGATGGCTGTGCATGTGCCTTTGTCCAATGCGGCGCAGATGGAGACCAAGCTATTGATGCTTGCGCCTAATAACATCTTCTCGCCTGCGAACGGCAAGCCGATTACTTCTCCAACGCAAGATATCACGCTTGGCGCCTATTATCTGACAGTTGATCCAGTAGGGCCGGAAAAAGCCAAGTCCTATAAGGATTACTTTGAGGTTCTTACTGCTCTGGACCACGGCGCAATCAGAATTCATGACGCCGTGAGACTCCCGAATCTCGATTTTGGCAAAAAAACACCTTGGGGCGATCCCGAAAAGAAATTCATCCTTACTACGCCTGGGCGTTGCATTTTTAATGAAATATGGGATGATGCGCTCGGATTTTACAACAAAGTGGCCGGGAAAAAACAACTGGGAAAACTAATAAGTGAATCATATTCGCATATTGGACACGACAAAACTGTCACACTGTTGGACGAGCTCAAGGCTTTGGGCTATGAATATGCCACAATTGCAGGATTTTCTATTTCAATATCTGATTTGGTGATTCCAGAAAATAAGCCCGAAACCATTAAGGCGGCCCGCGTAGAAATAGACAAAATCATGTCACAATACAACAAAGGTGTTTTGACTGAGGGCGAGCGTCACAATAAAATAATAGATATCTGGACTCAGACAAGCAATAATGTAGCCAACGAGCTGTTTAAACATCTTGAGCTCCACGGCAACTCTGACTCGATAAATCCTGTTTTTGCGATGCTGGACTCAGGAGCGCGAGGCAGCAAGGACCAGATTAGGCAGCTTGGCGGAATGCGCGGACTGATGGCAAAACCATCCGGCGACATCATCGAGCGTCCGATTATTTCAAACTTTCGGGAAGGCCTCTCGGTGCTTGAATATTTTATAAGCACGCACGGAGCGCGTAAAGGTCTGGCGGACACCGCTCTTAAGACAGCCGACTCCGGTTACATGACCCGCAAGCTTGTTGATGTGTCACAGGACATTATTTGCCGCACTGAAGATTGCAGCACAGTCAAGGGCATCTGGGTCAGCGCAATAGTTGAAGGCGATGAAGAAATAATTCCTTTGGAAGACAGACTCCTTGGCCGATTCAGCGCGATGGACATTCGTGATCCTGTGTCTGACGACGGCAGTCTGATAATTGCTTCCGCCGAAGAATTCACGCCGGAAGTTGTTGACAAAATAAATAGCCGCGGCATTCAGAGAGTCTTGGTTAGATCTGTTCTCACATGTGACATCGTCCACGGTGTTTGCATAAAATGCTACGGGCGCAACCTGGCAAGCGATAAATTGGCAGAAGAAGGGGACGCGCTCGGAATTATTGCGGCCCAATCAATTGGCGAGCCCGGCACGCAGTTGACAATGAGAACATTCCATATCGGAGGAACGGCTTCCTCCGCTTACAAACAACCGATTATTTCCGCCCGTAACGGTGGAGTGATCAAGTTTGACAATATCCGCACAGTCACTAATGAAAAAGGTGAAACTGTCGTTGTAAACAAAAACGGCTTTGTTATTGTTTATGACGATAAGAAGGCAAAGCAGGCGGAAGAGAGATCCAGGACAAAAGCAAAAGCTGAAGCGGAAGCAATTGGCGGCTATTACAACATGGACTATGACTATTGGTCAGACGCGATGAAGGAAGCGGAACTTGACCGCTATGAAGTTGAAACAGGCGCGATCATGTCCAAGATAGAAGGTCAAAAAGTAAAGACCAACGAAAAATTCATCCATTGGGATCCTTATAATGTGCCGATTATCGCGGAAGAAATAGGGCGAGTGGAGTTGCATGACTTGGTCGAAGATGTGACCTTAAGCAAGGTCAAGCGCGGAAGCACTGAAGAAGTTACTGTAATGGAGCATCGCGAAGACCTCCACCCGCAGCTGGTCCTGAAGAATAAAAAAGGCGATTTTGTCGCCAATTATCCTCTGCCGGCCGGCGCATTTTTGATGCTTAAAGAAGGAATGGCAGTCGTTCCCGGAATGATCATGGCCCGCGTGCCGCGTCAGACAGCGAAAAATAAAGACATCACAGGCGGTCTGCCTAGAATTGCAGAGTTATTCGAGGCGCGGACACCTAAGGATGTGGCGGAGATTGCTAGAATTGACGGGATTATTGAACTTGGAAAAATGGCTCGCGGAAAGCGTCAGCTGATAATCCGCGATCCGGAGTCTGGACTCACTGAAGAGCATAACAATATTCCAGCCACCAAGCATTTGACTGTCGGTAAAGGCGATATTGTCAAGAAAGGCCAGAAATTGACAGAGGGCTCAATTGTTCCTCAAACTCTTCTGGAAATTTGTGGACCTCAGGACCTTCAGAGGTATTTGGTTAACGAAATCCAGTTGGTTTACAGAGCTCAAGGTGTTGAAATCAACGACAAGCATATTGAAGTTATTATTCGTCAGATGATGCAGAAAGTTCGCATCAGCGATCAAGGAAGCACCCGCTATCTGACTGGCGAACAGATTGACAAAGATGAGTTTATCAGCGAAAACGTAAAAGTGCTGGCTCAAGGCGGCAAGCCCGCGGAAGCGGAGCCTGTTCTCCTAGGAATAACCAAAGCGTCTCTCGAAACCGAGAGCTTTATTTCTGCAGCGTCTTTCCAAGACACCACCAGAATATTGACAGATGCGGCGACACTAGGGAAAGTAGACAATCTTCGCGGATTCAAAGAAAACGTCATAACCGGACATTTGATTCCAGCCGGGACAGGCACCGAAGAGTTGCAATGCCTCAGAGTACTGAAGCTTGGCGAGGAAATCGAAGAAGAAATAGTCATTCCCGAATTGGAGCATCAATCAGCTTCCGAAGACAAGCTCAGATCGGCCAGGATTTTATTTGGTGAAAAAGACACAGATGACGAGATAGAAAAAACAGACGAGATAGAAAAAGCAGACGAGATAGAAAAAACAGACGAGATAGAAAAAACAGACGAGATAGAAAAAGCAGACGAGATAGAAAAA
>CAZYVR010000023.1:0-10490 GCA_964651145.1 uncultured Victivallales bacterium | reverse complement strand
ACGAGATAGAAAAAGCAGACGAGATAGAAAAAGCAGACGAGATAGAAAAAGCAGACGAGATAGAAAAAGCAGATTTGGATGGTCTAGAAAAATAAGAAAAACCGGAAAAATTCTAAGAGTAAGAATATTTTTCAATTAAATTCTTTTTTAATTTGAAAAGTTTCATATGAGTACTATCTTACTTGCTCATTTTGTAGAATGAAGCGGTAAAAAAAGGTTAGGATAATATATATGCCGACAATTAATCAGTTAGTTCGTTATGGACGAAAAAGCAAAGTCAAAAAGAGCAAAGCGAGAGCTCTTGACTCATGCCCGCAGAGACGCGGAGTTTGCTTGCAAGTCACAACAAGAACTCCTAAAAAGCCGAACTCGGCTTTAAGGAAAATAGCCAGGGTTCGCCTGACTAATGGCCAGGAAATTACCGCTTATATAGGCGGAGAAGGCCACAACTTGCAAGAGCACTCAGTGGTGCTTGTTAAAGGCGGTCGTGTTCGCGACCTGCCAGGTGTGCGTTATCATGTAGTTCGCGGAGCGTTAGATAGCCTTGGTGTTGACAAAAGAATGCAAGGGCGCTCAAAGTATGGCACCAAGCGTCCTAGATAAGGCTTTGCAGGTTAATTAAATTTGGATATTTTTGACAAACTGTCGACATCTGGTTAAGGTGCCGACAGTTTTGCTGTTAAAGCAAGTTTATATTTTTTAAGGATTAAATTATGAGAAGACACAAAGCAGTAAAAAGACAGTTGATACCGGATGTTAAGTACAACAGTGAGCTTGTAGCTCGCCTTATCAACACAATTATGACAAAAGGCAAAAAGTCAACGGCTCAACGCATCGTTTACGGTGCGTTCAACATGATCCAGAAAAGAAAAAAAGATTTAGAGCCATTGGAAGTTTTTCTCCAGGCCCTGGAAAATGTGAAGCCTAAGCTTGAAGTGAAAAGCCGTCGCGTTGGCGGAGCCACGTATCAGGTTCCGATCGAAGTGAGCAATGACAGGCAGGTCGCCTTGGCTATGCGTTGGATAACCACCTACGCTAATGGCAGAAAAGGGAAGCCTATGATGGAATCGCTCGCAGCCGAGCTTCTCGATGCATTTGAGAATGCTGGGTCATCAGTAAAGAAAAAAGAAGACACCCATAAGATGGCTCAGGCAAATAAAGCCTTTGCCCATTATAGATGGTAAAGCAACACCTTTAGGAGCGGCAAGTTAATGACAATGGCCAAAGACTACAAAGAAGCAGATGGCAGAGCAGTGCCTCTGGCGCAAGTGCGCAATATTGGGATAATGGCGCACATAGACGCGGGCAAAACCACCCTGTCTGAACGCATTCTCTACTATACTGGCGTGAATTATAAGATAGGAGAAGTCCATGAAGGCACAGCCACAATGGACTGGATGGAGCAAGAGCAGGAGCGTGGCATAACTATCACGTCCGCTGCCACAACATGCATCTGGAATCAGCACCGGATCAACATTATAGACACTCCAGGCCACGTTGATTTCACTGCCGAAGTTGAGCGGTCGCTGCGCGTTTTGGATGGAGCGGTTGCAGTCTTTTGCGCGGTTGGTGGTGTTCAGCCTCAATCCGAAACTGTCTGGCGTCAGGCTAAAGGTTATAAAGTGCCAGTTGTAGTAATGGTCAACAAGATGGACAGAACCGGAGCCAACTTCGATAAAGTGATCGAAGACATTCGCACAAAACTTGGCGGCACTATTGTTCCACTGCAAATTCCGATGGGCGCCGAAGCTGATTTCCTTGGCGTAATTGACATTATCGATGAAAAGGCGTATTACTTTGAAGGCGATGAACTTGGAGCAACAATGCGCGAGGCTGATGTTCCTGAAGAGTATGTTGAAAAAGTCGCAAAAGCTCGCAGTTACATGGTTGAATGCCTTGCTGAAGTTGATGAAGAAGTAATGGAAATATTCCTTGCCGATGAAACTCCAGACAATGAGACTATAAAAAAATCAATAAGACGTGCAACAATTAAGAACGACATCATACCTGCAGCCTGCGGGTCGGCATTCAAAAACAAAGGCGTTCAGCCTTTGCTTGATCTTATTGTGTCTTTCCTTCCCTCTCCTGTTGATATTTGGGACATTCAGGGAATTCATCCGCATACTGAAGAACCAATAACAAGGCACGTTGGAGACCAGCAGCCATTTTCAGCTCTTGTCTTCAAAATAATGACAGATCCATATGTCGGCAAACTTGTGTTTTTCCGCGTTTATTCAGGCTCCGCTGAAAAAGGAATGTCTGTTTATAATCCCCGCACACGCAAAAGAGAGCGTCTTGGCAGAATCCTTCAGATGCACGCAAATTCCCGCGAAGAAATAAATGCTGTTTTCAGTGGCGACATTGCTGCGGCTGTAGGCTTGAAAAATGCAACGACCGGAGACACCGTTTGCTTTGAAAATGATCCTATAATCCTTGAGTCAATGAACTTTCCTGATCCGGTAATATCTATATCCATTGAGCCTAGAACCACAGCGGACAGAGACAAGCTTTATCATGCTTTGGGTATGCTCTCGGAAGAAGACCCCACGTTTAATGTCCGCAGCGATAAAGAGACTGGGCAAACTATTATTTCCGGCATGGGCGAACTTCATCTTGAAATTATCGTAGACAGGCTGACCAGAGAATTTAAAGTTTCCGCAAACACTGGGTGTCCTGAAGTTGCGTATCGCGAATCGATCACTAAGCCAACGGAAGCCAATTCCAAGTTTGTGCGTCAATCAGGCGGCCGCGGCCAATACGGCCATGTCATTCTAAATATCGAGCCTAAGGAAAGCGGACACGGGGTCACAGTAGACAACAAAGTTGTCGGCGGAAATATTCCGAAAGAATACATCAAGCCAATTGAAGCTGGCATTCGCGAAGCCGCGCAGACAGGCGTTATTGCCGGATTCCCGGTTGTTGATTTTCATGTCAACATACTTGACGGTTCTCACCATGCGGTTGACTCGTCAGAAATGGCCTTTAAAATTGCCGGCTCAATGGCCTTTAAGGAAGCGGCTCTAAAGGGCTCGATGACTATCCTTGAGCCTATGATGAAAATGGAAATAACAACCCCTGACGAGCACATGGGCGATATCATCGGCGACGTCACCAGCCGCAGAGGAAATGTTGTCGAAGTTAACGCCGATCACGACGGCAACTTTACAAAGATTATAGCGCAAACACCTTTGTCAGAGCTTTTCGGATATGCGACTGCGATGAGATCCTTGACTCGAGGCAGAGCTTCATACTCAATGGAGCCTTCCCATTTTGATAAAGTTCCAAATTCTATTCAAGAAAAAATAATGGAGAAAAAATAATGGCAAGCACACAGAAAATTCGTATACGCCTGCAAGCTTATGAGCATCGTATACTAGACCAGTCTGCGGCGGAAATCCTTAACACCGCAAAAAGAACCGGCTCCATGGTTGCAGGTCCTATCCCAATGCCCACGCGCATTGAGAGAATGACCGTCAACCGTTCGCCTCATGTAAATAAGAAATCAATGGAGCAGTTTGAAATCAGGACTCATAAGCGCCTGATGGACATAATCGATCCCACGGCCAAGACGGTTGACGAGCTGAAAAAGCTTAACCTTCCTGCCGGGGTTGACATATCAATTAAAATCGGAGCGTAAACCGCTACCGTAGACGCCGCTGCCCCGAAGACCTATTATTAGAGGAGGCAATGCGTCTGGAAGGAGAAACATGAATGCTTTAATAGGCAGAAAAATCGGAATGACACAGGTCTACGATGACAGAGGTCGCGTAATCCCGGTGACAGTCTTACAGGCTGGCCCATGTGTTGTTCTCGATCTCAAGACAAAAGAAAGAGACGGCTACTCCGCAATCCAGCTGGGTTTTGGAGAGAAGAAAGCTAAAAATGAAACAAAGGCAATCCTTGGTCATTGCAAAAAAGCCGGACGCGAAACGACTCCGCCAACAAAAATCAAAGAATTCCGCATTGAAGGAGATTCAGATTTGGAAATAGGCGCGGAGCTCAAGTCCGACATCTTCGTTGTTGATCAATATGTGGATGTCACTGGCACGGTTAAAGGACGCGGCTTTCAAGGCGTTGTAAAACGCTACAATTTTGCTGGCGGTCGCTACAGTCATGGCGGCGGTTGGAAACGTAAACCTGGTTCTATCGGACAGTGCGAACAGCCGGGACGCGTTCAAAAAGGCAAGAAAATGCCAGGCCAGATGGGGAATGTTCCCAGAACAACTCAGAATCTCCGTGTAGTCAAGCTTATGCCGGAAGAGAACCTCATCTTCATCAAAGGCGCGGTTCCAGGACCCAATGGAGGAACGCTTTTCATTAAAAACGCAAGGAAAAAGAGCTGCCCATCTGAAAACGCACAGGTGAAAAAATGAGCAAAAAATTAGATTTATTGGATATGAACGGGGCATGCGTTGGCGAATATATCGTTGATGACAGTTGTCTCGAATTCGAGAGAGGCACACAGGCTGTGCACGACATTGTCGTTGCCATACAAGCAGCCAGCAGGGCTGGAACAGCCTGCACCAAGACTCGCTCTGAAGTAAGCGGAGGCGGAGCCAAACCTTTCAGACAGAAAGGCCTTGGCAGAGCCAGAGCTGGCAGTATAAGAAATCCGATCTGGAAAGGCGGCGGCGTCGCTTTTGGACCCAAGCCTAGATCTTTTGAAAAGAAAGTCAACAAGAAAGTTCGCAAGCTTGCAATGAAAAGAGCTTTCACTGAAAGACTGATCGAAGGTTCTGTTATTGCGATTGACAAGTTTGAGCTCCCGGACAGAAAAACCAAGAATGCGCGTAAAGTTATCGACAACCTGAAGATAACCAAAACTGTATTGTTTGTTGTGGACGAAGAAAATGACAACATTCGTTGGGCCACGTCAAATATCCCGGGCTGTCTCCTTATCAAGGCCGCCAGCGTAAATGTCTATCAGATGTTGCGTTTTAATCAACTTGCTTTTACCAAGGCCGGCCTGGATGCTTTCACCCAGCGCCTGACCTCATAGGGGCTTAAAAAATATGAAATCTCCATATGACATAATCGAAACGCTTCTCGTGACAGAGAAGAATACTGATTTGACAGAAAACGAAAACAAATACGTTTTCAAAGTGTCCAGAGGCTCCGCCAAAATTGAAATTGGCAAAGCCGTTGAAACGCTTTTTAATGTAAAAGTCAAGTCTGTGAACGTAATGAACTGCAAAGGCAAACCTAAGAGAGTCGGAAAATCTCTGAAAGCTGGACGTCGCGCAGACTGGAAAAAAGCTGTTGTAACCCTTTCCGAGGGTTCAATAGACATCCTTTAAAATACGAGGTAAAATACTATGCCAATAAAAAGCTATAGGCCTACATCGCCGAGCCGAAGAAATATGACGGTTTCCGATTTTGCGGAAATCACGGTCAGCGAGCCGCAAAAAAAATTGACCAAGGGCACAAGATCCACCGGCGGCAGAAATAATCTTGGCCGCGTGACAACAAGGTTTCGTGGGGGCGGCAATAAGCGTCGTTATCGCACTATCGATTTTAAACGTGACAAGGAAGGCATTCCTGCTACGGTGAAAACGATAGAATATGATCCTAACCGCACAGCCAACATTGCATTGTTGTTTTATGCTGACGGTGAAAAGCGTTATATTTTAGCTCCAGTCGGCCTCTCAGTCGGCGCAATTGTGATGAGCGGCCCAAAAGCTGAACTCAAGCCGGGCAACGCATTCAAAATCAAAGATATTCCAGTTGGCGTGACAATCCACTGCATTGAAATGAGACCTGGAAGCGGCGCCAAGGTTGCGCGCTCAGCCGGACAGTCCGCGCTGTTGCGTTCAAAAGACACAGAGTATGCGCAGCTGAAAATGCCCAGCGGCGAAATAAGAATGCTGAATATAAACTGCATGGCCACAATAGGTCAGGTAGGAAATCTTGAGCATATGAATATTAAGATAGGAAAAGCGGGCAAGAAGCGCTATGCAGGCAAACGTCCGCATGTTCGCGGCGTAGCCATGAACCCGGTAGACCATCCAATGGGCGGTGGCGAAGGGAAGACAAGCGGCGGCGGTCATCCTACTTCTCCGTGGGGACAGTTGTCTAAGGGCTTCAAAACACGCAAAAAGAAAAATCCTTCCAGTAGGTTTATTGTGGAAAGGCGGAAAAAGAAATGAGCAGATCAGTAAAAAAAGGTCCATTCGTTGACGGCCATCTTATGGAAAAAGTCGAAAGACTTAACAAAAGCGGCCAGAAAAAACCGATTAAGACATGGTCCCGCCGTTCAATGGTGCTTCCGGATTTTGTCGGACATACATTTAATGTGCATAACGGCAAAGCTTTTCTGACTGTTTTCGTCACAGAAAACATGGTTGGACATAAGCTTGGCGAATTTTCTCCGACACGTCACTTCAAGATTCACGGCGTTATCAGCGGTAAATAATTCTCGTTTTGCATCAAGCATATTTAAGCATTCGCGATTTTTTCGCGAATGCTTTTTTTTTAGTTGCGCCCGGCAGGGCGCAACTGCTTCATTTATTAAGTTTCTTATTGAAGAATTAGTAATTCATTCATAATAAAAGCGTAGTGACTTAAATGCAAGTAGCTGACCCCGATAACAGGTCATTTTTTCACAGACGCAAAAAATATTCCGCAAAGATTTTTTCAGCCTAATAAAATAGCTCGAAAAGCTAAATCCAGCGTAAGAACAGAGTGGCATAAATAATGCGGAAATATAAAACTATTACAACAAGAGAAAACAACATATAAAATTTGGAATAGAATAAATGACTCAAGATGAAGTAATAAGCAATTTCCTTGAAAGTCCGCATTCTTATGTTAATCACCTTATCCGCACAAATGAATTGCGCCATGAGGCCCGTGTATGGCTAGGCAACTATTTGCTTCAAAATGCAAATCCAGAGTATGCTGAGTTTTCATGGATATTTTTGATGCCTTGGTATTTGAGCATTGATTTTACTGAAGGAGCTTGCAATCTTGACTGCCGCATGTGCTGTGGCAAAGAAGATCGCAAGAACTTAAAATTCGCTTATGTTTCCCGAAAAGAGTTTCGACAAATCTTGTCACATGTCCCTACTGCCAGCATGATAGCTCTTCCCTCAAACAGCAGCGACCCCATGATGAATCCGGATATATTGCCGATCTTGGATATACTACGGCGCAATCGTCTTCCTTTTAACACGGTATGCAATGGGCACCTTTTAACGCCAAAGATTATTTCCGCCATTGCTTCACATCCTTTCCATGTTGAGTTTAATGTGTCAATAGATTCACATAATCCAGACAAATATCGTGAGATACGTCGTGGAGAGTTGCAGCCTGTAATAGACAATATGCTGGCATTAAAAGAAGAGCGTGACAAACATCCTGAGTCCGGTTTGTCAATTAATGTAATGATGGCCGGAATGGAGGACAATATTGAAGATTTAACTGGCATGGTTCACTTGTGCCATCAGATTGGCGCAGATAAATGCAAGGTGCAACATCTTATAGGAGATAACACACCTGGCGATTTTTTCCTAAACCATCATTGGCAGGAAGCGATGTTTGAAGCATTTGTCGAAGGCAGACGCTTGGGTGTTGAGTTAATATTCCCAAGAGACGCGCTCTTGCAAATGGAAGCAAATCTTGATGAAATTTTAATACATGAAAATGTTGCCATTGACAATATAAAAAGCAATGAAGATGAAGAAAAAGAACATCTCAAGAATCCTGAGCCTATAGGCTCCGACACCCCTTGCAGTATTTCTCAACAATCATTGCCGCCGAAAAAACCTAAAAGCCCGGTGGTCTGTTCAAGGTTTGACAATCTTCATATTCGCTTTGGCGGCGGAATGGCTCCATGCTGTCATGTGGACTTCCCTACAACATTAAATATTTTTGACAAACCAGCTTATCAAAATATGGATTTCCTGCGCTATCGCTTGCTGCTATTCAGAGGCGATGTTTTTGACGACTGCCATAACGCCATCAACTGTCATTGCATGCAAGAGTACCGAATAAAAAAAGGAAGCTAAAAGAGGGTCTTCCGCTGAATTAGTGGGTTAAGTACAACGGAACCCTTGCAAAGTCAAGCCGTTTTTCCGGCATAACAGCTTTTGTTTAATCGGGTCTTTAATCGGGTTCCGCCACCTTGTTTTGTGTCGCTATATCCTTGCTATAAGTAATTTGCCAGTTTTAAGACACAGTAATAAGTTGCTTAAGAATTACTTTTTTGCCTTTTTTTTTTACAAATAAGAAAGGCATTTTCCTGTATCTGTTTGATTTTTTTATATTGCAACGCTTTAAACCTAAATCAATCGCCACTTGTGGCAACCATTTTCGCCTTCGATTGCGACAGCTTTACTCCAGTATACTTCCCGTCGATAATTTTCGCAAGCCAGTTCTTCTGCCAGTATTTTATTGTGCCATTCTCGAAACCTTTTGACATCAGTGAACTCGAGACGTTTTAAAAGTTTTTCAATTGCTTGGCAAACTTAAATAAAAATTTACGTCTATGACATCTATGTGTTATATGATAACAGGCATTATTTTTCCAATTACGTCTTTGTTTTGGCATATTATCAAGCTCCTTTTTGAAAATTAGTAATTCATTCATAATAAAAGCTTAGTGACTTAAAACACAAGCGGCTGACCCCAAAAGGCTTTGTGCCTCCTTTGTCTTTGTTTTTTTGGGTTGAAACAATTTATTCGACAAAGGAGTTTTTATACCTTTACATTTTTTAGTTACCTATACATAGTATCTTATTCATCCTTAGATTCGAAAGCCTCAATTTTAAATAGAGGATAATGAAGCCTGCTTGAACATGACGGTTTTGGGGGCAATGTAAAAAACTCTTTATTATATACTGTTTCAGTATCACGATTTCTCAAACAGCGCTCAAAATTCAATCCTATAATCTTTTCTGTCCCCACCATTGGAGATATTTCAGCCAAAGGGATAGAGACTGTTGCTTTATAGCCCGATGAAATCATCTCAATTCCCGAGCTGGCTTTACTGGTAGATTTTTTTTGCTTATTCAAAAGAGTAATAGTATTGCCTTTTGAATCAGGTTTTACCGCAAAAATATACTGCCTTGTCTCAATGTCCTTATGCCCGGGATGATTATCAAAGTCGAGGGCTTGAAACGGGGTGCGGTCTACGTATACTTCCAGCGCGTCTCCATTCCAGAGGCGATTGTCAGGAGTTCCTGCAACATAATCATCTTTAGCTTCAAGTTGAACCCATAGCTTGCCGCTTTCAGTCCATACTTTCAATTTCGATCCTTTGCACATTTTTAGGCATATACTGTTTCCTTTGCCGTCTTTTAGAGTATATTCCTTTGTCTTTCTGATTATTTTTACCGGCACATTTTGTGCGAACTTTACCGTATATTTCTGTTTTTTTCTGCATACACACGAGGAGTAATTCTGAAATTATTTTTTCCTTTATGGAGGTTTTTTTTTAAAACCGCCAGATGATAAAATTTCAATGCCAGAGTCAGTCCATGCTTTATTTTCCACATTCATAAAAGATTCATTCCCGAAGCTTCTGGCTAAAAGTTTTACTTTCTCCTGTTCTCGTTCTTTGCCGTCAAACAAACCTGATTTTTCGGCCATTCCTGAAGTTTCGAGAATAAATTGGGAAAGGTCGTTTCGAGCCTTAGTGCTGTTAAAAGTTCCATGAGTTCCATTATATTCTTTGTATATGATTCTGGACGCGGGCTGTTTGGCGTATTTTTTCATCATAGCCACAAAAAGTTTATTCTCTTCCTGACGCCCCGGATAATCATTGTCGCCGCATTGTATAAAAATAGGGAACGGTGTTTTTCTTATATGGAAAAGCGGGGAGAATTCATCCGACAACCCCTGCATTGACTTTATTTTTTTTTCTTTCCGTACGGTAAAGTGTGTTATCATATGCCCGCTGACAGGAAGAAGGCCGGCTATCTTGTCGACATCGATGTTCTTTGCCGCCAGCCAGCGTTTATCCATGCCAAGCATCCCCGTGAGATATCCACCAGCCGACATGCCTGCGATAAATATCTTGTCTGGATCCCCTCCATATTTTTTTATGTTTTTAAATGTCCATGCGACAGCCTCTGCCGCGTCATTAAGGTAATCCGGGCACTTGGCTTTAGGCGACAGACGGTAGGACGGCGCAATTAGGGCAATGCCTTTGGGGACAACAGAATGAGGCCCTCCGCGACTTCCCCCTGTAAGGCCGCCGCCGTGAAAATAGACAAGCACCGGGAAATTTTTAAATTTATCGGGTGGCAGGTACATATCCAGTTTGCATTTTTCCTTCTCGTAATCTGTTCCGTTTTTCGGGCCGTAGTAAATTCCTCTGTAAGCTCTTTTTGCGGAATCAGCGGATGCAATTCCGGCAAGCGTGAGAACAGCAAAAAACAAAATGCTTTTTCTCATTATTTATTTTTTCTCCTGTTTGTGTTCTTCGAGTTTTTTAATAAGCGCAACAGCATAAATATTCATAAAATACTTTCCCATATTCCCACGCCTAC